>CAKTCK010000009.1 GCA_934539245.1 uncultured Faecalibacterium sp.
ACACGGCCGCCACGGATCAGCACGACGGAGTGCTCCTGCAGGTTATGGCCGATACCGGGAATGTAAGAGGTGACCTCGATACCATTCGTGAGGCGGACACGAGCAACCTTACGCAGAGCAGAGTTAGGCTTCTTGGGGGTCATGGTACGAACTGCAGTGCAGACACCACGCTTCTGGGGGCTGCTCAGATCAGAGTACTGCTTCTTCTGAGAGTTATAAGTCTTCTGCAGAGCGGGAGCGGTGCTCTTGGTAGTCAGGACCTCACGGCCTTTGCGTACAAGCTGGTTAAAAGTAGGCATTTTGTTTCTCCTTTCTTAATGATGAGCATCGGAAGCACTTTCCGACTTTTTTGCCGCACTATCCCCATGAGGGACGCGCAACAGTTATATAATACCCGCTTTGCAGCCGGATGTCAACAGTTTTTGCAAATTTTTTTGTATTTATTCCAGATTTTTTCTTCTGGGCAGTTTTCGACAGAAAAAGTGCCTTTTCCTCCCCTGTCGTGCTGCTTTTTGCACGCAAAAACCGCCCCGCAGACTTTCGCCCACGGAGCGGCTTTGTTTAACGGATCAGTTCCTGACGGATGCTGCGCTTACTGTGCAGCGGCAGCCAGCTCGGCTGCGACCTCGGCATCGCGCTCAGCCTCACGGTTCTTCAGATCCTCACGCACCTCCGGCAGACCGGTACCGGCGGGGATCAGCTTACCGATGATGACGTTCTCCTTCAGACCGGACAGCGGGTCGACCTTGCCCTTGATAGCGGCCTCGGTCAGCACGCGGGTGGTCTCCTGGAAGGATGCGGCAGACAGGAAGGAGTCGTTGGCCAGAGCAGCCTTGGTGATGCCCAGCAGCACCTGCTGGTACTCCACCAGCTTCAGGCCCTCTTCGCCTGCATCAATGCGCTTCTGCAGATCGGCATTGATGTTCTCCACCTCCAGACGGCTTGCCAGAGCACCGCCGATCAGGTTGGAGGAGCCGGAGTCGGTCACGCGCACCTTGCGGCACATCTGACGGACGATGACCTCGATATGCTTATCGTTGATCTCAACGCCCTGCAGACGGTAGACCTTCTGAACCTCGTTGATCAGGTAGTTCTGCACGTCCTCCAGACCCTTGATGGCCAGAATATCCTGCGGGTACAGCACGCCCTCGCGGGTGATGATGTCGCCCTTCTCCACACGGTCGCCGGGCATCACGCGGGAATGCTGGGTGAACGGGATGGAGTAGCTCTTGACTTCCTCTGCGCCGTTCTCGTCCTTGCCGGTGACCTTGATGACCACGTTCTTCTTGGTGTCGTCCTGAGAGACCACACCGGAGATCTCGCTCATGATGGCCATGCTCTTGGGACGGCGGCTCTCGAACAGCTCCTCAACACGGGGCAGACCCTGTGTAATATCCTCGGCAGATGCGATACCGCCGGTATGGAAGGTACGCATGGTCAGCTGAGTACCGGGCTCGCCGATGGACTCTGCGGCGATAACACCGACAGACTCGCCCAGACGGACCGGCTCGCCGTTGGCCATATCAGAACCGTAGCAGCGTGCGCAGACGCCAGTCTTAGCACGGCAGGTCAGCAGGCTGCGGATCTTCAGGCGGGTGATACCGGCGGCCTCGATCTCGTTGGCGTCGTACAGGTCGATCATCTTACCCTCGGGCACGATGACCTTGCCGGTGATGGGGTTGACCACATCGCCCACGGCAAAACGGCCGATCAGACGCTCGCGGAAGCTCTCGATCTTCTCCTTGCCCTCGTGGATCTCAGAGACCCACAGGCCATCGGTGGTGCCGCAGTCGATCTCGCGGACGATGACGTCCTGAGAAACGTCGACCATGCGGCGGGTCAGGTAACCGGAGTCGGCGGTACGCAGAGCGGTATCAGCCAGACCCTTACGAGCACCACGGGCAGAAACGAAATATTCCAGAATGTTCAGGCCTTCGCGGTAGTTTGCACGAATGGGCATCTCGATGGTGTGACCGGCGGTGTTTGCCAGCAGGCCGCGCATACCGGCCAGCTGCTTGATCTGGTTCATAGAACCACGGGCACCGGAGTCTGCCATCATATAGATCTCGTTGTCCTTGGGCAGGTTGTCTGCCAGAGCCTTGGAGACCTTATCGGTGGTCTTCTGCCAGATATCGATGGTCTTGTTGTAACGCTCGTTATCCGAGATCAGACCACGGTTGAACAGCTTGCCGACCTTAGCGATCTCCTTATCAGCCTCGGCGATCAGCTCCTGCTTCTGGGGCGGGATCACAGCGTCGCACACAGCCACGGAGATAGCAGACAGGGTGGAGTATTTGTAGCCCTGTGCCTTGATGGCATCCAGCATCTTAGCACACTTGCGGGTGCCATTGCGGGTCATGCAACGGGAAATGATCTCGGGCAGGGTCTTCTTGGTCACGCGGAAGCTGACCTCGTACTCCAGCCAGTGCTCGGGGTCGGTACGATCCACATAGCCCAGATTCTGGGGGATGGGATTGTTGAAGATGATGCGGCCTGCGGTGGCATCCACCAGACCGGTGCGTTCCACGCCGTCAATGGTCATGGTGCGGCGCACCTTGATGGGTGCGTGCAGGGTGATGACGTGCTCGGCATAAGCCATCAGAGCCTCGTTCTCATCACGGAACACCTTGCCTGCGCCCTCGTCGTTCTCACGGACGGTGGTCAGGTAGTAGCTGCCCAGGATCATATCCTGCGTAGGCACGGTAACAGGTGCGCCGTCAGAGGGCTTCAGCAGGTTGCCGGAAGCCAGCATCAGCATCTTAGCCTCACGGCAGGCATCCTCGCTCAGAGGCAGATGGACTGCCATCTGGTCGCCATCGAAGTCGGCGTTGAATGCGGTACAGGCCAGCGGGTGCAGCTTGACTGCACGACCTTCCACCAGCACGGGGTTGAAGGCCTGAATGCCCAGACGGTGCAGGGTAGGTGCACGGTTCAGCAGCACGGGATGACCCTTAATGACGGTCTCGAGGCTGTCCCAGACTTCGGGCTTTGCGCGCTCGACCATCTTACGGGCGGACTTGATGTTATTGGCAATGCCCTTCTCCACCAGATCCTTCATGACAAAGGGCTTGAACAGCTCCAGAGCCATCTCCTTGGGCAGACCGCACTGATCCATCTTCAGCTCAGGGCCGACGACGATAACGGAACGGCCGGAGTAGTCAACACGCTTGCCCAGCAGGTTCTGGCGGAAGCGGCCCTGCTTGCCCTTCAGCATGTCGGAAAGGCTCTTCAGCGCACGGTTGCTGGGGCCGGTGACCGGGCGGCCGCGGCGGCCGTTGTCGATCAGGCTGTCAACAGCCTCCTGCAGCATCCGCTTCTCGTTGCGCACGATGATGTCGGGAGCGCCCAGCTCCAGCAGACGGCGCAGACGGTTGTTGCGGTTGATGACGCGGCGGTACAGATCGTTCAGGTCGGAGGTGGCGAAGCGGCCGCCGTCCAGCTGAACCATGGGGCGCAGGTCAGGCGGCAGCACGGGCAGCACGTCCATAACCATCCACTCGGGACGGTTGCCGGAGATGCGGAAAGCCTCGACAACTTCCAGACGCTTGAGGATGCGCACGCGCTTCTGGCCGGAGGACTTCTCCACCTCAGCGGTCAGCTCAGCGCTCAGCTGATCCAGATCGATCTCCTTCAGCAGAGCCTGAACAGCCTCGGCACCCATGGCAGCCTCGAACTCGTCGCCGTAGCGATCGCACATTTCGCGGTATTCCTTCTCGGTCAGCAGCTGCTTCTTGTCCAGCGGGGTCAGACCGGGATCGGTGACGATATAGCTTGCAAAGTACAGCACCTTTTCCAGCAGGCGGGGGCTGATGTCCAGCATCAGGCCGATGCGGCTGGGGATGCCCTTGAAGTACCAGATGTGGCTCACAGGAGCGGCCAGCTCGATGTGACCCATACGCTCACGGCGAACCTTGGCCTTAGTGACCTCGACGCCGCAGCGATCACACACCTTGCCCTTGTAACGGATGCGCTTGTACTTGCCGCAGTGGCACTCCCAGTCCTTGGTAGGTCCAAAAATGCGCTCGCAGTACAGGCCGTCACGCTCCGGCTTCAGGGTGCGGTAGTTGATGGTTTCGGGCTTTTTGACCTCGCCGTAGCTCCAAGCGCGGATCTGCTCCGGGGAGGCAAGGCCGATTTTAATGGAATCGAAAACGTTGTTTTCCATGAAACGAACCCTTTCTTAATCTCTAGTTGTCTCGATGATACAGGCGGCTTTTCTGTTGCAGGATCACAGACGCTTCTCCCCTGCCGCAGCACGCGGCCAAGGGGCGAAGGCTGTGTTCAATATCCAGATCAGAAATCTACTTCGTCAGAAGCAGCCGGAGCCTCAGCACCGGAGTTATCATCCTCCAGCACAGAAGGATCATCGAAACCTGCATCGGCGTCCTTGATGTTGTAATCGGTCAGTTCGCTCTCCTGCACCACAGTCTCGGTGCCGGCAACATCACGCATATCAAAGCCGGTCTCTTCGTCGTCGAAGTTCTGGCGCATGTCGATCTCGTTGCCGTCCTTGTCCTGCACGATCACGTCCAGACCCAGAGACTGCAGTTCCTTCAGCATAACGCGGAAGGACTCGGGGATGCCGGGCTGCGGGATGGGCTCGCCCTTAACGATAGCCTCGTAGGTCTTGACACGGCCCTCCACGTCATCGGACTTGACAGTCAGGATTTCCTGCAGGGTGTAAGCGGCACCGTAAGCTTCCAGTGCCCAGACCTCCATCTCGCCGAAGCGCTGACCGCCGAACTGAGCCTTGCCGCCCAGAGGCTGCTGAGTGACCAGAGAGTAGGGGCCGGTGGAACGGGCGTGGATCTTATCATCGACCAGGTGATGCAGCTTGAGGTAGTACATATAACCAACGGTAACGCGGTTATCGAACTTTTCACCGGTACGGCCATCGTAAACGGTGGTCTTGCCGTCACGATCCAGCTCGATCTTGGAGAAGTCGATGATGTGGCCCTTCTCGCCCATGATCTTGGGGAGCTTGGTGGGATATGCGGGAGCATTCTCGCCGTGCCACATCTCGCGGGCGGTATCAAAGGTATCGCCGATATCGTTCTCACGAGCAGAGTCAAAGACGGGGGTCATGACCTTGATGCCGCAGGCCTTGGCAGCGTAGCCGAGGTTGACTTCCAGCACCTGACCGATGTTCATACGGGAAGGCACGCCCAACGGGTTCAGCACGATGTCCAGCGGAGTGCCGTCGGGCAGGTAGGGCATATCCTCCTGCGGCAGGATGCGGGAAACGACACCCTTGTTGCCGTGACGACCTGCCATCTTATCGCCGACGCTGATCTTGCGCTTCTGGGCGATATAGCAGCGGACGACCTCGCGCACACCGGGCTGCAGCTCATCGCTGTTCTCCGGGGTAAAGACCTTGACATCCACAATGATGCCGTATGCGCCGTGAGGCACACGCAGAGAGGTGTCGCGCACCTCGCGTGCCTTCTCACCGAAGATGGCGCGCAGCAGGCGCTCCTCAGCGGTCAGCTCGGTCTCGCCCTTCGGGGTGACCTTACCGACCAGAATATCGCCGCTCTTGACCTCGGCGCCAATGCGGATGATGCCGCGCTCGTCCAGATCCTTCAGGGCATCCTCAGAAACGTTGGGGATATCGCGGGTGATCTCTTCGGGTCCCAGCTTGGTATCGCGGCTCTCGGTCTCGTACTCCTCGATATGGATGGAGGTGTACACGTCCTCGCGCACGATCTTCTCGTTCAGCAGGACGGCGTCCTCGTAGTTGTAGCCCTCCCAGGTCATAAAGCCAATCAGGGCGTTCTTACCCAGAGAGATCTCACCGTTGCGCATTGCGGGGCCATCGGCCAGCACCTGACCAGTGGTGACAGTCTCGCCGACTTCCACAATGGGGCGCTGGTTGATGCAGGTGCCTGCGTTGGAGCGGGCAAACTTGATCAGAGGGTAATCCTCCAGAGCGCCCTGCTCGTTGCGTACAACAATGTGGTCGGCATCGACCTTCTCCACAACGCCGTTGCTCTTAGCCAGCACAGCGGTGCCGGAGTCGGTAGCAGCCTTGTACTCCATACCGGTAGCAACAATGGGCTGCTGAGTGACCATCAGAGGCACTGCCTGACGCTGCATGTTAGAGCCCATCAGTGCACGGTTACAGTCGTCGTTCTCCAGGAAGGGGATGCAGGCGGTAGCAACAGAGACCATCATACGCGGAGAAACGTCCATGTAATCGACCTTCTCTGCATCGATTTCCAGGATCTCGTCGCGGCGGCGGGCAGACACGCGGGGACGGACGAAGTGCTTGCCTTCGTCCAGCGGCTCGTTGGCCTGTGCCACAACGTACTCGTCCTCCACATCGGCGGTCATATACTCCACCTCGTCGGTGACGACCTGCTCAATGAGGTTGTTGTTCTCATCGTAGACCTTCTTGACCTTGCGGTAGGGAGCCTCCACGAAGCCGTATTCGTTGATCTTGGCGTAGGATGCCAGATAGGAGATCAGACCGATGTTGGGGCCTTCAGGGGTCTCGATGGGGCACATACGGCCATAGTGGCTGTAATGAACGTCGCGAACTTCGAAACCTGCGCGGTCACGGCTCAGACCGCCGGGGCCCAGAGCAGACAGACGGCGCTTGTGGGTCAGCTCTGCCAGAGGGTTATTCTGGTCCATGAACTGAGACAGCGGAGAGGAACCGAAGAACTCCTTGATAGCTGCCACCACAGGACGGATGTTGATCAGTGCCTGCGGGGTGATGACGCTCTGATCCTGGCTTTGCAGGGTCATGCGCTCACGGATGACGCGCTCCATACGGGAGAAGCCGATGCGGAACTGGTTCTGCAGCAGCTCGCCCACGCTGCGGATACGGCGGTTGCCCAGATGGTCGATATCATCGGTGGTGCCGATGCCGTAGCCCAAATCGTTCAGGTAGTTGATGGAGGACAGGATATCGTCGATGGTGACGGTACGGCCAATGAGCAGGTCGTGATCCTTCTTCAGGCTCTCCATGACCTCCTCAGCGCTGGAAGCGTTATCAAGGATCTTACGCAGTTCCTTGAGGTTGCAGCGCTCGTTGATGCCGCACTCCTTGACGTCCACGCCCTTGAATGCAGGGTAGTAGTTGTCGATAATGGCCTGTGCGTCCACGCAGCCGTTGGTGATGACCTTGACCTTGTGGGGCTTATCCTGCATGGGATCATCGATCTTCAGCACGACCAGATCCACGCCGGCGGCATCGATCTGCTCGGCCACCTTGCGCTCGATCTTCTTGTCGGCCTCGATCAGGATCTCGCCGGTGAAGGGGTCCACCACGTTCTCTGCAGCCACATGGTTCATGATGCGGCGTGCCAGAGACAGCTTTTTGTTCATCTTATAGCGGCCGAAACGGGACAGGTCGTACCGGCGCGGATCGAAGAACAGCATATCGATCTGGCTGGTAGCGGACTCCACCGTGGGAGGCTCGCCGGGGCGCAGCTTGCGGTAGACTTCCAGCAGGCCTTCCTCGCGGTTCTTGGTGGTATCCTTTTCCAGCGTGGCCAGAATGCGCTCGTCCTCGCCGAAGTAGTTCAGGATATCCTCGTTGGTGGACAGGCCCAGTGCACGGCACAGCACGGTGACGGGCAGTTTGCGGTTCTTGTCGATACGGACATAGAACACGTTGGCGGCATCGGTCTCGTACTCCAGCCATGCACCACGGTTGGGGTTCATGGTGGCGCTGTACAGGTCGTTACCGACCTTATCCTTGGCATGACCGTAGAACACACCGGGAGAGCGGACCAGCTGGCTGACGATCGCACGCTCGGCACCGTTGATGACAAAGGTGCCTGCGTCGGTCATCAGGGGGAAGTCGCCCATGAAGATTTCCTGATCCTTCACCTCGCCGGTCTCCTTGTTCAGCAGACGGGCGGTGACTCGCAGGGGGGCTGCATAGGTAACGTCGCGCTCCTTGCACTCCTTAATGCTGTACTTCGGCTCCTTATCCAGCCGGAAGTCCACAAAGCTCAGTGCCAGATTGCCGGTGTAGTCCTCAATGGTGCCGATATCGTGAAAGACCTCCTTCAGGCCTTCATCCAAAAACCACTGATACGAGTTCTTCTGCACCTCGATCAGGTTCGGCATACTGATGACTTCGTCGATGTGGGAGAAGCTCATGCGCTCGGTTTTGCCGAGCTTAACGGGCTTGACTTTCATCATAAAATCAACCACTCCTTACTTTTATATTCTACGGGATGTCGTATACACGGGTCAAATTTGAGCAGACACACATAATTCGACCCGCGTCTTGTGGAACGTTCCGGCGTTTTGCACAAACTTTTGGAGTTGCCCCCTCAAGCGGCAGCCATCGCAGTTCCTTTTTTGGCGCACTAGTCCATTATGTGATACTAATGCAGTATACACCCGAAAATCCCTGTTGTCAAGCCATTTTTCAGTTTTTTGCCGAAATAAATTTAATTTTCATTTTGTTTTCGCACGCCCGGCAGCGTGTAGCTGTTTGCTTTCCAAGTACTTGATTTTTTTATTTTGCACGTTCCTGTTCATAATCCTCTTGTGCAATTTGTCTATCTTTGCTCTTGCGCCCGGAAGTGTGACTTTTGTATTTCTCAATAGAAAAGGCCGCCGCACAATATGCTGTGCAGCAGCCTCGTCCTATAATAATATAGAATGCTCACTCGTCCAGATAGTCCCGCAGCAGCTTCGCGCGGCTGGGGTGGCGCAGCTTGCGCAGTGCCTTTGCTTCGATTTGACGCACCCGTTCCCGGGTCACGTTGAACTCCTTGCCCAGCTCTTCCAGTGTGCGGGCACGGCCATCCTCCAGACCAAAGCGCAGGGTGATGACCCGTTCCTCCCGGGGCGTCAGGCTTTTGAGGACGTGCAGCAGTTCCCGCCGCAGCAGCTGACGCCCGGCTTCATCCACCGGGACACCGGCATCCTCGTCCTGAATAAAGTCCTCCAGATGGGCGTCCTCTTCCTCCCCCACCGGCGTTTCCAGACTGATGGGCTCCTGCGATAATTGCAGCAACTCCCGCACCTTGTCCGGTTCCATATCCAGCGCGGCTGCGATCTCCTCCACGGTGGGCTCTCGCCCGTTTTTGTGCAGCAGGTCGCCCGCCGTTTTCTTGACCCGGTTGATGCTCTCCACCAGATGCACCGGGATACGGATGGTGCGCCCCTGATCCGCAATGGCGCGGGTGATGGACTGCCGGATCCACCAGGTCGCGTAGGTAGAGAACTTGAAGCCACGCTCCGGCTCGAACTTTTCCGCCGCCTTCATCAGGCCAAGATTGCCCTCTTGAATCAGATCCAGAAAAGGCAGTCCCCGCCCGGCGTAGCGCTTGGCTACCGACACCACCAACCGCAGGTTCGCCTCGCTCAGGGAGCGGCGCGCCTCTGCATCCCCTGCCCGGGCGGCCTTTGCCAGTGCCATCTCCTGTCCGGCGGTCAGCAGCGGCACCCGACCGATCTCCTTTAAATAGGTCTTGACCGGGTCATCCAGCGCCACTCCCTCCGAGGACAGCTCATTCTCCAGCCTGCCGATCTGGGCATCGTCCAGCACGGGCAGCTCGGCAGGCTCTTCCTCTGCCAGATGGACGCCCCGCTGCTCCAGCGCGGCGTAAAGCTCGTCCAGCTGTGCAACATCGAAATCCGTTTCCTCCATGGCGCGGCTGATCTGCTCCGGGGTCAGGGTGTGACGGTGAGCCTTTGCGGCAAGGCTGCGGGCAAGTTCTTCCGTTTGCGACAATTTCTGCATGATTCCTGCTCCTTTTCTCTCCAGCTCCAGCCGGAGGGAAAACAGGGATCAGTCTTGTTCGGGCAGCGTCCCCTGCTTTTTTTCGCGCATCGACTGAAGATACTGTGTGATCTCATCGCCGGACATTGCAGCAGCTTTGCTTGCAACCGGCATTCCCCGGGCGATTCTGTCCAGGTACAGATGGATATCCTCCGGGGTGCAGTTCACATCGCTGTATTGTGCCGCAAGTCGGCTCAGTTCATTCAATGCTTCTTCGCTTGCAAATGCCCGCAGTGCAGTCAGGCTGAGCTCCACGCCCTCCCGGCTGCAATTGAGCATTGCTTCATATAGTTCCTTCTGCTGCGGCTGGATGAATTGCTCCGCCGTCAGCTGCTGTTTGACCAGTTCCAGATAGCGCGGTTCCCGCAGGATGGCTGCCAGCAGCCGCTGCTGGGCGCTGGCAATGCCCAGCGCCTGACTGCCGCCTGCGCTGTAAGGTACCTTGATCTGATCCATCTCACCAGAGTGCAGCCGCTCACGGTTTTTCTCCCGGCGGTACTTGCCGCCCGCCCGCTTTGCTGCGGTGCCCAGCTGCGCCAGAATAGCGGTCTTGGAAATGTTGGTCTCCTCTGCCAGCCGCCCAGCGTACACCTCCTGCTCGGTGGGGTTGGAGCGCTCAGCCAACATCTCCACGGCTTCCTTTACATATTGCAGCCGCTGCGCGTCCTGCGAAAGATCGTACTGATCCCGCAGACGCTTGAGCCGGAAATCCAGCGCGTTGCCCACCCCATCCAGAAGCGCCTGAAAGCGCTCCGGGCCGTATTTTTTGATATACTCGTCTGGGTCCTTTGCGCCGGGGATCTGCAACACACCCACTTTTACCGGGCTGTTGCGGAACAGTTCCAGTGAGCGCAGAGTCGCTTTCTGGCCGGCCTCGTCCGAGTCATAGCTCAAAATGACCTCGTCGGCATACTCGCTGATGATGCGCACCTGACCGGGGGTCAGGGCGGTGCCGCAGGCGCAGACGGCAGTGTCGATGCCCGCCTGATGCATACTGATGACGTCCATGTAGCCCTCGCACAGCACGAACCGCCGGGAAGCGCTGCGCTTTGCGATCTGCATGGCAAACACCGTCTCGGATTTGTGATAGACCAGCGTTTCCGGGCTGTTGACGTATTTGGGCTTGGAATCGTCCATCACGCGCCCACCAAAGGCAATGATGTTGCCGCGCAGGTCAAAGATGGGGGTCATGACACGCTTCCAGAACAGGCAGTAAATGCGCCCGGATTGGCTGCGCTTGAACAGGCCGCTGGCGTCCAGTTCCTGCTGGTTGTAACCCTTATCCCGCAGGTACTGGTACAGCGCCTGCCCGTCGTTGGGGGCATAGCCCAGCCCGAACCGAACGATGGTCTTATCGTCCAGCCCGCGCCGCCGCCAGTAAGCGCGCGCCTGCCGCGCCTCCTCCACGGTAGAGTTCAGGCAGGCGTGGAAGAAGCGGGCGGCTTCCTTGTTCATGGAAAGCACCCGGCTGCGCAGACGCCCGGTCTTATCGTCCTCCTGCGGTTCCGGCATACCGGCGCGGGAAGCCAGCATCTTAATGGCTTCGCCGCTGCTGATATTGTTGATCTTTTTGACAAAGCTGATGGCATCTCCGGCTGCCTGGCAACCGAAACAGTAAAAGCTTTGGGTGTCAGGGTACACATAGAAAGACGGCGTTTTTTCGCTGTGAAAGGGGCACAGACCGCCGTACAGCCGCCCCTTGCGCTTGAGCTGCACATAGCTGCCCACCAGCTCCACGATGTCGGTGCGGCGGGTGAGCTCCTCGATGTATTCGTGTGGGATCATGTTGTTTTAAACGACCTCTCCAGTTTTAAAGGACGTGCCATTTCTGGGGCACGAACAGTTCTTCAAAGGTGCGGATGGCAAACTCATCACTCATACCGCTGATATAGTCGGTGACGGCGCGCTCCCGTCCCTCCTGATAGGCCAGCTGCACATAAAAGTTGGACATCTGATCCACATGGGTCAGGTAGTATTCGTACAGCTCGGCAATGAGCTTGTCCACCTTCTGCTCCTCGCGCTTGGCGTTTTTGTCCACATACACGGTGGCGTACATGAAATCCCGCAAAGCGAGAAACGCCTCGTATTCCTCCGTACCCATGCGGACATCCCCCTCACTGTGGGTGAGGATGCTGTTGATCATGGTGGTGATACGGGCGGACTTGGTCTGTCCCAGCACCGCCGTGCAGTCCTTGGGCAGAGTGGCAGCGTCCAGCACACCAGCGCGCACGGCGTCCTCGATATCGTGGTTGACAAAGGCGATCTGATCTGCCAGACGCACGATGCGCCCTTCCGGGGTGGCTGCCCATGTGCCCTTGGTGTGGGTAACGATGCCGTTGCGCACTTCCCATGTCAGGTTAAGCCCCGCGCCGTCCTTTTCCAGCCGGTCCACCACACGCAGGCTCTGCATATAATGGTGAAAGCCGTCCGGGCAGAGGTCGTTCAGTGCCTTTTCGCCCGCATGACCAAAGGGAGTATGCCCCAGATCATGCGCAAGGCTGATGGCTTCGGTCAGATCTTCGTTCAGGCGCAGACCGCGGGCGATGGTGCGGGCGATCTGCGAGACCTCCAGTGTATGGGTCAGCCGGGTGCGGTACAGGTCGCCTTCCGGCGAAAGGAACACCTGTGTTTTCTGCTTGAGACGCCGGAAGGCCTTGCAGTGCAGCACCCGGTCACGATCCCGCTGGAACACCGGGCGCAGCGGGTCCTGCGGTTCCGGTACGGCTCTGCCACGGCTTGCATCGCTGAAGGTCGCCCACGGTGCAAAGGTAAGGTGCTCGATTTCTTCGGTTCTCCGGCGCACATCCATACAGATCCTCCTTTTGTTTTTTGGGCTTCTCCCCTCCCCTCTGCACGCAGCCGATCCCAATTGCTGCGCTGCGGCAATTGTAGCACATCGGCAGTGTCGAAGGGGGAAGTTCCGTGTCGGTTTACAAAAAAGACTTTATTTTTTAAAATGGTGCGTAGAACGGGTCGGACACCGTTACCTGCGCACTGCCCCGGGTCAGTTCCCGCAGCTGTTCCAGCAGCGGAGCTTCGGTGTGCTCCGGCATCTGCCAGCGCAGGGTGACGCGATCCGTAAACTCCGGCGGTGCCTGCTTTGCCCCGGCGGCATCAATAAGCAGAGATGCACGCTCGTAAAGGGCGTAGTCCACGGTCACCTGCAATTCCACCACGCTGCGCACCGTGACGACCTCGGCGTTTTCCAGTGCGCGGGCGGTGGCGGTGGTGTAGGCGCGCACCAAGCCGCCGGTACCCAGCAGCACCCCGCCAAAATACCGGGTGACCACCACAATCAGGTCGGTCAGGCCGCTGTGCTGCAGCACTTCCAGCGCGGGCGTGCCGGCGGTCTTTGCCGGCTCGCCGTCATCCGAATAGCGCTCGCGGTTGCCCGCCCGCAGGCGGTAGGCGTAAACATTGTGCCGCGCGGTGCGGTTAGCCGCCCGCACCTGCTCCAAAAAAGCTACCGCAGTTTCCTCACTGTCGGCAAAGGAGAGCTGCGCGATAAAGCGGCTTTTTTTCTCTTCATATTCGCCGGTAGCCGTGCCCCGGACGGTGCGGTAATCCTCCACGTTAGATCCTCCTGATAATAAATCAGAATAAGTATAACACAAACAGTCGCAAATAAAAAGACCGACGAAACTTTGCGGCACCACCAGATACGCGCACAAAAAAGGGGCTGCTGCACATCATTTCGTGCAGCAGCCCCTTCAGGTTGCATTTTACTGTTTTTCCTTGCGGTCTCCGCGGTCTCCCACAAGCTTTTTCAGTTCCTCAAGGAAACTTTCCACGTCCGCAAACTGACGGTAGACCGAGGCAAAGCGGATATACGCCACCTCGTCGATCTTTTTCAGCTCCTGCATGGTCAGCTCGCCAATGCGCACACTGGGAATCTCGCGGTCGTAGGAGCTGAACAGGGACTGCTCAATGCTGCTGACGGCGTGCTCCAGCGCTTCGTAGCTGACAGGACGCTTTGCGCAGGCGCGCAGCATGGCGTTAAGCAGCTTCTGTCGGTCAAAAGGCTCGCGGGAGTTGTCCTTTTTGATGACCACCAGCGGCACTGTTTCCACTACCTCGTAGGTGGTAAAACGCATGTGGCAGTTCAGGCACTCGCGGCGGCGGCGGATACGCTCGTTATCTTCTGTAGGGCGGGAGTCGATCACCTTGGATTCCTCCGCGCCGCAATAAGGGCACTTCATCGTTCGTTCCTCCGCCTCAGTTTTTCTTTTTGCTGCGCTCGCTCCACAGCACCCATGCCGAGGTAGAAACGCACAGAGAGGTGTACACACCGCTGATCATACCCATCATCAGCGGGAACGCAAAGGTGAAGATGCTGTCCAGACCGTAGAGCTTTGCCACGATGCACATCACGCCCAGTGCCATCACAGTGGTGATGGTGGTGATTAGGGTACGACGGGCAGACTGGTTGACCGACTGGTTGACCAACTCCTCAAAGCTGCCCTTCTTGCCTATAAGGGCGCGGTTCTCGCGGATGCGGTCGTACACCACAACGGTATCGTTGATGGAGTAGCCGAGGATAGTCAGCATGGCGGCGATAAAGTTGCCATCCAGCGCAGTGCGCAGCAGCACAAAGGTGCCGAACACCACCATCAGGTCGTTGACCAGCGCCAGCACTGCCATCATGCCGCCGGTCAGGCCGCCGATGTTCTTGAAGCGCAGGGCAATATACAGCAGAATGAGCACCAGTGCAAACAACACTGCCACCAAGCTCTTCTGCAGGAACTTGGTGCCCATAGCTGCGCTGACGTTACTCAGGGACAGCTGGGCAAACTGGTTATCCGGGTAGGTCTCGTTCAGGGAGTCCAACAGGTTCTCCACCTGCTCGGTGGTCACGGTCTCGGTGCCGGGCATGGAGATCTTCAGGGTCTGGTCGCCGGTGGCTATGTTCTCGCCGGTCTGCAAAGTCAGGCCAGTGTTTTCCAGTGCTGCAGCGGCGGTCTTTTGCACTGCGGACTGATCAAAGCTGCCCTCATAGGACAGGGTGATCATAGCACCACCGGTGAACTCAGTATCCAGATGTACACCGAACACTGCGGCGCACAGCAGGATCGCTGCCATCAGACAGGCAGAGAAGGTGAGGAACTTTTTGCGCAGGGCTACGAAATCCACCGGCTTCTTTTCAGCCTTCTCCTGCCCGGGCTTTGCAGCGCCGTACAGCCACGGGTTGCGCAGTGCCTTGATAGAGGCTGCGCCGCGGATCATGACACGGGTAGCAAACACACCGAACACAAAGTTCAGCAGTACGCCGGTAAGCAGCGTATAGCCGAAGGCATAGATGGTGCCTGCGGTAGAGGGGCCGAAGGCAAAGAACACAAAGTGCAGTGCCTTGGCGAACAGACCGTCCGAGGGGCCGAAAGCACCCATCAGCACGATGGCTACGATCACGATGGTCACGTTGCCGTCAATGATGGGGGTCAGACCGCGGGCAAAACCGCTCTTCAGAGCACCATCCAGAGATTTGCCGTTTTTCAGCTCTTCCTTGATGCGCTCGGCGGTGATGACATTGGCATCCACGCCCATGCCGATGGCCAGAATGATACCTGCGATACCGGGCAGGGTCAGGGTAAAGCTTTCAAACACCGGGAAGTAGCCGGACACAAAGGCCAGCGTAGCCGCCACCTGACCGGCCAGTGCGATGCATGCCAGAAAGCCCGGCAGACGGTACAGCACCGTCATGAACACCACGATGAGGGCAAAGGCGATCAAGCCGGCCAGCACCATGGCGCCAAGGCTGTTTTCACCCAGACTGGGGCTCACAGTGGAATAGCTGTCCACGCTCAGGGCAAAGGGCAGTGCACCGGAGTTGATCTGGCGTGCCATCTTGACCACGGCATCCTGCGTAAAGGGGTTGGAGGCCGAGCTGGTGATGATGGCCTGTCCGTCGGTGATGGCGGTGTTGACGGTAGCGGTGCTTACGTTCTCGTCGTCCAGCCAGATGCTGATGCTGCCCTTATCGGCAGCCAGCTTGGTGGTGGCATCGCCAAAGGCCTTGGCACCCTCGGTGGTGAACTTGAGGGCAACGTAATACTCAGCACTGCCGCCGTTGCTCACAGCACCGTACTGTGCCGAAGCACTTTCGACCATGGAGCCGTCCAAAATCAGCTCGCCGTCCTTGCTGGCTCCCTCACGGAAGGTCAGGTAGGCGGTGGTGCCGATTTCCTGAATAGCAGACTCGGGGTCAAAATCCGTCTCGCCGGACTGCCACGGGAACTCCAAAATCAGGCTGTCGGAGTTGTTGTCCACATACAGCTCGTAGTCGGTCACGTTCAGGGCAACCAGACGGTTCTCGATGACCAGACGGGCGGCATCCAGCTGCTCGTCCGTGGCATCGTAGCCATCCGAGGGCACAAAGGTGACGTTGACGCCGCCCTTGATATCCACACCAAAGCGGATATCCTTTGCACCTTTGATATAGGTGGTGGTCACATCGCCGTATTTTGCCGCCACGCCAAAAAAGGCGGTGTAGACAAATACAACGATCAGCAGCGCGGTAACGACCAGCTGCCAAGCTTTGCCTTTTGTTTTCATAAATCAGGGAACCTCCAAAAGCGGCGGCTGTGCAGCCGCAGCCGTTTTTGTTGTGAACCGCAAGTTTTGCCGACGGTTCCTCTCCTCACAGAGCAGCCGTCGTGCCGACCTTTCTGTGATAAAACTCCCCTGCCAGCCCTGCAAAGAGCCCCGCAGAGGAGAATATACAAATTATTTCAAGCCTTAGGCCATGTCAGCCAGCAGCTTTTCCACAACAGCCAGACGCACGCAGACGCACAGCAGCTCGGAAGCGGTCTCCACCTCGTCCAGACTGGGATAAGTGGGTGCGATGCGCAGGTGCGAGTCCTGCGGGTCCTTATGGTACGGATAGGCAGAGCCTGCGCCGGTCAGCACCAGACCTGCGTTCTTGCACAGGTCTGCCACACGCTTGGCGCAGCCGGGCATGACATACAGGCTGATGAAGTAGCCGCCCTTGGGGTTGGTCCAGTGGGCAATATCGCCACAGGGGGTGAGGTTGGCGGCAAAAGCGGTCTTGACGGCATCGAAGCAGGGCACCAGACGGCGGCGATGCTTTGCCATGTGTGCCAGAACGCCCTCCTTGTTCTTCAGGAAGCGGACGTGGCGCAGCTGGTTCATCTTATCGTAGCTGATGATCATCACCGCAAAGCGCTTGCACATATACTTCATGCTGTTGTCGCTGCAGGCAATGGCAGAAACGCCGGCACCCGGGAAGGTGATCTTGCTGGTGGAGGTGAACATGAACACGCGATCCTGCGTGCCGTACTTCTTGCTCACGTTCAGCAGCACGGGGGTCTCAATGATCTCCTCGGTCAGGTGATGGACGATGTATGCCTCATCCCAGAAAATCTTGAAATCCGGGGCGGCGGTCTTCATCTTTGCAAAGCGCTCGATGGTCTCATCGCTGTAGGTGTAGCCATCGGGGTTGGAGTACTGCGGCACGCACCAGATACCCTTGATGGTATCATCCTCTGCCACCAGCTTTTCCACAACGTCCATATCGGGGCCGTTGGGGGTCATGGGCACGCTGATGAGCTCAAAGCCGAACTCCTCAGTGATGGCAAAGTGACGGTCATAGCCGGGCACCGGGCAGAGGAACTTGCGCTTCTCCACCTGAGACCAGGGGCAGGGAGACTCCGGGAAGCCGAACACATAGCCGATGTTGATGAGGTTATACATCAGCTGCAGGCTGGAGTTGCCGCCCACGAACACCTCGTTGGGCTTTACGCCGAACACATCTGCAAACAGGGCGCGCGCCTCATGCAGACCCTCCAGCTCGCCGTAGTTGCGGGCATCGGTGCCTGCATCCGTGGTGTAGTCGGTCATCTTCAGCAGATCCATTGCCAGATCCATCTGGTGGGGGCCGGGCTTGCCGCGTGCCATATTCAGCTTCAGACCCTTTGCCTGAAACTGCTTGTATTCCTGCTCCAGCGCTGCCTTTTCAGCGGTCAGCGCATCGCGATCCATCTCGTGATAATTTGCCATTGAAAACACACTCCTTTATAGTACTTCCTATTACCCAGTTATATGGCTCGTCTTTTGCGGTATGCCCCTGCCAGAGAGCACACGCCGCACGTTCCACACTTTACTATTATAGTACATTTTCCTGTCAGAAACAAGAATTTGAAAGCAAAAAGCCCTGCCAAAAGCAAAAAGCTTTTGAAACAGGGCTTTTAGGCGGGTACGCTCCCCTGCTGTGCGACAATGCCGTCAGCTCAGAGCGACCTGATTTTTATAGCGTTTGCGCACAGCACCATATTCCAGATGTGCCTCGCCGCCCTCCACGGTGTCCTCGTCCACGGTCACGCGGATGATGGTGGCATCGCTGGGCACCTCGTACATGATGGGCAGCAGAATGCTTTCCATCACGCTGCGCAGACCACGGGCACCGGTCTTGCGCTCGATGGTCTTGCGGGCAATGGCGTGCAGTGCTTCGTCCGTGAAGGTAAGCTCCACGTTATCCATGCCCAGCAGCTCTTTATACTGCTTGACCAGACTATTGCGGGGCTCCTTGAGCACACGCACCAGTGCATCCTCGTCCAGATCGTCCAGTACGGTGATGACCGGCAGACGGCCGATCAGCTCCGGGATCAGGCCGAACTTGACCAGATCATGGGGCTCTACCTTGCGCAGCAGGGCACGCTCGGCCTCGGTGGAGTTATCCTTCAGCGCACTGCCGAAGCCCAGCGCGGACTTATCGGTGCGGCGCAGAATATACTTATCCAGACCATCAAAGGCACCACCGCAGATGAACAGGATGTTGGTGGTGTCGATCTGGATGAACTCCTGCTGCGGGTGCTTGCGACCGCCCTGCGGCGGCACGTTGCTGACAGTGCCTTCCAAGATCTTCAGCAGTGCCTGCTGCACGCCCTCGCCACCCACATCGCGGGTGATGGAGGGGTTTTCGCTCTTGCGGGTGATCTTGTCGATCTCATCAATGTAGATGATGCCGATCTGTGCCTTCTGCACATCAAAATCTGCCGCCTGGATCAGCTTGAGCAGAATGTTTTCCACGTCCTCGCCCACATAACCGGCCTCGGTAAGGGTGGTGGCATCCGCAATGGCGAAGGGCACGCCCAGCATCTTTGCCAGCGTCTGCGCCAGCAGGGTCTTGCCCACGCCGGAGGGACCCAGCAGCAGCACGTTGGACTTTTGCAGCTCCACATCGCCGCCCTTGCCGCTGAGGATGCGCTTATAGTGGTTGTAGACCGAAACGGACAGCACACGCTTTGCCTCGTCCTGACCGATGACATACTGATCCAGACCTTCCTTGATCTCGGCCGGGGTCATAATGTTGATATCCAGATCTGCGGCAGCGGGCTGGACATGGGCGCGGCTTGCGTTGCCGCGTCCCGGACGGGCGCTTTTGGGCTGATCCGGCTTGTCAGAGAGCAGATCGTGGCACAGGCCGATGCACTCGCTGCAGATATTGACCCCGGGGCCAATGATCATGCGCTCCACTTCGTCCTGATGCTTGCCGCAAAAGCTGCAAACCAGATCCTTTTCGTTTTTGCCGGAATTGTTATTTGCCATAGCTGTTTTTCCTTATCCTGGATAGATTATAGCGGTTTACCGGTGGGCAATGACCTCATCGATCAGGCCGTATTCCTTTGCCTGCTGCGCGGTAAGGTAGTTGTCGCGCTCGGTGTCCTGCTGGATCTTTTCCAGCGGCTGGCCGGTGTACTCGCTGAGCATCCGGTTCATCTTATCGCGGATATAGACCATGTGCTCAGCATGGATCTTGATATCCGTGGTCTGGCCGGAAAGGCCGCCGCCCTGACCGCCGATCAGCGGCTGGTGGATCATGATCTCGGCGTTGGGCAGCGCAAAGCGCTTGCCCTTGGTGCCGCTTGCCAGCAGAAATGCACCCATAGAGGCGGCCATGCCCATGCAGATGGTGGAAACATCGCACTTAATATACTGCATGGTGTCGTGGATGGCCATACCGGCACTGATAGAGCCGCCGGGGCTGTTGATATACAGGCTGATGTCCTTATCCGGGTCCTGCCCTTCCAGATACAGCAGCTGCGCCACCACAAGGCTTGCGGTGGTATCGTTGACATCCTCGCTCAGCACGATGATGCGATCGTTCAGCAGACGAGAGAAAATATCGTAGGAACGCTCTCCGTGCGCCGACTGCTCGACAACGTAAGGAACAAAACTCATAAAGTTCGCCTCCTGAAATGGTTTAAGTTTATTGGCAAAATTGACCGATACGGGTCCCCTGTAAAGTTCAGCCGTACCGGTCAATTTTAACAACCTTTGATAAAACGCCTGCGGCGCTTTACAGGGCCCGGCACTGATTACTCAGCGTCAGCAGCCTTCTCAGCCTCTGCGGGCTTCTCCACGATGTTGGCGTGGCTCTTGATGAAGTCGATGGCCTTGGTGCGAGCCAGATCCTGCTTCAGATCCTCAATGTTGATCAGCTCACGCACCTTGTCCTCTTCCATCTTGTACTGGTCAGCAATGCGCTTGATCTCGGCATTGATCTCGTCCTCGGAAGCCTCGATGTGCTCAGCAGCAGCAACAGCCTCCAGAGCCAGACCGATCTTGACCTGCTTCTCAGCCTGCGGCATGAAAGCGGCGCGGAACTGCTCCATGGACTGACCCATATACTTCAGGTAGTCCTCCAGACGCAGACCCTGCTGCTCCACACGGAAAGCAAAGTCGTTGACCATCTCGTCCATGCGGACATCGTACATAGCCTGAGGGATCTCGCCCTCCATGCTCTCGATGACCTGATCGACCAGAGCATTCTCGACAGCCAGATCGTCCTGCTTGTCCAGCTGCTCCTGGTTGTTCTTGCGGATGGAAGCCTTGAACTCGTCCAGAGTGTCGTACTCGGAGCAGTCCTTTGCCAGCTCGTCATCCAGAGCGGGCAGCTCCTTGTACTTGACCTCGTGCAGCTTGATCTTAAAGACAGCAGCCTTGCCAGCCAGCTCAGCAGCCTGATACTCGGTGGGGAAGGTGACGTTCACGTCGAACTCCTCGCCGGCGGAGTGGCCAACGACCTGCTCCTCAAAGCCGGGGATGAAGCTGCCGCTGCCCAGAGTCAGGTTGTAGTGCTCAGCCTTGCCGCCCTCGAATGCGACACCGTCCACAAAGCCCTCGAAGTCGATATCAGCGATATCGCCATCCTGAGCAGCGCCCTCACGGGTCAGCTCACGGGCGTTGCGCTCCTGCACACGCTTCAGCTCAGCGTCCACAGCCTCGTCGGTAACAGTATGGACAGTCTTTTCCACGGTCAGACCATTGTAGCTGCCAACCTTGATCTCAGGCTTCACAGCGACCTTAACGGTCAGGGTAGCGCCCTCTGCCTCGCTGGCAGAATCCACGGTGACCTCAGGACGGCCCACGGGCTCCACGCCGGCTTCCTTAACGGCAGCCTCAAAAGCCTCCGGGAACAGCTCGTTGATGGCATCGTAGGTAAAGACGTCTGCGCCGTACATCTTCTCGATCAAAGCCTTGGGAGCCTTGCCCTTACGGAAGCCCTGCACAGGGTACTTCTTGCCCTCTTTTTTGAAAACATCGGCAACAGCCTTCTTGAAGGTCTCTGCGTCGATGGAGAACTGCAGTTCTGCCATGCTCTTCTCGAGCTTTTCACACTTGATGAGATTCATTTGTTTATCCTCCACTCAAATATTCTATTGCTCAGGGCAGGAAGTTTTTGCCCGTGGCAACCGCGCACCACGTCCTTGCTGTATGCACACGGAATGCGGGGACGCGCGCGCTCAATTGGGTGCAACAATCGCGTCAAAACTTATTATAGCACGCTCTGGACACAATTGCCATACCAAATTTTTAAATTTTGTCGTTTCAATCAGTCAACTAACAATTTTAACAAAAAATCATCCATTTTTTGTATATTTTAGCATGGCACAACAGATCATCAAGTTTTCCACTCTTGTAGCCTGCGTAAACCGTTCAATTTTACCACTTCTTATACTCTTACTTTTTCTTTTTGAAAACAGCGCAATGTCAAAAGTTGGGGGTTGTATAGGAACCGCCTGCAAAAGCCTGAAAACGGTGCAGGCGAAGCAATGCAGCCCCCAAAAATCGGCTCCTGCAAAAAGAAAAGCACCATACTTCCTACGAAGTACGGTGCTTTCTGGTGGAGATTACCGGGATCGAACCGGTGACCTCTTGCATGCCATGCAAGCGCTCTCCCAGCTGAGCTAAACCCCCAGATATTTGGCTTTGTGCCTGACGACATGGGTTATTATACCAGCCGGAGGGGCGCTTGTCAACGGTTTTTTACAAAAATCTATCTTCTTTTTTCGGCGGCGCTGCACACCCCGCCACTTTTGACGCAGCTGCGTTTTTTCTCAGCCTATTCTCATGCAAAACGCCGCCGCATCACCTGTCCCATTTGTCGCACAGGGCGTTGATCTGGTCGGCAAATTTTGCCAGATCTTTATTTGCACCGCCCTCGTTGTGCTCGATGACCCGCAGCAGGCGCTTCCCGGCGCTGAGTAGTCGCTGGAACACGGTAGCAGCGCGGTTTGCACCCTCGCCTGTCCTCTGCTCCACGCGAACCTTCGTACCCTCCTGCAGGCAGACTGCACCCTCGGCACCGATGGCCCACTGCGCACCGTTGTAGGGCGCACAGGCGGTAAAGTCCTGTTCGGTCAGGGTGTCCACAAAGCGGTTCTCTACCTCGTCCTCGCCGTGGATCACGAACACCCGCCGGGGCTTTTCCGTAAAGGCGTTCACCCAACGCAGCAAGCCGTCTTTATCGGCATGGCCGGACATTCCGGTCAGCTGGCAGATCTCCGCCTTCACCTCGATAGGCTCGCCGAACAGTTTGACCGACTCCACCCCCTCGATGAGGGTGCGCCCCAAGGTGCCCACGGCCTGAAAGCCCACGAACAGGATGGTGCATTCCGGCCGCCACAGGTTGTGCTTGAGGTGGTGGCGGATGCGTCCGGCTTCGCACATTCCGCTGGCAGACAAAATGACCTTGGGCGTGCGGTCGGTGTTGATCATGCGGGAGTCCTCGCTGGTCACGCTGATGCGCAGCCCCGGCACGTTGATGGGGTCGATGCCCTTTTCCAGCAGAGCGCGGGTCTGGGCGTCAAAGCAATCGGGGTCTGTATCCCGGAAGATACGGGTAGCTTCGGTGGCCAGCGGGCTGTCGATGTAGACCGGGAAGTTGCCGTGCCCCCTGACCAGCCCTTTTTCCTTAATCTCCCGCAGAAAATACAGCATCTCCTGCGTGCGTCCCACCGCAAAGCTGGGCACTACCACGTTGCCGCCCCGGTCAAAGGTGCGCTGCAAAATTTTTGCCAGCTCTGCCACATAGTCCGGCCGGGGGGCGTGGTTGCGGTCGCCGTAGGTGGACTCCATGAACACATAGTCCGCCTGCTGGATATAAGTAGGGTCTTTTATGATGGGCTGATCCAGATTGCCGATATCGCCGGAGAACACCAGCTTTGTGGTGGTGCTGCCCTCGGTGATCCACAGCTCGATGCTGGCAGAGCCCAGCAGGTGCCCCACATCCACGAACCGCGCTTCGATGCCCGGGGCAAGCTGGATGCGTTTGCCGTACTCCACGCCCCGGAACAGGCGGCAGGCGGCTTCGGCATCCTGTATGGTGTACATGGGCTCTACCGGCTCTGCGCCGGAGCGCTTGCCCTTGCGGTTTTTCCACTCGGCTTCAAACTCCTGAATATGCGCCGAGTCCCGCAGCATGATGCCGCACAGTTCCACCGTGGGGATGGTGGCGTAGATCCTGCCCCGGAAGCCGTTGTGCGCCAGCAGCGGCAAAAGGCCGGTATGGTCGATATGGGCATGGGTGATGAGCACAAAGTCGATCTCGCCGGGGGCTACGGGCAGGGGCTGGTTTTCGTACACATTCTTGCCCTGCTCCATGCCGTAGTCGATAAGGAAACGCTGCCCTGCCGCTTCCAGCATGGTGCAGCTGCCGGTCACCTCATGGTTCGCGCCTAAAAATGTCAGCTTCAATGCAAAACACCTCCGGTTCGTTTTATGGCTTTAGTATAGCATATTTTTAAGGTACACGCCGCACAAATCTGCGGGAAGTTTGCGGGCATAATGCTGAAATGCAGAAAAAATTTTTATACAATCTTGACAAACCACCCTGTTCTGTTATAAACTTAGGTTTGTATGACGTTCGTTCGTATTTTATGAGTCTTTTTAAATAGAGAGGTAGAAATTTATGGTTCGTAACGATTTGCGCAACGTTGCCATTATCGCTCACGTTGACCACGGCAAGACCACGCTGGTGGATGCCCTGCTGCGTCAGAGCGGCGCTTTCCGCGATAATCAGGCCGTGGCCGAGCGCGTGATGGACAGCGGCGATATCGAGCGTGAGCGCGGCATCACCATTCTGGCAAAGAACTGCTCCTGCACCTACAAGGGCGTTAAGATCAACATCGTCGATACCCCGGGCCATGCCGACTTTGGCGGCGAGGTGGAGCGCGTGCTGAAGATGGTCAACGGCGTGCTGCTGCTGGTGGACGCTGCCGAGGGCTGCATGCCCCAGACCCGCTTTGTGCTGCAGAAAGCTCTGCAGCAGAACCTGAGCCTTGTGGTGGCTATCAACAAGATCGACCGTCCCGATGCCCGCATCAAGGAAGTTATCGACGAGGTGCTGTATCTGCTGATGGATCTGGGCGCTACCGACGAGCAGCTGGAGTGCCCCATCCTGTTCTGCTGCGGCCGTCAGGGCACTGCAAGCCTTGATCCCGATGTGCCCGGCACCGACCTGATCCCCCTGTTCGACACCCTGCTGGACACCATCCAGCCGCCGGAGGGCGACCCCGAGGCTCCCTTCCAGATGCTGGTGTCCTCTGTGGACTACAACGAGTTCGTGGGCCGCATCGGCATCGGCCGCATCCAGAACGGCGTTGCCAAGGTGGGCGAGGAAGTTGTCGTCTGCGACTGGCACAACCCCGACCTGAAGATGCGCGGCCGCCTGACCAAGCTGTACGACTTCCAGGCCAACGGCCGTCAGCCCTGTGATAACATCACCGCAGGCGATATCGTGGCTTTCTCCGGTCTGCCGGATGTGACCATCGGCAATACCCTGTGCAGCCCCGCTCAGATCGATCCGCTGCCCTTTGTCAAGATCAACGACCCCACCGTGGAGATGACCTTCTCCGTCAACGACAGCCCGCTGGCAGGCCGTGAGGGCAAGTACGTCACCAGCCGCCAGATCCGCGACCGTCTGCAGAAGGAGCTGCTGAAGGACGTTGCTCTGAAGGTGGAGGACTCCCCCACGACCGATTCCTTCCGCGTCATGGGCCGTGGTGAGATGCACCTGTCCATCCTGATCGAGACCATGCGCCGCGAGGGCTACGAGCTTCAGGTCTCTCCCCCGCACGTTCTGACCAAAGTTATCGACGGCAAGACCTACGAGCCTATGGAGCATGTTGTCATCGACGTGCCCACCCAGTATCAGGGCGCTGTCATGACCGGTCTGGGTCAGCGCAAGGCTCTGCTGCAGCAGATCGAGTCTCTGGGCACCGACCGTGTCCGTCTGGAGTTCCGTATGCCCAGCCGCGGCCTGTTCGGCTACCGCAACCAGTTCCTGACCGATACCCACGGCGAGGGCATCATCAACCAGATCTTCGACGGCTACGATGTCTGGGCTGGCATGATTGCCAACCGCTCCACCGGCTCTCTGGTCAGCTTTGAGACCGGCGACGCCGTCACCTACGGTCTGTACAATGCCCAGCAGCGCGGCACCCTGCTTGTCGGTGCTGGCGAGAAGGTGTACGAGGGTATGGTCATCGGCTACACCGCTTCCGGCGAGGATGTGGACGTGAACGTCTGCAAGACCAAGCACCTGACCAACACCCGCGCTTCCGGCTCTGACGACGCACTGCGCCTGATCCCCGTCAGCAAGCTGAGCCTGGAGGGCTGTCTGGAGTTCCTGGCTCAGGACGAGCTGCTGGAGGTGACCCCGGAGAATCTGCGCATCCGCAAGCAGATCCTAAACCACGACCAGCGCATGAAGGCCAAGAGCAAGCTGAAGTAATTTTACAAAAGCATCCTTATTATAGCAGCGCAGAAGCACCTACGGGCGTTTTTGCGCTGCTTTTTTGTTCCCGGCAAATTTCCCCGTACATTTTTGCAAAAAAGGCTTGCAAAAGTGCAATGACTGCGGTATAATATTTCTCGCAGTCACTGATATGCCTCTTTAGCTCAGTCGGTTAGAGCACCTGACTGTTAATCAGGGTGTCGCCTGTTCGAGTCAGGCAAGAGGCGCCAGCAAAGCGATGGATATTTTTCCATCGCTTTTTTGTTTTTCATGTATCTTTTTTCACCCTTTCTTTACGATTCTTAAAGAATATCGCCTTGAAGAACCCTAGTGGATGTGGTATACTTTTATAAGTTTATAGATGTAGAAAAGCTGCATCGCTTTCCCACATCCGCAGACAGGCGCTCCCCCGGTCAGGACAACAGCTCAGGTTTCGACTGCCGTGCAGGAGCGCAGTTTTTTCGTTGGTCAAATCAGCAGGCAGGCCGGTGGCTTTGTGCGGCAAGTACGGGGCGGCAGGGCGGCTTTGTGTCGTTTGAATAAATCTGTAGAATAAAAGGAAACATCTATGCGTTATACCTACGTCCGGCAGCATGATACCACCGACTGTGCGGCTGCCTGTCTGGCCATGGTGTGCCTGCACTACAAAAAGGAAGTGACCATCACCCGCCTGCGGGATATGATGGGCACCGACCTGAAAGGCACCAACCTTGTCGGCCTGCAAAAAGCCGCCAATGAACTTGGTTTTACCACCGCCGCAGTCCGCGTGGACCGCGAAAACTTCCTGAGCGATTTCTCGCTTCCCTGTATTGCACAGGTGATCACGAATCAGGGTCTGGCTCACTTTGTTGTGGTGTTCAAAAAGACCACCATCAAGGACGACGGCGCGCGCCGCAAGCACATGCTGCAAGACTCCGAAGCCCGCAAGGAAGAAGAGAAAAAGGGCAAAAAGCACAAGTGCAAGGATTACGTCATCATCGGTGACCCCGGCACCGAGCTGAAAAAGATCAGTCTAGACGAGTTCTACAAGAACTTTACCGGCGTTCTGCTGCTGTTGAATCCCACCTCAGAGTTCAAGGGCGGCAAGATTGAAAAGGGCGGCATGATGAAGCGGTATATCGACCTGCTGCTGCCCCAGAAAAAATTGTTCTTCTACGCCATCCTCAGCTCGGTGATCACCACCATTCTGGGCATCGCGTCCTCCATGTTCAATAAGATCCTGATGGACGAGGTGCTGCCCTACGGGCTGAACAACCTTCTGGTCACATTGATCTTAGTGTTCAGTGTGGTCAGCATTACCAGCACGCTGATCGGCTTTGTACGGCAATGGGTGCTGATCCATCTGTCCATCAAGATCGATATCCCGCTGATGCTGGGCTACTTCGGGCACATCTTCAATCTGCCCATGAAGTTCTTTGCCACCCGCAAGACCGGTGATATCACCACCCGTTACTCGGACGCAGACACCATCAAATCCATCTTTACCAGCATTGCGCTGAGCCTTGTGATGGATATCTCCATGGCAGTCATCACCGGCATCATCCTGTTCCGCATGAACGCCATGCTGTTCTCCATCTCGCTGTTCATGGCGCTGGTCAGCATCCTGTTGGTGCTGGTGTACAAGCAGCCCTATAAAAAGATCAACGAGGAGAGCATGGCGCAGTCTGCCGCGCTGAACAGCCAGATGATCGAGAGCCTGCGCGGCATCGAGACCGTCAAGTGCAACGCCAACGAGCAGACCGAGCTGGATAATCTGGAACGCGAGTACATGAAGAGCCTGAAGATCAGCCTGCGCTCCAGCCGCATCAGCACCACGCAGGGTCTGATCTCCTCCTTCATCTCCACCGGCTTCAGTATGCTGACCACCTATGTGGGCATCACGCAGGTGCTGAACGGCGAGATGACGCTGGGCGGCTTTATGGCGTTCAGCACCCTGTCCGGCTACTTCACCTCCCCCCTGAGCAACCTGATCGGCCTGCAGATGCAGATCCAGGAAGCCAGCATCTCCATGAAGCGTCTGACCGAGATCATGGACTATCCCTCTGAGTACGAGACCGCCGAGGGTGTGGAGCAGAGCGAGCTAGACAAGGTGGAAGGCGATATCGAGTTCAAGGACGTCACCTTCCGCTACGGTAACCGCGCCCCAGCACTGGATCATGTCAGCTTTACCATTCCCGCCGGTAAAAAGGTGGCGCTGGTGGGCGGCAGCGGCAGCGGCAAATCCACCATTACCAAGCTGCTGCTGAAGTACTACGACCCCGAGGACGGCGAGATCGATGTGAATGGCGTAAATCTGGCGGAGTACACCAACAATTCGGTGCGCCGCGCCATTGCCTATGTGCCCCAGAACATCGAGCTGTTCAGTAAGACCATCTACGACAACATCCGCATCTCCCGCATGGACGCCACGCTGGACGAGGTGAAGGAGGCTGCCAAGAAGGCAGACGCCCACGAGTTTATCCGTCACCTGCCGCTGCAGTACAACACCTATCTGGAGGAAGCTGGTAACGGCCTGTCCGGCGGTGAGAAGCAGCGTATCGCATTGGCACGCGCCTTCCTGAAGGACTCCAATCTGTACATTCTGGACGAGTCCACCAGTAACCTGGACTTTGCCACCGAGACGCTGATTTTCAACATGATCTACGAGCAACTGGCAGACCGCTCTATGCTGATCGTGGCACACCGCCTCTCCACTATCCGTGACTGTGACCTGATCCTTGTGATGGATCACGGCAAGATCGTGGAGCGCGGCACCCATGATGAACTGATGGCAAAGGATGGCCGCTATGCCGAGCTGTGGAATATGCAGCAGGGCATCTTCCGCAAGCGCAAGCAGGAGCCCGCTCCGCAGATGCCTTCCGCTGTGGTAGAAGAGGACGACGACGGCGAGTCCATCACCTACTGACCGGCACGCATCCGCAGCCTTTGCCCGGATGCAGCATAAGCTTTTTTCCTGCTGAGCAGGAAACCGAAGAATGCCTCGTTTTGGTGTGCCCGGAGGCAGACGCTTCCGGGCACCTTTTTGTTCAGGCTTTCATCCAAAAAATTAAAGGATTAGGGGTAATTTACTATGAACGAGATCAAAGTTGCTGAAAACAAGACGCTCAAGCTGACCAATGTTCTGTCCCGCGTTGTGCGCCCGGAGGAGCTTGCCAACCTGCCGGTCATCCTGACCCAGATGCAGAACTTTATGAAGAGCAACGGCGTGCAGCCCATCGGCCCGCTGGTGCAGGCCATCAAGGCAAGCACCGGCCCGGATCAGATGCCGGAGATGTACATGATGCAGCAGGCCACCCAGATGATTCCCAACATGGAGCCCGGCTACCACATGGACGCTGTGCTGCGGGTAAAGAACTGCCTGTACGCCCACTTTACCGGCCCTCTGAGCTATAACCAGCTTGCCACTGCCAAGCTGCAGGTTCTGGCTTTTGAAAACGACATCAAGCTGACCGGCGACAGCTACACCATCTACGTCAATCAGGACGAGGACGATGGCGTGATCGATGTGTTTATGGAGACCAAATAATTATGACAACAACCATTCAGAACCTTTCGGATCTGCAGGATCGCCGGATCATGATGGACAAAAAGCTGCCCCCTTACGGGTACGCCTTTGTCATTCTGACCGGACTGTTTATGATTTTTCTGGCGATTTGGAGCACCCGGACCAACCGCACCTATGTCAGCCAGAACAGCGGTGTGGTGCAGGCCGCCAACAAGACCTACATCATGTCCAGCTACTCCGGCTCCATCACCGAGCTGTATGTCTCCGAGGGCAGCTATGTGAACGAGGGTGACCTGATCGCCCGGCTGAAGAGCACTGATCTGGATATGCAGAAGGACAACCTGCAGAGCCAGCTGGATATCTACCAGAAGCAGCTGGACCAGTACAACAAGCTGCTCAAGTGCATTCAGGATGACACTAACTACTTCGACGAGACCAGCGCCGAGGATCAGCCCTACTATTACCAGTACCAGACCTATAAAAGTCAGGTAGCGCAAAAGACCTTTGACGCCACTACCTATCAGGCTGCCGGTTACTCTGACACCCAGATCAAAGCCCTGATGGAGCAGAACCAGAGCGAGCTGGAGGCTTTGTACTACTCCACCATGCAGACCATCTCCCAGAGCATTACCAGCGCACAGGTCAATGTAGACAACCTGCAGGCACAGCTGGACTCCCTGAACACTGGTGCTAACGATTACTTTATCTATGCCCCCACCTCCGGCGTGATCCACATGGACACCCCCTACAAGGAGGGCATGGTGCTGAGCGCCGGTTCTGCGCTGGCTACCGTTGCCAGCGAGAACGACGATTTGGAGGTCGTGGCGATGGTGTCGGTGAATGACCGTCCCCTGCTGCACGTCGGTGACCCCTGCAAGATCGCTATCACCGGCCTGTCGGAGTATTCCTACGGCACGCTGACCGGCACTGTTACCTCCATTGACAGCGATGTGACCGCCAGCAGCAACACTTCCTACTACAAGATGACCATCAAGCCCGACGCCACCTATGTGGTGAGCCGCAGCGGCGACAAGGTGGATCTTTCCAACGGTATGAGCGTGACCGCCCGCGTGGAATACGATCAGGTCACCTATTTTGAGTATGCCATGGAGGCTCTGGGCGTGCTGTTCCGCTAAAACGGACTGCACAGCACGGCAGGATGCCCCCTTTTACACCACCCCAAAGAGGTACAAACAACATGATTCGAACCGCAAAGAAACTGGCCGCCTGTGTGCTGATGCTGGGTGTGCTGGTATGCGGCACCGCACTGAGCGCTGCCGCCGCCGGCCTGCCGCTGGAGCAGCAGAACGGCGTTTCACTGCCCTGGTCCAAGGACGTCCCTGCCGAGAGCATTACCACCGGCAGCTATTCTGCCAATATGCTGCTGGGCGCTTCGCAGCAGCTGTCCCCTGTGGTCAAGCCCAGCTACAGCACCGACTCTGTGGTCTTTCTGACCGATAACAGCAGCGTGCTGACCGTCAGCAGCAGCGGCGTGGTACAGGCTGTGGGCGTTGGTACTGCCACCGTTACGGCAGCAGCCGGCAACCAGATCTGCGCCTACACCATCGTGGTCTCCATGGACTCCACCATGATCGTGACCGAGATGGATCTTTCCCTTTCCTCCAATACCATCTATGTGGGCAACTCGGTGTCGGCTTCGCTGCAGGTGCGCCCCAGTTCTGCTTCCAACTACGCCACCGTCACCCTGACCTCCTCTAACGAGAAGATCGCCACGGTGAACAGCTTTGGCCGTGTGACCGGCGTAGCCCCCGGCAAAGCCACCATTACCGCTACCTGCGGCTCTGTGGTAGCCACCACCACCGTTACGGTGCTTGCCCTGCCCACGGATTCCTCCACCGGCACAAGCGGCACTACATCCAGCAACAGCGGACAGGTGATCACCCCCAGCACCAACTACATCGTGCTCAAGCCCGGTGCCACCCGCACCATTACGGCTAAAGCCACCCCTGCCAGTGCATCTCAGTCCTTTACCTTCAAGTCCGGCAATAGCAGCATTGCCACGGTCAGCCCCACAGGCGTGGTCACGGCGGTAGGCACCGGTTCTACTTCCATTACCATCTCCAACGGCAAGGCCACTGCTCTGGTCACGGTCATTGTGAACCGCTCGGCAGAGGCTTCCTCCGGCAGCAACAGCAGCAATGACAGCACGAGTACCCCGGACGACAACAACACCATCCCGCTGGACCCTGTGGTGAAGACCATTCAGGACAGCACGGAGGATCAGGTGGTGTTTGCTCAGTCTGAGGTGCCTACCGTGACCGGTGAGATTTTGAACGCTCTGCGCACCTCCGGCAAGACCCTGTGCGTGGTGGGTGACGGCTACACCCTGAACGTTTCCGGCAAGGACGTGAAGAGCACCACCAGCGAGATCGACACAGCCATCACCTTCACCGAGAGCGAAGAGGGGCTGGAGTTCGAGCTGGACAACGGTCGTACCCTTCCCTGCGCGGTGCAGCTGGAACTGGATGTGAGCACTTACTCCCGTCTGTACCTGTACAACACCATCAGCAACAAGTGGCAGTACCTGAACAGCTACAAGGACGGCGTCATCACCGCCGACACTGCCGGCCGCTACCTGCTGACCAACCAGAACCTGCGGTTCGGTGATATCAACTGGACCTTCTTCATCGCAGGCGGCGTGGTGGTTATCATCATCGTCGTGGCCTACATCGTGCTCAAGAAGCGCTACTGGTTCTGGTAAGCACCTTTTCTTCCCTACATAAACGACCGCCCGCTGCACAGCATTTCGTGCAGCGGGCGGTTTTTTGTTTGCTTATGAAAAAGAGATGCTCTTTAGGGGATGTCTTTTGCCGTGAAAAGACAAGTCTGGAAAATCCGCGTTTGCGCAGCAATGAAAGCCCCAGTGGGGCTTTCAAGCGGCAGAGCGGTCTGCGCAAGCAGATGGAGGGGCTTTGCCCCGACAAGCTCCGCAGATTTTCCAGACTTGTAAAATTAAAAATATTCTTCCGCTAAAAATGGTCAGAGCACAGTGGAGACCATTCTAAATCCTATTCTCCCCTGTCACTCCACCGTTACGCTCTTGGCAAGGTTGCGGGGCTTATCCACGTCGCAGCCGCGCAGCACAGCCATGTAGTAGGCAAACAGCTGCAAGGGCACGATGAGCTGCAACGGCATCAGGATGTCATCGTACTCGTCCAGACGGATCACCTCGGTGGCAACGCCCTCCGGCACTTCCGCGTCCTTGGTGGTGAACAGCAGCACCCGCGCGCCACGGCTGCGGGTCTCCTTGGCGTTGGAGATGGTCTTTTCGTAGACGTTTTTCTGGGTCGCAAGCGCGATGACCGGCACGCCATCCGTGATCAGGCTGATGGTGCCGTGCTTCAGCTCGCCTGCCGCGTAGGCATCCGAGTGCACATAGCTGATCTCTTTCAGTTTCAGGCTGCCCTCCAGCGAAAGGGCGTAGTCGAACCCGCGCCCGATGAAAAAGCAGCTCTGGGTGTTCACATAGCGGCTGGCAAGGTATTTGATCTGCTCACAGTCTGCAAGACGGGGCTTGATGACCTCGGATGCGTGCAGCAGCTGGGCGGTGTAGTACTTTGTCTTTTCCTCGGTCAGCTGCCCGCGCGCGTAGGCCAGACGCAGGGCAAACAGGTACAGCACGCACAGCTGCACCATATACGCCTTAGTGGACGCCACCGCGATCTCGGGCCCGGCGTAGGTGTACATCACATAATCCGCTGCACGGGCAATGCTGCTGCCCACCACGTTCACGATGGCCAGAACCGGCACGCCACGGCTCTTGGCAAGCTTGAGGGCTGCCAGCGTATCGCTGGTCTCGCCGGACTGGCTGATGATGACCACCAGATCCTCCGGCTTCAGGATGGGGTCGCGGTAGCGGAACTCGCTAGCGATGTCCACCTGTGCGGGCACCCGCGCCAGCGCCTCGATGGCGGTTTTGCCCACCATACCGGCGTGCATCGCCGTGCCACATCCCACCAGATGCACCGTGCCGATGCTGCGCAGCTTCTCGTCCGTCAATTCCGGAATGCGCAGCTCCGGCAGGCCGTTTTCCACCCGGGGGCTGACCGTCGCCGTAATGGCGGCAGGCTGCTCGTTGATCTCCTTGAGCATAAAGTGAGGGTAGCCGCCCTTTTCGGCAGCTTCCATGTCCCAGTCTGCGGTCAGCTTTTCGCGCTCCACCGCCTCACCGAACTCGTTATAGAAGCGGATGCCCTGTGCCGTGCACACGGCCATGTCCCCTTCTTCCAGCACGCTGTACCGGCGGGTGTACTTGAGCAGCGCCGGGATATCCGACGCTACAAAGTTTTCGTCCTCGCCCCAGCCCACAATGAGCGGGCTTTCCCGCTTGACTGCAAAGATGGTGTCCGGGTAGTCCTTGAACAGCACCGCCAGTGCGTAGCTGCCCCGCACCTTGGCAAGCGCTGCCTGCAAAGCCTGCAGCGGCTCACCGTGATAGCAGCTGTCGATCAGCTTTACCAGCACCTCGGTATCGGTCTCGCTGGCAAAGGTGTAGCCCTTGGCGACAAGGCGCTCTTTCAGCGCGCCGTAGTTTTCAATGATGCCGTTGTGCACGATGCTGACCCGGGGCGTAGAATGCGGGTGGCTGTTCACATCACTGGGCTCACCGTGGGTCGCCCAGCGGGTATGACCGATGCCGCAGCCGCTCTGGGGCAGCGCCAGCTCTTCCAGCTTATTGCGCAGGGTGGAGAGCCGCCCCTTGCTTTTGACCACGCGGATCCCGTCCCGCTGGGTGAGCGCCACACCGGCGGAATCGTACCCGCGGTACTCCAGCTTCTCCAAACCGTCCAGCAGCACCTGCTGCGCGCTGCGCATACCAACATAACCTACAATGCCACACATACAAAATACCTCCAGACCGACTGTGGCGCGCCACAATGCGCTGCTACGCAGTCAGTTTCCTCTATCAAAGTTTATGTTCTTGTATGGCTTTCTTTGCAGGGTCCTGTTCCGGTATTACTGCCGGTTTTTGCCCTGTTCTGCGGCTGGTATAGCCCTCAGCCGGAGAAACATCCGCCGAATCTTTCGATGATTCCTCTCCTCGTCACCCTCACGGCTGTCACCCGTGTGGCCCGGCGCTTTGCGTCAGCTTGTGGTACACATTCCTTCTTTCAATGGTTTTTGCTCAGTGCATCCCCAGCATTTTATGCAGCTTGGGCTGCCACTTCAGCTTGTACAGCAGCAGCATATTGCACAGTGCGCGGTCATACAAGGCAAACGCCACATTGCCCATGGCCAGCGTGAGCAGGGACATCGCCAGCGCGGTGGTGCGCAGCTCCTGCGAAACACTGCCCGCCGGTACCAGCACCAGCAGCAGGCCGTACATGGCCAGCACCGCAGCGTTGCACAGCAGCAGTTTGCACACCAGCTGCAATGCCCGGGGACGGATGCGGTCAAATTTTGGCTTGACCAGCGGATAATAGCCCAGCAGCACGGTGAAGATCAGGGCGATCTCCTTATCCGGCACAAAGAGCAGCCCCAGCAGGCTGACGGCAGCGTAGGCCGTCCACGCCATGGTAATGCCGCACTCCATGCACACCGTTGCAATGAGAAAGCTGGCAACCGCAGGCGCGATGAACATGGCAATGGGGATGATAGTTCCCAGCAGCATCAGTGCCACGCACAGTGCCGCCGCCATGCCGCAGTAGGCCATGGCCCAGCTTTTGCTTTTTCGTTTCTTCATGGAATCTCCCATTTTTCGGTGTCGGCGTCCTGTTCCAGCGGGTAGACCGCGTGCTGCAGACCCAAAATCATGATATTGTTCAGCAGGGTATCGTTCAGCTTGAGATCCAGCATTTTATACGCACGCATCAGGTCGTTGACCGCGGCCAGCGCCTGCCGCCGGGCGTTCTCCATGGCGGCAGCCTGCCCGTTGAGCTCGTTGACCACAAACACGTTGTACTGGCCATTGCGGCGGTCAGTCTCAAAGCGCTCGGCCTTATCCAGCAGATAGAAGATGCGTCCGATGCAGCTGCCGATATACCGCATACTCTTGCGCTGGTTGTGGTCGTCCGTAGCCAGCGTGGAGTACAGCGCACCATAGATGTTGCTCATGGGCTCAGCGGCAAGGGCGTAGTTTTTGGCGCTCAGGTTCATCTGCACCACCGCCTGTTCCCGCTCCTGCGCAAACAGCCGTTCCAGCGCCGGGTTCTCCTGCCGTGCTTTTTCGTAGGCACGGCGCAGCAGCAGCTTGTCCGCTGCGCGGCGCAGACGCTTAGCTGGGCGCAGCTCACTGTACTTGCGGTCCTGCAAATTATGCCAGCCCATCAGGATCTCCGTCTGCGCCGCCTGCCGGATGCCCAGCGTCTGACACATCATGCTGCGCCGGAACGGCGTACCGGGCACCCGCTGCCGTTTGCAGGTAGGCATCCGCCCCGCCAGACTGTCGGACAGGATGGCAAACAGCACCCCGTTGGTGCGCAGCAGATGGCAGGCGTAGAAGCCGTAAGACTTATACATCTGACGCCGCACTCCGCGGAGGTAACGCATATAGGTGTTGTAATCCCGGATCGTTAGTTCCGGCAGATAGGGCCGCATCCGTCCCTTCATAAGAGCCAGCCATCCTTTCTGTGCTGTACAGCATAGTGCGTCAATAAAGCTAGTATAATCCTTTTTATGCGCCAGCGCAACTACCGGATGCAAAAACTGACGTAATTTGTCATTATGCCGAATTTTGTGAAATCGTTTTCCTTAATTAAAAACACCCGCATACCGTCTTTTTTTGCAAAAGATGGCCTGTGGGTGTTTGTTCTGGATTTTCTCGGCAAAAGACATACTTTTCCGGCGCAATGCCTGCCGGAACGGGTTCAAATGTCCTTATTTCTTTTCAAAATGGGTGCGCTTGCCATCAAAACCGGACTTGGGCATGGGCTTTGCCACCTTCTCGGTCTTGGGGGCGTTATAGTACATATACAGCTGGCAGGGGATCATGCCGTTGTACATCTTGCGGCGCTTGTTGGCGCGCTTGCCGTAGTGCAGTTCAAAGTCCATATCGGCGGTAATGGCGTACAGACCGGCGCAGGGGCTGGCTTCCATCTGCTGTCCCAGTGTGCGGGCCAGCTTGGCAGCGCCCTCAATGGTGCCCAGACGCTCGCCGTACGGGGGGTTCGTCAGCACGATGGCCTCCGGCTTAGCGGCAAAGGTGGCAACATCCGCCACCTCAAAGTGGCAGCGATTGTCCACACCCGCCAGCTTGGCGTTGGCGTTGGCCTGTGCCACGGCGGCGGGGTCGATGTCGTAGCCGAAAGCCTCAAAGCCCACGTCCAGCTTGGACTCTGCCAGCGCCTTCTGGCGTTGCTCTGCCCACAGGGCGGCGGGCACAAAGCTGTAACGCTCGGCGGCAAAGCGGCGCTTCAGACCCGGGGCGATATTCATAGCCTTCTGTGCGGCTTCGATCAGCAGCGTGCCGCTGCCGCAGAAGGGGTCCTCCACCAGACTGTCGCGGCGCACACGGCCAAGGTCGGCGATGGTAGCCGCCAGCGTCTCGCGCAGGGGGGCTTCCATGGCGTTGCGGCGGTAACCGCGCTTGTGCAAGCCCTCGCCGGTGGTGTCCAGCATGATCTCGCACACATTTTTGCGCAGCATAAAGCGCACCTTGTACTCCACGCCGCTCTCGGGCAGCACGGTGGTGCGGTGACCCTTCATCAGGCGCTTGACCACTGCCTTTTTGATGACGCTCTGGCAGGCTGGGATGCTGGTCAGCTGGCTGTTCAGAGAAGAGCCGGTGACCGGGAAGGCGGCATCTGCAGGCAGAAACTCCTCCCACGGGATGGAATACACGCCGTCGAACAGCTCGTCGAAGGTGGCGGCCTTGTAGCGTGCCAGCAGCAGCATCACGCGCTCCACGGTGCGCAGGTTGAGGTTTGCAGCAGCGATCATCTCTGCCCCGCCGCAGAAGCTCAGACGGCCATCCTCCACCCGGATGTTCTCCGCGCCGATGCGGGTCAGCTCAAATTTAGCGGTGGATTCGCACCCGAAAAAGCAGGGCGCGATCAGTTCAAATTTTGCGGGCATGGTAGTTCCTTTCTGTTCTGTACCGAAAAAACAGACCTGTCCGACCGGGGACAGGCCTGCCTGTGTTCCTTGTGATCCCAGCTGATGCGATGACTCAGCGGCCACGGCGGCTGCGGGGGGCATAACCGCCGCCCCGACGGTTGTTCGTCTCGTGATCCAGATCCGCCATCTTCTCCTCGCTCTGGCTCTTGAAGCGGCTCATCATGTCCTCAAAGCTCAGGTTGTCGGAGCGGGTGGGTGCCTTGGGCTGCCACACGCGGGGTGCAGCCTCCCGGGCAGGGCCACGGCCGCCTTCACGGGGGGCACGGCCTGCGCCGCGCCCGCCGGAGCGTCCGCCCTCCTGCCCATTGTGGAAGCCGCCCGGACGGGGGCCGCCTGCGGGACGGCCTTCCCGGGGCTGACGCGGAGCCGGGGGCAGCAGCCGCTTGATGGACAGCGCGATCTTGCCGTCCGGTGCAATGTTGATGACCTGCACCTTTACTTCATCGCCATCGTGCAGCACAGTGTTGATATCCTGCACGAACTCGTTGGATACCTCGGAAATGTGGACCATGCCGACACGCCCCTCCGGCAGCGCAATAAATGCGCCAAAGGGCTTTACACCGGTCACGCGGCCTTCGAATACGTTCCCTACCTCAATTGCCAAAACTCAATACTCCTTGTTTTCCAAATACTCTTGACCTGCCGCGCGGTCAGTTACCGGTCACATCCACAAAGATGCGTTCGTTGGGTGCGGCGTAGTTGTAAGAGTCGCGTGCGACCCATTCGGTGATCTGGTCGGCATCGCCGCTCAGTACGCGCTGCAGTTCCTGATTTTCCGTCTGTTGCTGCGCCACCTGTTCGTTCAGTGTTTCCAGTTCTGCCCGCTTGGAGCTGATGGTGACCTGATTGGAGATATAAGCCGCCAGCATACTCAGCAAAAGCAGCACGAAAAACAGGCGGAACGCCATGGTGACCACTGCATTTTTTCTGCGCTTTTTGCGTCCCGTATTCGTCATTGCCTTACGCTCCTGTCTGAACAGCAGACCTTTTGCGTCTGTTCTCTTACTTTGATACGTTTGAATTATACAACAACGCCCGCTGGTTTGGCAAGTTCTTTTTGGATTTTTTTGCGGTTCTTTCCGCGTTCCGGCGTAATTTGCGGGCAGTTTTGGCCGCAGCGCGGCGGCGGCGCACATGCTGCACCGCAAAACGGTGCAAAATACGGCCGGGCAGGCTCAAAACAGCCCGTATCCCCCGCCCCAGCGCCCGCAGCGGGATGCCCAGCACCCCGGCAGCGCAAAGGGCGGCAGCAAAAGCCGCAATCACCATGTACCACCGCAGCACGCCCGCATTGCTATACCCGGCGGCGTAGCTCTGACACGCCAGCAGCACTGCGCCGGAAAGCAGCACATCCGGCACAAAAGCCGCCCTGCCCCGCACCGGCAAAAACGCCCGCGCCGCGCCAAGGGCAGCGCCCAGCACAGCGCAGGCGGCGGCTTCCTGCAAAAGCCGGGCGGGCAGCAACACCTGCACCATCAGCGCAGCAGCCGGTGCCAAAAGCCCCCGGCTGCGCGGGCGGCGGTGTACTCCAGCCCATCGAACCGCCCGGTCAGCTTTGCTTCCCCGACTTCCAGATCCAGTGTCTGCATACTGATCTGTGCACCGGACAGGTGCAGGATGCCTTTACCGGTCTCCAGCGCGGCGCTTTCGGCGCTGCAATGCAGCACCCGCTGCACCCCGGTAACGGTCAGCCTGCTGCGGCTCTCCAAGATCAGGTCATGGGGCAGCGGCGGCTTTGCGGCAGCTTTTTCCATAGGCAGTCCCCCTCTGCCAGCATTGTATGCGGGCAGGGCGGGCGGTTATTCCGCGATCACCTCGTACATCTCGCGGGCAACGTCCTTGGTGCGGGGCTCCACATCCGAGAGCACCCGCACCTTGATGGGACGGTTGCCGAAGGTGACCTCGATGATGTCCCCAGCGTTGACGGCCTGACTGGCCTTGGCCACCTTGCCGTTGATGAGGATGCGGCCTGCATCCGCCACCTCGTTTGCCACAGTGCGGCGCTTGATGAGGCGGGAGACTTTGAGATATTTATCCAGACGCATTTGAGCTGTTCCTTTCTTTTCAGCAAAAAAGCCGCCGAACCTTATGCAGGCAGCGGCGGCATGACAGAACCGATTACAGAGTGTCCTTCAGGGACTTGCCGGGCTTGAACACGATGCTGCGGGAAGCAGCGATGGTGATGGGCTCGCGGGTGCGGGGATTAATGCCCTGACGCTCGGCGCGCTCGCGCACCTCAAAGGTGCCGAAGCCAGAGATGGTGATCTTTTCGCCCTCGGTCATTGCCTTGCCCAGTGCCTCAAAAACAGCGCTGACAGCCTGCTCTGCGCTCTTCTTGCTCATTTCGGTGTTTGCTGCAACCTGTGCGATCAAGTCGGTCTTGGTCATATTATTTGCCTCCATCTGATTTCATCTTTAAGTTTCTCACGTTCTATCGGAGCAGGTCATTCGACCTGAGTACCGCGTTGTTCCTGTTCCAGACACTGCTGTGCAAAGCGTTTGGACGCAAAGGTCAATGCTTCCTCTGCATCCACCCCCGCAAGCCGGGCGGCGTTCACCGCTGCAAACAGCAGCTGGCCTGCGGCGTCCTGCTTCGCAGCATCCTCTGCCTCGGCAAAGGTCTGCACAGCGGCTTCCAGCTGGTGCTGTGCTGCGGCTGCATCCTGCTGCCCAAGGCCGTGCCCGGCGGCACGCTTTTGCAGTTTCTGCGCCCGCATGAGCGCGGGCAGCGTAGCGGGCACAGTGGCCAGCTCGTCCGCAAGGGTGGTGCGCCCCTTTTCCTTATTTTTGAGCGCATCCCAGCCATTTATACCGGCATTTTCCGCTGCGGAGGATGCAAAGATGCTGGGGTGCCGGAACACCAGCTTTTCGCAGACGCTGCGGCACACATCCTCAAAGGTAAAGCGCCCCCGCTCTTCCTCTATGGCGGCGTGGAACACCACCTGCATCAGCACGTCCCCCAGCTCCTCCCGGAGCAGAACGGCGTCGTCGGCGTCAATGGCTTCCAGCGCTTCACAGGTCTCTTCCAGAAAATTTTTGCGGATGGACGCATGGGTCTGCACCTTATCCCACGGACAGCCGTTTTCCGGGTCCCGCAGGATGCGGATCACCTGTAACAGCTGCTCCGCTGTATAGGGCGGCTGTGGGGTCCAGTCCAGCACACGCTCCATCTCCTTTTTGAAAAGATACTGTAAATTGTACCGCAGCTGCTGCGGTTTTTCAAGCAAAAAGCCGCAATTTTCCAGCATTATTCATGGTTTTCTGCGCTTTTCACAAAAACAGGACGGCGTCCTGTGGGGGATACCGCCCTGTTGCAAAGTTTTCCGGTTACGGGCTTACAGCTGTGCGCCGCACTTATTGCAGAACAGCGCATCGTCCGAGACGGGCGCGCCGCACTGCGGGCAGGTCTTGCGGGCAGGCTGGGCGGGCTGTTCCGGGGCAGCTTCTTCCGCCTCCTCCACGGGGGCTTCGTAGTCCACCTCGGCGGCTTCGGCCGGGGTCAGGGCAGCCTTCAGGCGGGTGATTTCCTGCTCGATGGTATCGATCATCTCGATGTATTTATCCACCAGTGGCTGGTTCTCCTCCTTGCCCTTGGCAAGGCTGTACACCAGTGCACCCAGCTGACGCTGTGCCTTGAGCAGCTTGCCCTGCTCGTTGACCAGCAGCGCCTGCGTCTTGCCCTTTTCGGCCAGATCCATGGCGGCGTTCTTGCCCTTTTCGGCATATTCCAGACCCATTGCTTTGATCTTGTTAAAATCCATAATAGACACCTCTCTTATTCTGGCAGTATATTCTCTGCAGATGGCGGCGCATCCTGTGCGCCATACCGGAGTCGTATCCTCATTATAGCGCAGCGTTATGGCAATTGCAACGAATGCACCGCAATTTTTACAGTTTGGTGCTTGTTTGGAAACAAATTTTACGCATTTTTCACTTGTCAGAAGCTGTTTCACCGGTGCGGCTGCCGTAGAACTCGCACAGCATACTGTCGGCGGGCAGCAGCTCCAGCGGCAGCGGGTCCACCTGCTCAAACCGGCGGGCGGTCTCGTCCCACAGCTCGGCGTTGTGGCCTTCCAGCGTGAACTGACGGCGCACCTCGCCCAGTAGCCGGGAGATCAGTCCCAGTTCGTAGGTAAAGGAGGTGTCCAGCAGAAAGTCTGCGGTGGTCTTGAAGCCCTTGATATACCGCGTTTCGCCGTCCAGCACCCTGTCCCACATGGAAAGGGTCTTGGCGGGGCTGCGGCCGCGGGCTGCGGCGTCCCGCAGGGTGCGGCGGCACAGGCGGATATCCTGCGTATTGATGACCCGGCGGCCATCGATGCAGTATTCCTCCCGCAAACCGGCGTAGATGCGGTAGATCTGGTCGTCCGGCACAAGGCCGGTCAGCTCCGGGTTGAGGGCATGGATGCCCTCCACGATGCACACACCGCCCTCCAGGTCGATGGGCTCCACCTCGGCAGCGCGCTGCTCGGTGGCAAAATCGTAGATAGGCAGCTCGGTCTTGCCGGTCTCGCTGAGCTGGCGCAGGCACTGCTTGATGAGGGGCAGATCCAGCGTTTCCAGATTTTCGTAGTCCAGCGTGCCGTCCGGCATTTTGGGGTAGTAGGCAGCACCTTTAAAAAAGTTGTCCAGACTGACTACCTGTGCCGGGGTGCCCTGCTGTACCAGTGCCTTTGCCAGACAGTGGGCGCTGGTGGTCTTGCCGCTGGCCGAGGGGCCGGTCAGCATAACGATCTTTGCCCCGGAGCCGCGCACCTTCTGGGCGGCATACTGCACTCGCCGGGCGTAGCTGTTCTCGCTCAGCTGTGCCAGCGCCTGCGGGCTGCGGGCTGCTACGTTATACAGGTCTACTTCAACCAGTCGTTTCGGTACCCAGATCGTGATCATAAAACTCAGCCACTCCTTTTTTCCGTTCCAGTACCTCCGCAAAGCGCTGGATATACTCGTTCGGATACTTAAAATTGAAGATGCGCTGCATCCGTTTGCCCCCATCAGCCACCAGTTTGGTGCTACCGCCTGCACCCGCCGAGAGGATGGTCTGGACTTCCTCCATGATATAGATATTATAGTAACCCTCGTGACCCGGCTTGCACCAGCCCACGTTTTCCAGATTTTGCAGCGTATTCTTCTGCCGGTAGAGGTAATAAGGGCGGTAGCCCGCTTCGGCCAGCAGATGGCATTTTTCCAGCATGGCGGCTACGTCCGCGTAGTCGTTCTCCTTCTGGTCCTCGATGACGATGCGGGAGGCCCGCTTGAGGGTAAGGGTGTGGACAGTGATATTCTCCGGCTGCAAGGCGATGGCCTGCCGCAGGCTGTGCTCAAAGCCCTCCACCGTATCCCCGGGCAGACCGGCGATGAGGTCCATGTTGATGTCCTCGTGCCCGGCGCGGCGGGCATCGGCGTAGCAAGCCAGAATATCCTGTGCCGAGTGCTTGCGGCCAATGTTTGCCAGCACCACGTCCGAGAAGGTCTGGGGGTTGATGGAGATGCGGGTAGCGCCGTATTCCTTGATGACCGCCAGCTTTTCGGCGTCGGTGCAGTCCGGGCGGCCAGCTTCCACAGTATATTCTACGACCTTGGTCAGGTCAAAATTCTCCCGGACAGTGCCCATGAGCTGCCGCAGCTGGGCAGCTGAAAGGCTGGTGGGCGTGCCGCCGCCGATGTAGATGCTGCACAAGGTCAGCCCTGCCTGCTCCGCCTGCACCCGGATCTCCGCCACCTCTTTGCACAGGCAGTCCACATAAGGCTGCACCAGTTTGCGGTCGCGGTCCAGATTGCAGCTGACAAAGCTGCAATAGCTGCACCGGGAGGGACAGAACGGGATGCCGATATACAAACTATACGTCTTGGGCGCGCTGCCCAGTCGCAAAATCGGCTCCTGCAGGTCGGCAATTTCCTTCGCCATTTCGTATTTTTGCTCCGAGCAGTCGAACCGCTGCAAAAAGAAGCGGTCGATCTGCTCTGCGCTCCACCCGGCGGCGCGCTTATCGTGGATCAGCCGCACCGGGCGCACACCGGTCATCTTGCCCCAGGGCGGGCGGATGCCTGTCCACTGGCGCAGCAGGTCGTAGGTCAGGCTGGCAAGGGCAAACTCCGGGGTCTCGCCGCCCTGCTCCACCGGCAGCGGCAGCGGGGCTTCCAGCGTTTTGCTCTTTTCCCCCTGCCGCACCAGCACCCGCAGACCGGTATCGCTCTTTTCTGCCCACAGACAGTCCTCGGCAGGCTCCGGCGGGGTCAGGGTCAAGGGTGCCATGGGGTAAAACAGGCGGGCAAGATGCTCCACCTCGTACCCGGAGGGCAGCCCAGTGATATAGATCTTCATGTCGTTCTCTCTTTAAAAAATGTCGTTGCCGCCGCGCAGGGCGCTGCGGATGTAGTAGTTGTTGTCCAGCTCCGCGCCAAAGGTGGAAAATTCGCCGTGGCCGGGCAGCACCTGTGTTTCGCGGGGGATGGGCAGCTGCGCCAGCTTGCGCAGGCTGTCTGCCATCTGTGCGCTGCTGCCGCCCTCAAGGTCGGTGCGGCCGATGCTGCCCGCAAACAGCGTATCACCGCAGAACAGGTGCTCGCCGCACAGCAGCACCACGCTGCCGGGGGTATGGCCGGGGGTGTGCCATGCGGTAAAGCGCAGCTCGTCCACCGCGATCTGCTCCCCTTCCGTATAGCCGCAGTCCGCAGCGGAAAGCGGGTACATCCGGTCTCCGGCAAGGTCTGCCTTTTCGCAATAGAGGGTAGCGTTCCACTCCTCTTTCAACGCGGCGGCGCTGCCCACATGGTCGTAGTGGCCGTGGGTGCACAGAATAGTGGTAAGGGTTGCATTGTGCTGCTTTAAAATTTCGTCGTAGCTGTGCACCTCTGCCGCCGGGTCGATGACCACAGCATGGCCTGCATCGGAGATAAGCAGAAAGGTGTTGGTATACAGCGGCGGTGCCGCAGGAATGTGAAAACCTTGCATCGTTACTCCTTCTTTTTCCACTCGTCGGTATCAATGATGATGGTGCAGGGGCCTTCGTTCACCAGCGACACCTGCATGTGCGCGCCAAACTCGCCGTGCTGCACGTCCTTCAGGCCGTGTTTCGCCATCTCGGCAAGGAACAGCTCGTAGGCGTCCACCGAGAGCGGCGGCTTTGCAGCCTTGATAAAGCTGGGACGGTAGCCCTTTTTGGTGTCGCCGTAAAGGGTGAACTGGCTGACCACCAGCGCAGAATAGCCCAGATCCCGGGCGCTCAGGTTCAGCTTGCCCTCCGCATCCGGGAAAATGCGCAGACCCGCGCATTTATCGGCAAGTTTGGGCACGATGTCCAGTGTGTCGGTGTCCCTGACCCCCAGCAGAATCATGATTCCCGGGCCGATGGCGCGGGGCTCGCCGCCTTCCACCCGCACACTGGCGGAGGATACGGCCTGAATGACTGCTCGCATTGCGTTAACTCCTTGTCACCTTGAGCACGTCCCGCACCTTGGAAAGGCGCGCCACCACACGGTTGAGGTGCTCGGTATTGTTGATGCCGATGGTCAGGCTGACCACGGCGCAGTTGTTTTCTACCTGACGGGCGTTCATGGCATAGATGGGCACCCGGATATCCGCCAGTGCGCTGAGCACGTCCTGCAGCAGCTCGTTGCGGTTCAGGGCAATGATCTCCAGCCCGGCCTTGTAGCTGTCCTTCACGCTGTCCGCCCAGTAGGCCTTGACCCAGCGGGGAGCGTTGGAGGGGTCCTTCATGCTGGCAACGGCGTTGGCGCAGGTCTGCTTGTGGATGGAAACGCCGAAGCCCCGGGTGATAAAGCCCACGATGGGGTCGCCGGGCAGCGGGCTGCAGCACTTGGCAAACTTGATGGGGGTGTTATCGAAGCCCTCCACCACCACGCCGTCGGTGGCGTGCACGCGGCTCAGGTCTACCTTGGGCAGATCCTCCACCGACTTATTCTCCTCGGCTTCGGCAGCCTTGAGCTTCTGCCACTCTTCCTTGAGCTTGGGCAGGCAGTTGGCAATGGTCATGCCGCCGTAGCCGATGGCGGCGTACAGTTCCTCGGCGTTGTTCTGGCGCATCCGGCGGGAGCAGCCGTCGATAAAGGCATCCAGCTGGTCGTCCGGGATGATGATCATTTCGCGGCGCAGCTCCTTGGACAAAGCGTCCCGTCCCTGCTGGATATTCTCCTCCCGGCGCATCTTCTTGAACCAGTTGCGGATCTTGCTCTTGGCCTCGCTGGTGCGCACGATCTTGAGCCAGTCGCGGCTGGGGCCCTTGTCCGCCGAGCCGAGGATGACCTCGATGATCTCGCCGGTGGACACGATGTGGTCGATGGGGACCATCCGGTTGTTGACCTTGCAGCCCACCATCCGGTTGCCGACGGCGGAGTGGATGGCATAGGCGAAATCGATGCAGGTGGCCCCGGCGGGCAGGTTGATGACATCGCCCTTCGGGGTGAAGGCGAAGACCTCTTCGGGCAGCAGGTCGCTCTTCAGATCATGCAGCAGGTTGCCGGAATCCTCGCTGACGCGCTGGTTTTCCAGCAGCTGACTGACCCACGCCAGCCGCTCGTCCAGCTTGTCGTGGCCGTCAAGGCCCTCTTTGTACTTCCAGTGAGCCGCCACGCCGTACTCGGCCTGTTCGTCCATCTTGCGGGTGCGGATCTGCACCTCAAAGGGGATGCCCTCGTGGCCGATGACGGTGGTGTGCAGGCTCTGGTAGCCGTTGGGCTTGGGGGTGGAGATATAATCCTTGAAGCGGTTGGGCAGCGGGTGGTACATATCGTGGATGAGGCCCAGGGTGCTGTAGCACTCGGCCAGCGTATCCAGAATGACACGGACGGCATAGATATCGTAGATCTCATCAAAGGACTTGTTCTGCATGATGGTCTTGCGGTAGATGCCGTAGATGCTCTTGACCCGGCGCTTGATGGTGGCACCCTCGATGCCGCTTTCCACCAGACGGCGCTCGATGACGCCGGAAACCTTGATAAGGAACTCCTCGCCGGAGCGCTCGCTGAGCATCCGGCTGATCTCGGAATAGCCCACAGGGTCCAGATAATGCAGGCTGCGGTCCTCCAGCTCCTCCTTGACGTTCAAAATGCCAAGGCGGTTGGCGATGGGGGCGTACACCTCCATGGTCTCGCGGGCCTTGTCGCGGCGCTTCTGCTCCGGCCAAGCGTCGCCGGTGCGCATATTGTGCAGCCGGTCGCACAGCTTGATGATCATCACGCGCACGTCCCGGCTCATAGCCAGCAGCATCTTGCGCAGGTTCTCAGCCTGCAGTTCCTCAATATTGGAGAACTGGATCTTGGTCAGCTTGGTCACGCCGTCCACCAGCAGCGCCACTTCCTCGCCAAAGGCTGCTTTCAGGTCGTCCAGCGTGGTGGGGGTATCCTCCACTACGTCATGCAGCAGGGCGGCGGCGATGCTCTCGGAGTCCATGCCCAGATCCAGCACCAGCCGGGCAACTGCCAGCGGGTGGCAGATATAGGGTTCGCCGCTGCGGCGGCACACGCCGTTGTGGGCGTTGTTCGCCAGTTCGTAGGCTTTTTGGATCATCTCCATATTGTAGGCCTTGCCGCTGGCCTGAATGGCTTCGCACAGCTTTTCCCACGTTACGATCTCCGGGCGCACCTCAGAGGGCAGCGCTCCCTCCGGTGCGTCAGCCAGCAGTGCCGTAGCGGCTACGGTGGCGGTCTCCTGCACCGGCTGGTGCAGATGGGTCTTGGCAGAGTAGCCGTCCTCGTCCCGTACCGGAGACGGGACCGGGGCAGTATTTTTCTTTCCCTCAGGCATTTATAGTTCCTCCAGACATTTCAGGATGGGGGCATCGGCAAGGTTCTTTTTGCCTGCTGTCGGCACCAGCTCCCAGAACTTTGCCCCGCCTTTTTCCGCTGCGGTGATCAGCCCCACCTGTTCCAGGGCGGCAACTGCCACCAGCGTTTTGCCGGTCTGCTCCTCGCCCAGCTTTGCGCACAGGGGCTGCAGGTCCTCGGCGTGCCAGCGGCGGGACTGCAGTTCCCGGTACACGGCAATGATATCCGTGCGGGCGGGGGCGATCTGTTTCTTTTGTTCTTCGGTCAGGGGGGTGCCCCGGCGCAGCGCCTGCACCAGTGCAGCCTGCCGCGCCAGCTCTGCGCCCAGCCCTGCCGGGTGCAGGTCGATGATGCGGCCGGAGAGCTGCGCGCCCCGGGCGGACTCGTAGACCGAAAGGTTCAGTGCTGCGTCCACCACATCGCCCAGAGCATAGGGCAGCTGCTCGGCGGGCATCCCGAACCAGACGGCGTACAGGCAGCTATTGCCCTGCCGCAGCCGCAGGCGGCTGTGCCGCCCCTCCGATACCGGGTATACGCCGTCCACCACGGCACTTTGCAGCAGGAACACCGGGGTAGGGTTCTCGGCTCCGTAGGGTGCCAGCTGCTCCAGATGCCGCACGCTTTCTACGGTAATGCGGTCCAGGTGGATGGTCACATCACAGGTAAGGGGCGGGGTGTGCAGCACCGGGCACTCCCGGGCGGCCCACTCGTTCAGGCGACGGCGCAGTTCGGGCAGGTTTTCTTCCCGGACGGAAAGTCCCGCCGCCATGGCGTGGCCGCCGTAGCGCACCAGAAGGTCGGCGCAGGAGCCGATGCAGGCGTGCAGGTTAAAGCCCTGCACGCTGCGCCCGCTGCCCTTGCCCTCGCCGTGCTCATCAATGGTGACCACGATGACCGGGCGTCCGGTGCGTTCCACCAGCCGGGACGCCACGATGCCGATGACGCCGGGGTGCCAGTCCCGTCCCCACAGCAGCATGATGCGGTCGTCCAGCCGCTCGGGCTGCTGTTCCAGCAACTCCTCAGCGGCTTTGAAGATCTGCTGCTCGGTCTCCTGCCGGTGGGCGTTGATCTCGTTCAGCTTGTGCGCCAGTTCCTCGGCTCTGTCCGGGTCCTCGCAGAGCACCAGCTGCAAAGCGGTGACGGCGTTATCCATGCGGCCTGCCGCGTTGATGCGGGGCGCGATGGCGTAGCTGATATTCTCGGCGGTGATGGGCTTGCCCGCAAGGCCGACTTCCTCTAAAAGTGCCCCAAAGCCGGGGCGGTCGGTCTGTTGCAGCTGCCGCAGACCGGCTTTGACAAGGGTGCGGTTCTCCCCCACCAGCGGCATCACGTCCGCCACCGTGCCCACGGCGGCAAGGTCGCCGCAGTAATCCAGCATTTCCTCCGGCGGGCAGCCGTCCAGCGCGGCGCAGAGCTTGAAGGCTACGCCCGCGCCGCACAGCCCCTTGAAGGGGCTGTGGTCATCCTCCCGGCGGGGGTCCACCACGGCCACTGCCTTGGGCAAAGTCTCCGGCGGCAGATGGTGGTCGGTAATGATCAGGTCCATGCCCAGCGAGGCGGCAAACTCGGCTTCCTCCACGGCAGAAATGCCGTTATCCACCGTCACGATGAGGGTGCAGCCCTTGTTGTGCATGGACTGGATGGCGTTTTTGGACAGGCCGTAGCCGTCCCCCTCGCGGCTGGGCAGCATACACTTGACGGTCGCGCCCATGCCCTTGAGGTGCTGGTACAGCAGGGCGGTGGCGGTCACGCCGTCCACATCGTAATCGCCGAAAACTGCGATGGTCTCGCCGTTGTCGATGGCCTGCCAGATACGCTGACAGGCGGCGTCCATATCCGTCAGCAAAGCGGGGTCGGAAAGTTCCTCTTCCCCTGCCAGCAAGGTCAGCGCCTCGGCAGGGTCGGTGATGCCCCGGGCGGCAAGGATGCCCGCCAGCAGGGCGTTCTCCTTCTGCTGGGCAGCCAGCACGGCCTTATATTTTTCGTCTGACCACGGCGCTTCGTCCATGGCCTGCTCTTCCAGCTGCGCCGCTGCCTGTTCGGCAATGGCGGCGGTCAGCTCCCGCACAGCGGTGCGGTCCAGCGGTTTTTGTTCCCAAGCACGGTAGGTCATTCAAATTCCCTCCCGGTCAGGCCGTCGTTGGCCAGCATTCCCTGCAAAGCGGCGATCTCGGAAGAAATATCCATGGCTACGTCCGAAAGCAGATTGTTATACAGGTTCTCATACGCCTGATTCAAAGTATGCAGGATGCCCGCGATATCCCGGCGGATGGTCTCAGCGTTTTCGCCCTGCTGCCCCTGCACATCGTTATAGGTGTGCAGCAACTTGAGGGTGGTGGGGATATAATATTCCGCAAAACGGCGGGTCTTGGGCTGGCTTTCCGGATGTGCCTCCAGCCAGTCGCAGATGGCGGTAGTGGTCTTGTGCATCGCCGCCAGTTCTTCCCGCGCCTGCGCATCCTGCATGAGCTGCTGCTCTTTTTCCAGCACGGCAGCAAAGCGGCGGGCGGTATCGAGATTGAGCGGAGTATCGCCGGTTTCCACCTCTTCCGGCTGCGGCTGCACGGCGGCAGCGGCGGCTTTCTCCTTGGCGGCGCGGTAGTCCTCTGCCGTCAGGTAGAGCGTTTCAGTCTCATCGTCCAGCCATGCGTTCAGCCAGCCCTTATGGATGTAGCTGCGCAGCTTTTTCAGCGCCTTTTTCTTGGTCTGGTGGGTCAGGTCTGCCAGCATTTCCACCGAAAGCCCCTTTTGCGTGTTCAGCTTTTCGGCTGCATCTGCAAGCAGACCCAGCTTTTTGGAGGCCGACAGCCGGGAAGCACCAGCGGCGATCATGGTACCAAAGCCCGCCGTGACAAGGGCCAGCACGCTGCCGACGATGCCCAGCGCATTGTAGGCGGTGTTAATAACGTAGTCCGTGCCCGTCATCAGAATGCCGCCGCCCTCAGCAGTCGACACCACAACATCGCCCAGAGCCGTCGGCGAAATAACGCCCAGCCCGATGAGGCAGCCCAGCGTCCCCAGCCCGAAGATCACGGCGAACGTGATGCCCACAGCCAGCAGGGTGCAGCCTGCGCTGTAACGCTTTTTGGCGCTGATACGGATGTTTTCAACCGGGGTAGGCTCCGGCTTTGCAAAGATCTGCCGGAACCAGCCGGGCATCCCGGCGGCATCTTCCGTGCGGAAGGGCTGCCCGGCACTGCCGCTGGCAGAGTTCCCCTGTCCCCGGAAAGCCTTTGCTGCCTCCCCGATGCCGTAGTTGGCTGCATGGACAGCGGCTTTGCCCACATCCCACGCCCGGTCACCAATATCCATACCCCTGCCCTCAAAGCCGTGGGCAAAGGCATCGGTCATGGTGTCGCCAAAGGCGCGCAGCTGATCTTCCAGCTCCTGCTGCACCTGCCGGCCTTCGTTATTTCGGTTATCGTTTTCACGATCGTACATCAAAATTTTCTCACCCTTCTGCCGGTGCATACCGGCTGATGATGGCGCGGGCCACCCGCAGGCCATCCACAGCGGCGCTCATAATGCCGCCCGCATATCCTGCACCCTCGCCGCAGGGGTAAAGCCCTGCCAGCTGGGTGCACACAAGATCTTCTTCCCGCTTGAGCCGCACCGGGCTGCTGGTGCGGGTCTCAAGGCCGGTCAGGATGGCGTCCGGCGCGGTGTAACCCGCGATTTTGCGCTCGTAGGCGCGCAGCCCCGCCCGCAGGGTGTCCGCCAACTCCCCGGGCAGCAGTGCACCCAAGTCTGCGGCGGTCACGCCGCGGTCGTAGGTGGGCTGTACGCTGCCGATATGCAGCTGCCCGCGCCCTTCCAGAAAGCTTTGCACATTCTCTGCCGGGGCGGCGTAGGCTCCGGCGGCACGGCCGGCGGCGTAGGCCTTTGCTTCCAGCTCCCGCTGAAAGGCGATGGCGCGGCGGGGGTCATTGGAAAAATCTGCCCCGCCCACGCTGACCACCACCGCCGCATTGGCGTTTTTGCCGCTGCGGGCGTGGTAGCTCATGCCGTTGGTCACAACACGCTCTTCCTCACTGGCGGAAGCCACCACCTGACCGCCGGGGCACATACAGAAGGTGTACACGCACCGGTCGCCGACGTGCTGGGAGAGCTGGTATTCGCCCCGGGGCAGCGCCGGATGCCCGGCGGCTTCGTGGTACAGGCTTTTTTCGATCTCGGTTTGCAGGTGCTCGGCGCGGAAACCCACGCTGAAAGGCTTGCACTCCAGCACAAGGCCGCTGTCCATCAGCATACTGAAGGTATCCCGCGCCGAGTGCCCCACCGCGAACACCAGCGTCTCACAGGCAAAGCTGCCCTTTGTAGTAGTGATGCCCGCCAGCTGACCGTTTTTGCGTTCCAACCCGGTAAGCGCGGTGTTGAAGTGCACCTCGCCGCCCAAAGACTCGATCTCCCTGCGGATGGAGGTGATGACGCCGCGCAGCAGGTCGGTGCCCACATGGGGCTTTTGCTTCCACGCGATCTCTGCCGGAGCACCGTGCTGCAAAAACACCTCGGTGACAAAATCACACAGTTCATCCCCGATGCGGGTGGTCAGCTTGCCATCCGAAAAAGTGCCCGCGCCGCCCTCGCCGAACTGGATGTTGGCGTTGGGGTCCAGCTGACCGGTGGCGGAAAAGTGCTCCACCGCCTGCACACGGGCATCCAGCGCAGGGCCGCGCTCCAGCACGATGGGGCGGTAGCCCTGCCGTGCCAGCAGTAAGGCTGCAAACAGCCCTGCCGGGCCCAGTCCGCACACCACGGGGCGGTGCGCAAGCGACTGCGTACCCGCGTGCAGGGTAAAGTCTGCGCGGCTGTGCAGGGCGGCGTCCGGACAGCGTGCCGCAAACGCAGCTTCCTCCCCGGACTGCTTCAGGGTGACCGCCACGGTATATACCAGCTTGGGCTGGCCGTGGCGGGCATCCACCGAAAGCTTTGCCACGCCGGTGTGCTCTACCTTGCTGCGGGGCACCCGCAGGGTGTGCAGTGCCTTTTCAAATGCCTGCGGCTCTGCGGCAGAGAGGGGCAGACGGATGTTGCGAACCAGAATCATTTGTTGTGTTTTCCTTTAAATTTAGTTGCTCTCAATGCGGCATTGCAGCACATAGCTGCCCAGTGCAAAGATCTTGCCGTTGGAGGGCACATACAGCCGACAGGCAATGTTCTGCTGGCCGGTAGCCACGGCAAAGTCCTCGGCGTCGATCTCAATGACCACCTGCTCGGGGGTCAAAGTTTCCATAGCGCCCTTGGGACCGCACAGGATCACGTTCATCAGCCGCTCGGTCTCCACCGTCAGCTGATAGGTGGCGGGCAGGTTGACCACCTGCACACAGCTGGAGGGCAGGTTCATGGTCTTGGTCTCCAGCCCGGAGCAGTCAAAGCTGACCGTGATCGTGGAGATATTGTCCAGCAGATAGATATCTGTCGGCAGCTCAATGGGCATCTCGTACACCTTGTTCAGGCTGAAGGTGGAAAGGTCGATGGTGCCGATGGACAAGGTGGACAGCGCATCGATCTTTTCTGCCGGGCCTGCCACCTTAAGCTGCTTGCAGCTGAGGGCATAGCTCAGCACCGAGTTATCGAACCCGCGCGGCGCGTTGATAAAGTTTACCTTCACCGGCAGGGTCGCCATCTTGTACACTTGCAGCGTCACGTCCACGTTGCTCTCTTCCAGTGTGGTGTACTGGAACTTGATCTCCTTGCCGCCGCTGGTGTAGAAGCGCAGGGGGGTGTCCAGCGTGACCGACTCTGTCAGCTCGCTGTTATAGGATGCCTCGGCGGTGCAGGTTGCCACCTTGCTCAGCTCACTGCTGGGGCCGGACAGGGTAACAGTCTCCTTAGAGACCTCGGTACTGTAAAGGATATAGCCGTCTGCAACGCGCAGATAGTTGGTGGTAACGGTAACGGGCAGGGTCTTTTCCTCCACCACGTCAAACACCACGTCCACTGTGTTGTCACTGCCTTCCATGGTCACGGTCACGCCATTGAGCAGACCGTTTGCGCCGCGCACCAGCAGCCGCAGGGTCTTTTCGCCGCTGTCGCGCACGCTGGACCAATCCGGGTAGACTACAAAATCCGAGGCGCTGAGCCCGCCGATGGTGTATCCATCGCCGGAGAGCTTCAGGTTCACAGTCTTATCCTCGGCGCTGACGATGCTCAGACCCCGGGAAGTATAGGCAGCGGAATCGTAGGTGTAATCCACCGGCACATTATAGATGGTGTTGGTGGTGCCGGGCTGGACGATGATGGTGACCACCATCCACGCAACGATGGCACCCAGCACGGACAGTGCCAGCCGGATGCGGCGGTCATCCAGAAGATTCTTTTTTTTGCGGACGGCAGACTTTGCGCCGTTCGGCTTATTCGGCTGGTTGCTCATTGCTGCTCGTCCTCCCCCTTCTGGCTGATCCAGTTCCACAGCTTTTTCGCCTGTTCCACCCAGCTGTCGGCGGTGTTCTTTTCCACCGTGGACTCCTTGGGGATCATCTCATCAATGAGCCGGGTATACAGGCTCTGGCGATCAAAATGACGGATCAGCACACCATTTTTGGCCATGGAGATGATGCCGGTCTCCTCGCTGACCACGATGGCAATAGCGTCGGAGTTTTCCGCAATGCCAAGACAGGCGCGGTGGCGTGTGCCCATATCCTTGCCCAGATCCAGATTGTTGGAAAGGGGCAGCACGCAGCCCGCCGCCTTGATGCGGCCGTTTTCGATGATGGCGGCACCGTCATGCAGGGGGGTGCCCTCGTAGAAGATGGTGCCCAGCACCTCCAGATTGACCGCGCTGTTCACCGGAGTGCCGGTGCGCACGATCTCGGAAAGGTTGGTGTGGCGTTCCAGCACGATGAGGGCACCGGTCTTGGTCTCGGAAAAGCGCTCGGCTGCATCGCAGATGGCAATGATGGCGCTGCGCCATGCACCCTTCAGGCTGGGGTCGTTGTAGCGCCCCTTTACGTTGAACAGCTTGGACGCCCACTGGTCGGTCTGACCCATGCGCTCCAGCGCGCGGCGGATCTCGGGCTGAAACAGCACCACAAGGGTGAGCAGACCGACTTGCAGCAGCGAGTTGAGCAGCCATGTAACGGTGCGCATATTCAGAGTGTTGGCCACCAGATACACGACCATGACCAGCAGCGCGCCCTTGGCCAGCTGCCCGGCGCGGGTGCGGTTGATGATGCCCAGCAGCTGGTAGATCAGAAACGCGATGATGATGATATCCAGCAGATCAACGATCTTAAAGGTCTGAAAATTTGCGATGATCGCATTCAGTGTCATGCGTGTGTGCCCCCCTTACACCGCTTCGATCAGGGCGACTGCGTGGGCGGCGATGCCCAGTCCCTCGCCGGTAAAGCCCAGATGCTCCTCCGTGGTGGCCTTTACGCTTACTGCTTCCACCGGCAGGCCAAAAGCCGCCGCCAGATTGGCACGCATGGCCGGGATACGGGGTGCAAGCTTGGGGCGCTGGCACAGCAGGGTGGCGTCGATGTTCTCGATACGCCAGCCGTGCTCCTTGAGGATCTGTGCCACGCGGCAGGCCAGCTTCAGGCTGTCGGCACCGGCATACTCCGGGTCATTGTCCGGGAAATGCTGACCGATATCCCCCAGCGCTGCTGCGCCCAGCACGGCATCCATCACCGCATGGGTCAGCACGTCTGCATCCGAATGGCCCAGCAGGCCTTTTTCAAAGGGGATCTCCACCCCGCCAAGGATCAGCTTGCGCTGCTCTACCAAACGATGTACATCATAGCCGTGTCCAATACGCATTTCTGTTTCCTTCCTCTGTGCCGGGCGGGGCAGGTCCTCCCGGGTGGTGATCTTCAGGTTTGCATAGTCGCCCTGCGTCAGCTGCACCGGGCGTCCGGTCAGCTCAAACAGGCTGCAATCATCGGTAACAAGGCGGGCGCGCGCGGCGTCCAGCTCTTCCAGCGCCGCAAGATACGCCGCACGGTCAAAGCACTGGGGGGTCTGCACCGCATATAGGGTGCTGCGGTCCGGGGTCGTCTGCACCACGCAGTCCGGGGGCACGGTCTTGCCATCGCCCCGGGCGGCGGCCTTGATGGTATCCTTCACCGGCACCGCCGGGGCTGCCGCGCCGCACCGAGCGGCAGCTTCCAGCACCGCTGTAATGACCGCTGCGCTCACAAAGGGACGGGCGGCATCGTGCACTGCCACAAGTTCTCCGTGCGCGGCCAGCACACCGTTTTTTGCGCTCTCGGCGCGGGTAGCCCCGCCCTCCACGATCTGCACAGGCTTCGGGCAATCTGCCGCCTGCTGCGCCACAAAATCCCGGTTTTTGCCCGCCACCAGCACAAGCTCGGTGACCTGCGGGCACTGGGCAAAGGCGCGGATGCTGCGGTGCAGCACCGTTTCGCCCCCCAGATCAAAACTGAGCTTATCAAAACCCATGCGGGTCGAGGAGCCCGCCGCCACCAATACTGCCGATACAGTTTTTTCCATCTCTTCCACCTACCCTGCCGCTGTGCCGCGCTGCACGCCCACAGCTGCTTATAATAAACCATGTTTTATTATAGCGTATCACAGCGCAAACTTCAACCAATTTTACACAGCAAAAGTGCATCTGTGCTGCATAAAGTCCTGCGTTCTGTCCTGAAATGGCAGTTACCCGGAGCACGCACTTTCGCCCTCTCAGGCGCTCCCGCGCCAGCTCCCCCAAAGGGGGAGCCAAGGTTTAAAGCCCATTGCTAAAGTATTAGCTATAATGTGAAACCTTCCGGCAGTGCTCTTGCCTCTCCCTTTGGGAGAGGTGGCATCGCCGCAGGCGATGACGGAGAGGGCGCAGTAAGGCTAGCGCGCCCTCCCCCTCATCCAGCGCTGCGCACCAATGAACGAAAAAAGGGCTGCTGCACAAAACGTGCAGCAGCCCCGCAGATGCTTTGGGATGTATTTACTTCAGGATGGGCTCAATGGCAGCAGCCAGAGCGTCCTTCTGTGCCTGTGCTTCGGCCAGATCCTTACCCAGCGTGGTGAAGTAGGTCTTGATCTTCGGCTCGGTGCCGGAGGGACGCACCACCACGGTAGCGCCGTTTTCCAGCGTGTAGATCAGCACGTTGGCAGCGGGCAGACCGGTCTCTTCCGGCTTCTTGTAGTCGGTCACCTTGACCACCTTATGGCCTGCCAGCTCCACAGGGGGCTGGTCGCGCAGCTTCTGCATGATGGAAGCCATCTTCTCCATGCCGGTCAGGCCGGGGAATTCGAAGCTGTCCACCTTGTTCAGGTAGCGGCCGTACTGAGCGTAGATCTCTTCCAGACGCTGCTTGATGGAGGAGCCGATGCTGCGGTAGTAAGCGGCCATCTCGCAGATGAGCATGGAGCCGATGACGGCGTCCTTATCGCGGACGTAGGGGCCAGCCAGATAGCCGTAGCTCTCCTCAAAGCCGAAGATGAAGCGATCGACTTCACCGGCAGCCTCGAGGTTGGCGATCTGGTCGCCGATCCACTTGAAGCCTGTCAGCACATTGCGCATCTCCACGCCGTAGTGCTTTGCCACAGCGTCTGCCAGCGGGGTGGACACGATGGACTTGACTGCCACGGGGTTCTTGGGCATGGTGCCCTTCTCGATGCGGCCTGCGCAGATGTAGTCCAGCAGCAGAACGCCCATCTCGTTGCCGGACACCAGCTCATAGCTGCCGTCTGGGCACTTCATGGCAATGCCCACGCGGTCGGCGTCGGGGTCGGTAGCCAGCATCAGGTCGGCACCGGTCTTGGTGGCCAGCTCCAGACCCAGCTTCAGCGCCTCGAAGATCTCGGGGTTGGGGTAGGAGCAGGTGGTAAAGTAGCCGTTGGGGTACTCCTGCTCGGGCACGATGGTGATATCAGTAATGCCCATATCGTTGAGCACATGGGTCACGGGCACAAGGCCGGAGCCGTTCAGCGGGCTGTACACCAGCTTCAAGCCGGCAGTCTTGCACAGACCCGGGCGCACCTGACGTGCTTCAATGGCATCGTACAGAGCTTTTTTGCAGTCATCGCCCACAAAGCGGATCATGCCACTCTCCACACCCTCGGCAAAGGAGACGTACTTTGCACCGGTGAGCACATCGGTCTTCTGGATCTCGTCGTAGACGATGGCGGCGGCGTCATCGGTCATCTGGCAGCCGTCCGGGCCATAGGCCTTGTAGCCGTTGTACTTAGCCGGGTTGTGGGAGGCGGTTACCATGATACCGGCGTTGCAGTTATAGTAACGGGTAGCAAAGCTCAAAGCGGGCACGGGCATCAGGGCGTCATAGATGCGCACCTTGATGCCGTTGGCTGCCAGAACGCCTGCGGCGGTCTTGGCAAAGACATCGCTCTTCAGGCGGCTGTCGTAGCTGATCGCCACGGTCTGGGTACCGCCCTGGGTCAGCACCCAGTTTGCCAGACCCTGCGTTGCCTGACGGACAACGTAGATGTTCATGCGGTTGGTACCGGCGCCCAGCACGCCGCGCAGGCCTGCGGTACCAAACTTCAGCGCCACAGCAAAGCGATCCTTGATCTCATCGTCATTGCCTTCGACCTTTGCCAGTTCCGGCTTCAGGTCTGCATCTTCCAGATCCGCTGCCAGCCAGCGCTTGTATTCATCCAGATACATCTTGTACACCTTACCTTTGTTTAAAATCTTTTTCCCCGGATCGAAATGGTTTGTATAAACCTACTTATACTATAAACTCTTGCTCCGCTTATGTCAATTGCGTAATATGTCCGAAGTTTATGCCCTTAAAACCGGCAAATGACACAAAAAACCGGATTTTCTGCCAGAATCAATGCGTTTTTCGATGTATCCAGCAACTGGTAGGGCTGGTGCACGTCCTCCAGCACCTCCAGCCACTGCTCCGGCCCCACGCCGTTTTCGCACAGGTAGCGCAGCAGCACCATCACCCGGCCAAAGCTGTCTGCCGGGGCAAGCACCGTGCTGCTGCGCACCTTGCCGCCCTGCTCCCGGCGCAGCTGTGTCAGCACCCCCTGCGGGGTGGCTGCGGCGCAGTACACCAGCGTGCAGGCGTGCTGCAAGCCCTCCAGCTCTGAATAAGTACGGATATACCGGCAGCATTCCCCATTTGTCATGATCTCTCGTTCTCCTTTCTGCTGCATTGACAACTTTCCTGTGCTTTACTATAATGATTTCAAACAGAAAAAACTGTCGAAATATAGCAGATATATCCATTATTTTCCACTTTTGGCATTTTTGACAAACCATGCGCCATGCAGGGAGGGACACCATGTATTCTGTGACCAACAGCTTTGGCCTAAACGGGCTGCGCGGCTTTGCCGTTGCAGTAGAGGCCGATGTTTCCGGCGGGCTGCCCGCGTTTTCCATCGTCGGCCTGCCGGACTCTGCCGTGCGGGAAAGCGCCGACCGGGTGCGCGCCGCCATCAAAAACCTTGGCTTCCGCTTCCCGGACCGGCGTATCACCATCAACCTCGCCCCTGCCGATGTGCGCAAGACCGGCCCGGTGTACGATCTGCCGCTGCTGCTGGCGCTGCTGACCGCCAGCGGGCAGCTGGAAGAAGTACCCGCCGATGCTGCCTTTCTGGGCGAGCTTGCGCTGGATGGCAGTCTGCGTCCGGTATCCGGCGTGCTGCCCATGGCGCTTGCCGCTGCCGAGCACGGCATCCGGGCGCTGTACGTCCCGGCTGAGAACGCCGCCGAAGCAGCCGAAGCCTGTGCCGACACCATGACCGTCTACCCTGCCCACACCGCCCGGGAGGTGGTGGAGGCGCTGAAGGGCACCCGTCCTCTCTCCCCTGCCGCTGCCATCCCCTTTGACCCGGAGGACGCATGGCAACAGGTGCCGGATTTTGCGGACGTGATGGGGCAATCGCTGGCACGGCGCGCCATGGTCATTGCGGCCGCAGGCGGACACAATGTGCTTTTAACGGGCGCACCCGGCACCGGCAAATCCATGCTGGCAAAGCGGCTGCCGGGCATTCTGCCGCCCCTGACCCGAGAGGAAGCGGTGGAAACGACCAAGATCTACTCCATTGCCGGGCAGCTGCCGCAGGGACGCGGATTGATCTCTGCCCGCCCCTTCCGCAGCCCGCACCACTCGGCAAGTTCTGCCGCCCTTGCCGGAGGCGGGGCAATGTTCCGCCCGGGCGAATGCAGTCTTGCCAACTGCGGCGTGCTGTTTTTGGACGAACTGCCGGAGTTTTCCCGCGAGAGCTTAGAGGTGCTGCGCCAGCCGCTGGAAGACGGTCAGATCACCGTGAGCCGCGCCGCCGGAAGCGCCACCTACCCCAGCCACTTCCAGCTGGTAGCCGCCATGAACCCCTGTAAATGCGGCTACTACGGTCACCCCACCCGCGCCTGCACCTGCTCGCCCAGTGCGGTGCGGCAGTACCGCAGCCGGGTGTCCGGCCCGCTTTTGGACCGCATCGACCTTTGCGTGGAGATGGACCCCATCGCCTTTGACGAGCTGCACACCGCCGCGCCCTCTGAGAGCAGCGCCGAGCTGCGCAAACAGGTACTGGCTGCCCGCGCCATTCAGGCCAAGCGCTACGCCGCGCCGGGCTTTAAAGGGGTGCACTGCAACGCCCAGCTGAACGCCGGGCAGGTGCGGCGCATCTGCCGCATGACCCCCGGTGCCGAGCAGCTGCTGCGCAGTTCCTACGATGCACTGGGGCTTTCTGCCCGGGCACACGACCGCATTTTGCGGGTGGCCCGCACCGTGGCCGACCTTGCGGGCAAGACCCTGCTGGACGAAGATTCCCTGCTGGAAGCGCTGCAATACCGGGCGCAGGAGAAATTGGACGGGTAATGCGGCATATCAACGGGTTGCATTTTCTCTTTTCCGGTGCCGCCCGGTGTGGTATACTGGAAATGCAAAAACCAGAAAATGGAAGGGGTAAAGTACAAATGAACATTCGTAAAGCCGAAGAAAAAGACATTCCAAGACTGCTGGCGTTGCTGGGGCAGGTGCTGCAAATTCATGCAGAGATACGCCCGGATATTTTTATTCCCGGCACCACAAAATACACTGTCTGTGAGCTGGCAGAGCTTTTGAAACAGGAGGATAAGCCCATCTACGTTGCCGTGAACGAGGACGATGTGTGCATGGGCTATGCCTTCTGTCAGCTGAAGGAGCAGCCTTTTTCCACCAACATGGTGCCCTTCAAGTCGCTGTTCATCGATGACCTTTGCGTTGACAAGCAGACGCGCGGACAGCACATTGGGGAAAGCCTGTTTGAATATGTAAAGCAGCAGGCAAAAGCGCTGGGCTGCTACGAGGTGACCCTGAACGTCTGGGCGGGAAACACTTCGGCAGAGCACTTTTATGAAAAGATGGGTATGAAAACCAAGGAGCGGCAGATGGAGTATATCCTGTAACTCGGACGAAAACGCTGTTGCTGCTTTGGTATTCAAAACGCAAACTGCTATAAAAAACAAACTTCCCTGAAGGAACTTTTTCATGGTTCTTTCAGGGAAGTTGTTTTGAAAGAGAAAAAAATGAAGAAAAGAAGATTGCTTGTTATTTAGCTGCTTTTTCGCCCTCCGGGAAGATAATCTTATTCACAAAGAAGAAGATGACCATGGAGATGCCGCCGTTGAGCACGGTAGTGCCGATGTTGTAAATAAAGTCCGGCACCAGCAGGCCTGCCACCGCCACCCAGATGCAGTTGATGGAGTTGACGATGCAGGTGATGATGCAGAACGCCAGCAGATACCAGCCGATCTGTTTTGCCAGATTGCCCTTGCTGCGGAACACAAAATTGCGCTGGATGGGGAAATTGATGCACTCGCCGATGACCATGGCGATCATGTAGGCGCAGAAGTAGGGCAGACCGCCGTGGGCGGCATCGTAGCCGAGGATGTTCCACTTGAAGGTCTCGCCGAACAGGGTGATGTCGATGCCCGGCCAGCCGAAATCCACCACCGGCAGGCTTGCAAAGGCCTTAGGCAGAAATTGCAGCAGCAGATACTTGAACACGGTGATGAGGTTGGACACGATGACAAACAACCCGCCCTCGCGCACCCACTTGGCAGCGGCGGGGTGCTTTGCCGCGAAGTTATTCCAGAAATTCATAGCTTTGTTCCCCTCTTATCTGGACTGCTCGTCCAGCTTTGCCTGATAGCGGCTGTTAGCCACAAAGTTCTGCAAAAGGCCCACCAGTGCCCGCAGGATGCCGATGACCCAGAAGCCCTTTGCTTCCATCACAAGGCCGTCCACAGTCTCCTCGCCAATGATGCCGCCGGTCATCTGCGCCAGACCGCGCAGCGGCATATTGTACTGGAACAGGATGTTCAGGTTGGGCTTGCCCCGCTTTTCGCCGGAGCGCAGCAGTAGCGTCAGCACTCCGGCAATCAGCCAGCACAGCGGGCTGCGGCTGTGGTGCAGCTCGCCCAAGGTCATGGTTCGGTCGATGGCAGTTGTTTCCTCCGGCAGCGGACGCCCCAGCAAAGCCTCAAACTCCGCATCCGGCACCTCCTGCACATGGGCGGTACGGTAATGTGCAAGGTCTTTGCCTGCATAGGGGTCGGGTGCACCGGTGCCCGGCAGGGTGATTTCGGCGGTCAGGCGGATGTCCTGCACATTGGCACCCACCAGCAGCTGATAGCTGCCGCCCTCCACCTCCCAGCGGTCGGTGGCCACGTTCCAGTAGCGGAAGGTCTTATCGTCCAGCGGGATGGTGACCGTTTTGCTCTCCCCTGCCTTGAGGAACACTTTCGTAAAACCCTTCAGCTCTTTTGCAGGGCGGAAAACCGTTGCATCCGGTTTTGCCACATAGAGCTGTGCAATTTCCGCACCGGCCACGCTGCCGGTGTTGGTGATAGTAAAAGTAACTTTATCTGCATTTACCTTCAAATCGCTGTACGCAAAGGTGGTGTAGCTCAGGCCGTAGCCGAAGGGATACCGCACCGCCTTGTTGGCGGTCTCGTAGTAGCGGTAGCCAACGTACAGACCCTCCCGGTACTCAGCGTTCTGCTTTTTACCCGGGAAATACCGGGCGGCGGGAGTGTCCTCGTAACGCAGGGGGATGGTCTCCGCCAGCTTGCCGCAGGGGTTCTGCCAGCCGGTCAGCACCTCCAGCATGGCGCTGGCACCGGCCTGCCCGCCCAGATAGCCGTGCACCACGGCCTTGCATTGCTCCACCCAGTCAGTCTCGATGACGCTGCCCGCGCTGACCACTGCCACCACGTTGGGGTTGGCTGCGGTGACAGCATCCAGCAGCTGCTTTTGCACCGCCGGGATGCCGATGTGGGTGCGGTCGAGACCCTCGCTCTCGCTGGATTCGTCCAGACCGATGCACAGGATGACCACATCTGCCATCCTTGCCTGCGAGACGGCCTCGTCCAGATAGGCTTTATTGGGCTTGCCGCTGCGCTCGTAACCGGCGCAGTAGCCGACCATGTCCAACTCTGCCGCTTCCATGGCGTCCTTCAGGCTGTCCACCCGGGTGGGGTTCACCATGCTGGAGCCTGCACCCTGATACCGGGGCGTCAGGGCAAAATCACCGATAAGGGCTACTTTTTTGCCGTGCTTCAGGGGCAGGATGCCGCCCTCGTTTTTCAGCAGAACGATGCTCTCCGCAGCCGCCCGTTGGGCTAATTCGTGATGCGCTTTTTCGTCAAAGCTGCGGGGCGCTTTTTCCATGGCTGCGGTGGTGGAAAGCACCAAGTCCAGCAGCTCGTCCACCCGCAGGTCGATCTCCTGCTCGGTCAGGCTGCCCTCGGCCACGGCCTTCAGCAGCTTGCGTGCCCCGCCCAGACCCGGGGAGGGCATTTCCAGCGTAGAGCCGTTCTTCACGCCCTCCACATGGTCGTTGGAGCCGCCCCAGTCGGTGACAACGGCGCCATCAAAGCCCCACTCCTTGCGCAGGATATCCACCAGCAGATGGCGGTTCTCGTTGGCGTAGATATCATTCACCTTGTTGTAGGCAGACATGATGGACTTGGGGTGCGCCTCCTTGACTACGATCTCAAAGGCGGTGAGGTACAGCTCCCGCAGGGTGCGCTCGTCCAGCACCGAGTTGCTTGCCATGCGGCGCAGCTCCTGACTGTTTACGGCAAAATGCTTGGGACAGGCAGCAATGCCGTTTTCCTGAATGCCCCGGACGTAGGCGGCGGCCATCTTGCCGGAAAGGTAGGGGTCCTCGGAGAAATACTCAAAGCTGCGTCCGCACAGGGGGCTGCGCTTCACGTTCAGGCCCGGGCCCAGCAGTACATTTACCCGGTTCGCGGCGGTCTCCTCGCCCAGTGCCCGGCCTACTTCTTCGCCCAGCGCCGGGTCCCAGCTGTTTGCCATGGTGGCAGCGGTTGGGAAACAGGTGGCGGGTACACTGGGGTTCAGACCCAGATGGTCGGCCGCGCCCGCCTGCTTGCGCAGACCGTTGGGGCCGTCCGACAGCCAGATAGCGGGCACGCCCTGCTTGGGGTAGTCCTGCGTCTGCCATGTGTTTTTACCGGACAGCAGGGCACATTTTTGTTCAAGGGAAAGTTTTTGGAGAATTTCAGGGTGTTTCATAGCGTCTCCTCATATAAAACGGGCGGCGGTGCGGGTGCACCACCGCCCATAGGCCATCAGCGTTTGCCGGTGGGGTTGCAGACAATGGAAGTGTTTGCCTCGGTCACTTCGGCGGCATAGGTCTTGGTGCCGTCGCCGTTGTCGGTGACAGTCACGGTGATCTCATCGCCGGAATCGGCAGTCAGGGTCAGGGTGCCGTCCCCGTTGTCCGCATAAGTGCCCTTGGCGGCTTCGATCCCGGCATTGTCGGCGGTGTAGTCATAAGCCACCGAGAAGGTGCCATCCTCCATCAGGTAGATGTGGCAGCCCAGCCAGCCGCCTGCGTCCTTCTGGGACAGCTCCATAAACAGGCCGTCCATAGCAGGGGCTGCGGATGCTGCATTGGGGTCAAGGGTGCCGGTGGGGTTGCAGACCACAGAAGTGTTGGCCTCGGTGAACTCCAGCGTGTAGCTGATGGTGCCGTCTGCGTTGGCGGCGGCTGCGGCGGTGTGCACCGTGCCGTCCGCTGCGGTCAGGGTCAGGGTGCCGTCTGCGCCGATCTCGTAAGTGCCCTTTTCGCCCTCGACACCGGTATTTTCAGCGTTGTAATCGTAGGTGACGGAGTAGCTGCCATCCTGCATCAGGTAGACGTGGCAGCCCAGCCAGCCGCCTGCATCAGTCTGAGACAGCTCCATAAACACACCGTCCTTTGCTTCTTCCGAAGCTGCGGTGCTCTCGGCAGTCTCGGAGGCGGCTGCACTCGAAGCGGCTGCGCTCTCAGAGGAAGCTGCCGCTGCCGGTGCGCTGCCGCTGCGGAAGAACATGGCCCAGAACACCAGCGCCACCACGGCAGCGATGCCCACGCAGATGCCAGCCTTTGCGCCCTTGCCCAGCTTTTTACCGGCGGGGATGCGCTTGAGGATCAGCAGCACGATGGCAATGAGCAGGATGCTGTCCACGATGGCCAGCAGGATGAGCCAGTAGGGGGTGTTATCCACAGCTGCCGCAATGGCGATGCTGTTTGCCTGCGTGTACAGGATGTTGTGGCAGGCGCGGCGCATGGCCTGCTGTGCGGTGTTGGAGGAGGAATCCAGCTTGACGCCCATCAGGCAGAGCATCATGTCGCCGCCTGCGCGGAGGGCAAGGTTGATGTCCATCCAGCTGGTGTTGCCCATGGCGGAGTCGGTGACCACCATGCCGTGGAAGCCCCACTCGTTGCGGAGCACATCGGTGAGCAGCGCCTTGGAAGCGCCCGCCCAAGTGTTGCCAAGGCGGCTGTAGCTGCTCATGACAGCGGTGGTGCCGCCCTCCTTGACAGAAAGCTCAAAGGGCTTGAGGTAGATCTCGCGGATGGACTGCTCGTTTGCCCACACCGAGATGGACAGGCGGTTGGACTCCTGATCGTTCAGGGCAAAGTGCTTGATGTAGGTGTACACGCCCTGACTGTCCACGCCCTGCACCATGGCAGCGCCCATTTTACCGGACAGCAGACCGTCCTCGCTGTAATACTCGAAGTTACGGCCGGAGAAGGGGGTGCGGTGGATGTTCATGCCGGGGGCATACAGACCCACCACATGGTTTGCGGCGGCCTCGGCGCCAAAGGCGGTGCCAAAGCGCTGGGCAAGGTCGGTGTTCCAGCTGGAACCCACAATGACCTCGCTGGGGAAGGAAACGCCCTTCAGGTTGCTGACCAGACTGTTGATACCGGCAGGGCCGTCCAAATCGTTGGTGGCGGGCTTGCCCACGCTGGCAACCTCCGGGGTGGACCAGCCGCCGTTGGAGATCATGTTGGTCATGTCGTCCACGCTGAGCTGCTCCAGCAGGTCGTTCCACTTGGGGTCATCGTAATCCAGCCCGGTCATATCCTCCAGCGTCAGGCCGTGGTCGGCAATGGTAATGGGCTGGTCGCTGTCGTTATTCTCGTAGACCGGGGTATTCTCCTTGGCGGCAACGGTCTCTGCGCTGGCAGTCTTGCCGTCGGTGCGAGCGGTAGGCAGCGTGCCCTCCCAGTCGGCGCGGGAGACATACTGCTTGATCTGACCCTGTGCCACATCCTCAAACTCGTTGGTGGCAGCCACAAGGTCGGTGCTGCGGACATTTTCGCCGCTGTAAGTGATGGTGGCGGGCACTTCGTACTCCCGCTGGTCGATCACGTCATGGGCGTTGTTCATCAGCTTGATCTGGTAAGTACCGGCTTCCAGAACGTAAGCCTTTGCGCCGGTCTCATCGTAGGAAGCCATATCCTCCGGGGCAAAGGTGACGGTCACCTTCTCGGAAGCGCCGGGCTGCAGCAGGCTTGTCTTTGCAAAACCTGCCAGCACCACATGGGATTTTTCAATGCCGCCGACGGTATAGGGTGCGGTGTAGTAGACCTGCACCACGTCCTTGCCAGCCACAGCGCCGGTGTTCTTGACCTCCACGGTCATCTCGATGGCGCTGTCGGTGGTCTTGTAGTCGGCGATGGACTGCTCAAAGGTGGTGTAGGACAGACCGTAGCCGAAGGGGTACTGCACTGCCTTTGCGTAGGCGGCTTCATCACACACGCCGGTAGTGTTGTCCACATAGCGGGTCTCGTAGAAGCGGTAGCCCACATAGATGCCCTCGGCGTACTCCACATAGTGGTGCTTGAGATTGGCGTAAGTAAAGTCGCCGGCGTTCCAGTAAGCCGGAGCGGTGGTCAGGTCGTAAGCGTAGGTATCCGACAGACGGCCGGAGGGGTTCACCTTGCCGGACAAAATCTCGCCCACGGCGTTGAAGCCGGTGGAGCCAAGGCTGCCGATCCACAGAGCGGCGTCAATGGAGTCATCCTCCAAGAAGCCCAGTTCCATGGCGTTGGAGGAGTTGACCAGCACGATCACCTTGCTGAAGCCCTGTGCCTTGATGAGCGCCAGCAGGTCCTCTTCGTCCTGCGTCAGCTCCAGATAATGCTTGCCGTCATCGGTCTTGCTGTAACCGGCGGCGTACATATCCTGCGGCAGGTCGCCGCCCTCGCCGCCCACGCGGGAGATGGTGACGATGGCCACATCCGAGAAAGCTTTTGCATTCTGCAGCAGCGTGTCGGTGTACTGGGCTGCGGGCACCTCGGCAGGGGTGAAGTTGGAGCCTTCAAAGCCCTTCTGGGCTGCACGGCTGACGCCGGACTTCTTGTAGAAATCCACCAGTTCCTGATTGACCGTGAACCCGGCGTTGGTCAGGCCGGTGACGAGGTCAATGTTGGAGGAGGTGTCGCTTGCGCCGGAGCCGCTGCCGCCGTAGATGGGGTCCACGGAGCCGTAGCCGAACAGGTTGACGGCGGTGCCCTCTGCCAGCGGCAGGGCGTTGTCCTGATCCTTCAGCAGAACAGCACCCTCCTGCACCAGCTCCTGTGCCATGGCGCGGCTCTGCTCTGCCGCCTGCTCCACGGTCAGGCTCTGGCCGGTGGTCACCTGCTTCTGCCCGGTCAGCAGCGGGTTGAAGTTTGCGGTCATAAACGGGGTGATGGCGGAATAGAAGATTCCGCAGGCGATGTTGACCACGAGACCGATGGTCAGCAGCACCGCAATGGGAACGATGCCTTTTTTGCGGGGCGGCCGCTTTTCGTTACGCTCTTTCACTACAAATTCCTTGCCTTTCCTTCATTCTTTTGGTGAATCAGCGGATGTTACCATTACTATAACAAAGGAAAGCCGGGCGGGTATATCAATAAAAAGAAGTTTATAAAAAAATGCGGAACAAACCGCCCCGCATCTCTGGAATATCACCTTATGTATTTGTCAGTTCCTGCGGGCAGTCCCGGTACTGCTGCGGGGTCTGTCCAGTGCGGTCCCGGAAGATCTTGGTAAAATAGCTCTGGGAGGCATAGTTCAGGATACCGGAAATTTCCGCCAGCGAATACTCGGTGTACCGCAAAAGATACTTTGCCTCCTCCACCCGCTGCGCGTGGAGATAATCCGGGATGGAACAGCCGGTCTCCTGCCGGAAGCGCTCTGCCACGGTCTTGGAGCTGAGCCCGGTCAGCAGGGCAAGGTGTTCGGCGCGGATGTTCTCGTGCAGGTGGCGGGAGATATAGTGCAGGCACTTTTGCACCGTGGGCGAGTAGCTACCCTGCTTGCCCTGCTGCACCTTGCGGCAGAAATCCATGCTCATATCATAGACGGTGCGCAGGATGTCGATAGCTTGGGTCATCACGTCCATCCGCTGGCAATATAGGTCGCTGAGGGTCAGGGCTTCTTCCTCGTCCATGCCGCCCTTGATGGCGGCACGGGATACAATCACGGCAAACCCCACAAAATGGTACTTCATCTGCCGCAGGGGGTCATCCGACATTTTTCCGTTTTGTCCCTGCTCCGGCTTGCGCATATACCGGGCAAGCTCCTTCACGTTTCCTGCTGCAACCAGCGCGGCGATGCGGTCCTCCAGCCGGGTGGTAACATGAGCCTCCGGGGTTTCCCGTATCTGGAACAGCGCCGCCTGAAACGGCTGTCCGATGGGCAGACGGTCTTCATCGTTGCACAGCAGAATATTCTCCTCCGGGATCATGGTGCCGTGCACAAGGCACAACAAAAGGCAGACCGTGCTTTTCAACTGCGAAAGGGTGACCAGCGGAGAGTTGAGCAGCCCGGTAGCCAGCGTGCGCAGTGCTTCCGGGGTGAACAGACTTTCCTGCCCGTAGGCGGCAAAAATTTCCTCATAACTGCGATGCACCGGAGACACCAGCCCCGTGACCCAGTACAGCTGCGCATCCAGCTTTGCCACCGCGAACAGATAGCCGGGCTTGATGTGGAAAATGGTCGGGTGCAGCGCGTCCCGCTTTTGCAGCTCAAAATCCTGCACCGCCATCTTGAAGCCGTATTCCGGCACCGGTGTTTTGGAAAAGCGGGACCACTCCGCCACCACATGACCGTCCTGCGCCACCAGAAGCGCCGGGATCTGGGTAGCCTCGTACAGGTGCTGACAAATGCTCTGGTACTGCTCCATGTTTTTCACCTTCCTCTGTTCTATTCTATATAACTGTACCATACCGGGCTGCGCCGTGCAATAAAAAGTCCGGCTGTTCCCGTCCTTTTGGGGCAGAAACAGCCGGATAAAGAGAAGAAAATGAAGGAGAAAATGTCAAAAGGCAGTTAGACTCTTGCCAAGCCGTCCACGCTCAGCACAACGCCGGTGATGTAGGATGCCTTCTCCGAGGCAAGGAACACCAGTGCATTGGCGATGTCCTCCGGCTGCCCCAGACGGCGCAGGGGGATCTGTGCAACAAGGGGATCAAGGATCTCCTTAGGCACAGCTTTCATCATGTCGGTCTCGGTAATGCCGGGGGCAACCGCGTTGACCCGGATGCCCTGCGGGCCAAGCTCCCGGGCAAGGGTCAGGGTAAAGCCGTTGACTGCGAACTTGGAGGTAGGGTAAGCCACGCCGGTGACCTGCCCGGTAATGGACACCACCGAGGAGACGTTCAGGATGACGCCGCTGTGTTGCTCTGTCATCCACTTGGCGGCGGCATGGGCGCAGTTGAACACGCCCTTGACGTTCAGGTCCATGGTCTTGTCGAACAGCTCTTCTGTATAGCTGGCAAAGGGGGTGCTTTCCGACATACCGGCGTTGTTCACCAGAATGTCGATCTTGCCGTACTTTGCGGCAACGGCATCCATAGCAGCCTGCACAGCAGCTGCATCGGCAAGGTTCGGGCAGATGCCCTCCACCACGGCCTCCGGCAGCTCGGCTTTCAGCTCTGCCACCGCGTGGTCGGCGGTCTCCTGACGGCTGGCGCACAGCACCACCGAAGCGCCCTCCTGCAAAAAGGCCTTGACGGTGGCCAGACCGATGCCACGGCTGCCGCCGGTGACAACTGCAACTTTATTTTCCAGTAACATAGGCACGCTCCTTAATCCTCGATGTTGAGTTCTTCTTTCAGCTTCTTGGTGATGTCAAAGGCACTGTATGCCATGGGGATGTGGTAATCGTGCTTGTCGCCGTGGATGGGCTTCCAGACCTGTGCATAGAAGGGGTTCTTCCGGGCGATCTCGGCATAGTGCCACTCGCTGCGCTGGCACTCCGGGCACCAGTGGCCGCCCCGCAGCACCGTGTTGGGGGTCGCCTTGAAGGTGTGACCAAAGGCGCACTTCCAGACCAGCGGCTTATAGACGCTTTCCAGCTTGTCGCTGACCACTTCACCGCCGCGGAATGCAGCAGCCTTTTTCATGTCCTCGAGGTCCAGCGCTTCAAAGTCCTTGCTCTCGTCGTAGCCGTGATCCAGCTTCTGCTCCTCCTCGCTGGGGTGGAACAGCTTGTAGCCCTC
>CAKTCK010000010.1 GCA_934539245.1 uncultured Faecalibacterium sp.
CTGGCCGCTACCGGTCTGGTGGACTTCACCCAGAAGCAGTCCGCTGCCATCGCCATCATCGGCGGTGCCGACGGCCCCACCGCTATCTTCGTTACCTCCCGTCTGGCACCTGAGCTGCTGGGCAGTATCGCCGTGGCAGCGTACAGCTACATGGCACTGGTGCCCGTTATCCAGCCGCCCATCATGAAGGCGCTGACCACCTCCAAGGAGCGCTCTGTGGTCATGAAGCAGCTGCGCACCGTCTCCAAGACCGAGAAGATCATCTTCCCCATCATGGTCACCATCATCGTTTCCCTCATCGTGCCTGATGCCGCCGTTCTGGTCGGTATGCTGATGCTGGGCAACCTGATGAAGGAGTGCGGCGTTGTGGATCGTATCCAGAAGACCGCCGGTAATGAGCTGATGAACATCATCACCATCTTCCTGGCTCTGTCTGTTGGCTGCACCACCAGTGCAAACACCTTCCTGAACACCCGCACCCTGTTCATCATCGTGCTGGGTCTGATCGCCTTCTCCTTCGGCACCGCAGCCGGTGTGCTGTGCGGCAAGGTCATGTACAAGCTGACCGGCGGTCAGGTGAACCCCCTGATCGGTTCTGCCGGCGTTTCCGCTGTGCCTATGGCCGCTCGTGTTTCCCAGAAGGTGGGTCAGAGCGAGAACCCCTCCAACTTCCTGCTGATGCACGCCATGGGTCCCAACGTGGCCGGCGTTATCGGTTCTGCCGTTGCTGCTGGTATTCTGATCAATATCTTCGGCTAAGCAAAACCTGAAGCACTATCCCAAGAGCCATCGCACAAGGCTGTGCGGTGGCTCTTTTTGTTCACGAGAGGGAGTTAAGGCGTCCCCTTGGGGGAGCTGGCTGCGAACGCAGAGAGCAGACTGAGGGGGTAATCCCGCCGCAGAGATTATTCGAAATCGTGTTAGAATTGGCTCTTTTCCTATTTGTGTTTGTCAGCTGCTTGTGCTATCATAGAGAAAACAGGGCGCAAAATGCCCCAAAACAGGAGGGAGCCGTTATGGAAAAAATCAAGCTTGAGGTTGCAGGCATTCCGGCTGTCCTGTACGGTAAGCGCAGCCGCAGGGTCTATCTCTATGTCCACGGCAAAAACGGCAGCGCGACCGAGGCTGCCCGCTTTGCCCGCACAGCCTGCCCGGCAGGCTGGCAGGTGCTGGCTGTCGACCTGCCGGAGCACGGCACCCGGAAAAACAGCCCGGAAAAGCTGGTGCCGTGGGTGGTCACCCGGGAGCTGCAGGCAGTCTACGCCCGGATGCAGTCGGTGTGGAAGCATATCCGGGTGTATGGGGTCAGCATCGGGGCATGGTTTGCCATGCAGGCGTTGCAGTCGCAGCAGCCGGAAAAGGCGCTGCTTGTCTCCCCGTTGGTGGATATGGAAAAGCTCATCCTTGACCTGATGCAGCAGGCGGGGGTAACGGAGGAGCAGCTGCGCGCAGCAGGGGAGATCTCTACCGCCATGGGAGAGACCCTCTCGTGGTCGTACCTGTGCTGGGTAAGGGAACATCCCTTACACTGGAAAGTGCCCACACAGGTGCTTTATGCCGATACAGACCCTCTTACCGGGCACGCCGCCATGGAGCAGTTTCGGCAGCAGACCGGGGCGCACCTGACCATTCTGGAGGGCGGGGAACACTGGTTCCATACCGAGACCCAGCTTGCCGCCCTGCAAGGCTGGGAAAGCTATCATTTATAATAAGCAGTTTTTCTTTCTCCAACCTGTGAAAACGTAAGCCCGGAAAATCCGCGGATTTTCCGGGCTTACATATAAAATACTCTTCCACAACAAAACGCCGCTGACGGCTTTGTGCATCGTCAGCGGCGTTTTGCTTATTGAAAACAGGATTGTGAATGGCAGAATTAAGATCAGACCTTTGCTTCGCTGTTGTGTTCAGCCTTCTTGTATGCAGAGAAGGAGTGGAACACAATGTTCACGCCCAGCACGATCAGCAGCACGGCAAGGATCAGCTGCAGGCCGTTTGCGATGAACACAGCGCCCCAAGTGGTCTCACCGGCAGGGATGGTAACAGAAGCGGCGGTGCTGATGGCCTTGACCATAGCGATCAGGCGCTGCACCAGTGCGGTAAAGGTGACGCACAGCATAATGACCAGCGGGGGGAACAGCATTTTGTTGCTGCGGCCGGTCACCTTCAGGAACACGCACAGGGTAGCCAGCACCAGTGCGCTCAGCAGCTGGTTGGCAGAGCCGAACAGCGGCCAGATGTTGGCGTAGCCGATCTTGGTCAGGATGAAGCCGAACACCAGCGTGATGAAGGTGGAGAAGTACACATTGCAGAACAGCTTGCGCCAGCCCTCAGCGTGCTCCATGTCGTCCACGCTGAACAGCTCCTGGAAGCTCATGCGGCCAATGCGGGCCACGGCATCCAGACTGGTCAGAGCCAGTGCGGAAACGCACATGGTCATGAACACGGTAGCAGCGTAAGCGGGCACGCCGAACATCTCAAAGAAGCCGGCAACACCGCGGCTGAAGATCTGGAAGGGAGTACCGGCGGCAGGGGTGCCATCGGCAGCTGCGGCAGCACCGGCTACGCACAGAGCCAGAACAGCCAGCAGGCTTTCAAGGATCATGGCACCGTAGCCGACCTTCAGCATATCCTTCTCGTTCTCAACGGTCTTGGAGGAAGTACCGGAAGAAACAAGGCTGTGGAAGCCGGAAACTGCACCGCAAGCCACGGTGACGAACAGGATGGGGAACATGGTGCCCAGCTTTTCGTTGGTAAAGCCAGTGAACACGGGCAGGTTCATGGTGGGGTGTGCAACCAGCAGGCCGACCACAGCGCCCACGATCATGGCCACGAACATAAAGGTGGTCATGTGGTCACGGGGCTGCTTGAGCAGCCACATGGGCAGCACGGCAGCAAAGAAGATGTACACAAAAGTGATGTAGCTCCAAGCGGCCTTGCCCAGGATCAGGGGCAGGTTTGCGCCGATGACAAAGGACAGCACGATGAACACGATGCTGATAACACTTTCCTTCCAGCCGGAGAAGTTGAACTTCTTCTGCAGCAGGCCAAAGACAACGGCGAACACCATGAACATGATAGAAACCATACCGGCAGCGCCGTTGGTCTTGGCAGCCTCGACCATTGCGCCGTCTGCACCAAAGGCATTGAAGGTGCCGGCAACCATGTCCGCAAAGGCGGCAATAACGATGCCGCAGAACAGCCAGCAGAACAGCAGGAACAGCTTGCGGCCGGTCTTGCCGATGTACTTTTCGATCAGCATACCCATGCTCTTGCCGTCGTTCTTAACGGAAGCATACAGAGCGCCAAAGTCGGTAACAGCGCCGAAGAAGATGCCGCCCAGCAGCACCCACAGCAGCACCGGCAGCCAGCCGAAGGCTGCGGCCTGAATGGCACCAGTAACAGGGCCTGCACCGGCAATGGAGCTGAACTGGTGGGCAAACACCGTCCAGCCGTTGGTGGGCACATAGTCCCGGCCATCCTCGTGGACGACTGCCGGGGTCTTGGCTGCGGGGTCGATGCCCCATTTGTTAGCCAGCCAGCGGCCGTAAAGCACATAAGCGCCAAATAGGCACACCGCTGCGATCAATACGATGACCAGCGTATTCATAGTTTTCTACCTCTTTCCTTTTTTCACTCTGCAACAGGTTCGGAACGATAGGCTGCCGTCCGGCAAAGCATTGCCCCGGAGCGTAAAAAACCTTCGCCCTCAGCACATGACCGATCCTTCCGGTCACACTCCGAAGACGAAGGCTTCTGCTCCCGCCTGCCAGGGCAAGGGCAATACTCCGCGGTACCACTTCGATTGCTGTGTTAAAACAGCCGCTCTCCCACGCATGGTACACTGACCATGCTGCCCGATAACGTGGGCTGGACGGCACTGTGCTACTGAGGGGCACAAAACCCGGTTCACACAGGCTGCTCGCAGGCGAGGGTCCTCTGCTCCTGACTGCCGCTTTTTCACCCGAGAAGCGGCTCGCTGAAAGAGGGTGATGCAGAAGATCATGTCCTGTTCCTTGCATTTGCTGAATGATTGTGTCCTACTTTATTCCCGTTTTCATCAATTGTCAATATTTCTGTCACAAGTTCAGAGGATGCGCCAATTCAAGCCATTTTCTGGGAATAATTTTTAGGTGATTTTCTTTCATGTGTGAAGAGAATAAAACTAAACACGTCTATAATTGAAAACCGTTCACCCACAGGTCTTGACTTTCACACTTTGAAGTGCTAAAGTAGTAGCGTACAGAATATTCCGTGCGGCAGAACTGTCTGCTTTGGCCGCTGCCGTCGCTGTTATAATAAGGAGAAAAACAATGACTGAAAAAAATTCCAGAAGAAACGAGACAACGGATGCACTGTTTGACGCCATCCTCAGTCTGGAGAGCAGGGAAGAGTGCTACGCCTTTTTTGAGGATCTGTGCACTGTGAAGGAAATCTCGGATATGGCACAACGCTTACAGGCAGCGAAGCTCCTGCTGGATGGTGCCACCTATGAGCAGATCGTTAAGGCAGTGGAAATCAGCACCGCCACCATCAGCCGTATCAACCGCTGCATCCAGTACGGCTCCGGCGGCTACCGCGATACCATCGAGAAGGTGCGCGCACAGGCGGAAAAGCAGTAACAGCCACACCCGCTGCGGCATAGGATAGGGCACACGACCGGAAAGGAAGGTTTTGCCCTATGATGATCGATACACCCTGCGCCCGTTCTCAGTGCCCGGAGATGCCCAAGGTCAGCCTGGATCAGGCTGTTGTGGACCTAATGGAAAGCATTGCCTTGCAGGAAACGGCGCTCAGCCACATTTTGTGTGCCGAAAGCCGGAAGATGCAGAAGGCCATGGATCTGGATGGTCTGGATCTTTGCAAGCTGCTGGAGGTGAACGACTCCGCTACCAACATGGTGCACGCCGTCGCAAACCTTGAACTGGTGCTCAAGGATAAGCTGGAGTTCGTTTCCAACAACCTCTATGTCCCGGGGGACAGCGGCTGCCCGTCGCCTGCGCAGTAACCATATTCAGCAGAGAATTATTTTAGATTTGTGGATAGCGGAACGTCTGCGGGCGTTCCGCTATCCCATTTTCACGGCAAAGAATACTCCTTTCTGCTGACACGTCCGTGAAAATTCTGCATAAGAGACAGAAAAATCTTTTGTTGGAATTGCTGATGTATCAAATCTGTGCTATACTATTGGATGTATCACCATGAAAGCGAGGAATGTAACATTGCTGCATTATGATGCGATCCTATTTGATGTGGACGGGACGCTGATCGATTCGGCCCCCGGTATCATTCATACATTGCAAGAGGTTTTCTGCACCATGGGTGTGGATGTGTCCGGCGTAAACCTGCGCCGGTATCTGGGTCCGCCGCTGCGCAAAAGCTTCGGCGAGCACTTTACCGACCCGGCGCTGATCGAAAAGGCTACTGCCCTTTACCGCACGAGCTACGCGGTGAAGGGCAGCCACGAGTGTGCCGTGTTCCCGGGCGTTCCGCAGATGCTGCAAACCTTGAAGAACGCGGGCTTTCTCCTGTACACCGCTACGTCTAAGCCCACCAAGGTGGTCACCCCCATTTTGGAAGAGCAGGGGCTGGCACAGTATTTTGATTTCATCGGCGGTGCCTCCATGGACGAGAGCCGGGACACCAAGACCGAAGTCGTGCGTTATGTGCTCAGCCAGCCCGCCTTGCAGGGCAAGCGGGTACTAATGGTGGGCGACCGCAACGATGATATGCGGGGCGCTGCCGACTGCGGGCTGGATGCTGCCGGTGTGCTGTACGGCTACGGCAGCCGGGAAGAACTGGAAGCTTTCCATCCGGTGCTGCTGGCCGAAAGCTGCGCCGACCTTACCGACCGGCTGCTGGCAGCCCGGGTATGACAGGAAGTTTCATTCCTTCGGAAGGAGAATGGATAGAATATGAGAAGCAATAACCAAAAGGAGAATCAGGCGCTGACCCCGATGCAGAAGCAGGCGGTGCTGGTGTGCATCGTGTGTGCACTGGCGGCGCTGCTGACCATCGGCATCACCCTTACCATGCTCAAGCGGGGTAAGAACCCAACGGAGCAGCCGGGGGATTCTTCCATTGATACCCCCGCGCCCGCCCCGGAAGGGGAGGAGGATATCTCTGACCACTATCAGATCAACGAGACCTCCAGTGCTCTGCTCACCGGGACTGCCGATGCCGGCAATGCCTATCAGGAGCAGACCCTTTTTATCGGCGATTCCAACACGGTGCGTCTGTACGCCAACGGTCTGATCTCGCTGCAGCAGTTCTGCGCCAAGGAGGGCATTGGCACCAGTGCCGCCCTGAACGAGGGTATCGTCACCTTTAAGCGGGACGATAACCGCTACACCATCGCACAGGCAGTGGCAAAAATGAAGCCCCGCCGGGTGGTCATCATGCTGGGCACCAACGACAACGGCATGAATACCGAGGACTTTATCAGCAACTATACCGCGCTGGTGCAGGCCATTCAGGCCAGCTATCCCTATACCGATATCATTGTCAACACGGTGCCGCCGGTCCCGTCCAACCACTCTAACTACCCCAACATGGACCAGACCCGCATTGACGATTTCAATATGGCACTGCTGACCATGTGCGAGCAGCTGGGCGTCAAGTTCCTCAACTCTGCCGAGGCGCTCAAGGACGCCAACGGCTACGGCAATGTGGATTACTACCAGAGCGGCGATATCCACCTTAAGCCCGCAGGCCTGAAGGTGCTGCTGAAGTATCTGCGCACCCACGCCTATGAGACCGAGGATCGCCGCCCGGATACCAATAATATCCCCACCCGTGCCGAGTATACCGCCAACCCCAGCTCTGCGGTGGAAGCACCCAGCAGCTCGGAGGTGGCTTCCTCCTCTGTTGTTGAGGACAAAACGGAGTATCAGGCCGGTTACCGTGTGGATAAAACCGGCGGCGGTACCCTGACCTGCGGCAACGAGAGCGGCAAGTCCCTTATCGTCAAGGTGACCAGCGCAGCCCAGACTGTTACGGTGACCGCAGTGCCGGAGGACGGCTATGTGTTCGTCAAGTGGAGCGATGGCGTGACCAAACGCACCCGCACCGATACCAATTTTGACCAGAACGTGGATGTGACCGCTGTGTTTGCAGCCGCTTCCATCCAGATCAGCAGCAGCGGCAAGGCTGTGCTGGGGGATGCCTACACCTTTAAAGCTACCCTCAAGGGCAAGTATCTGGATGCTTCCAGCATCCGCTGGTATGTCAACGGCAGCGAGGTAACACAGGCTGCCGGCAAGACCACCGTAAAGGGCGAGGTAGACCCCTCCATGGTGGGCGGTACCTTCCGGGTGTACGCCACCGCCAGCTATAACGACTGCACCGTGACCAGCAATAAGCTGGAGCTTACGGTCAGCGGTGCACCGTCCAGTTCGTCCAGCAGCACCAGCAGTTCCAGTGCGTCCTCTAAGGAGGATAAGCCTGCTTCTTCTAAGGAAGAAACGTCCTCCTCTAAGGAAGATAAACCGGCCTCTTCCAAGGAAGAGAAGCCCGCTTCCTCCTCTTCGAACGGTACCTCTGAAAGCACCGGCAGCTCCTCCAAGGTAGAGAAGCCCGCCTCCTCTGCGGCTTCTTCTAAGGAAGAAAAGCCTGTCTCTTCTTCGCAGAGCAACTCCTCTTCCAAGGAGGAAAAACCTGCTTCCTCTAAGCAGGAGCATGCAGCTTCCTCCAAGGAGGAAAAACCGGCTTCTTCTAAAGAAGAAAAGCCTGCTTCTTCTTCGCAGAGCAGCTCTTCTTCCAAAGAGGAAAAGCCTGCTTCTTCCAAGACCGAGGCCAGCGCCAGCAAGGAAGCTGCCAACTAAGGGCACATTCCGCGTCCGCGCCGCATAGGCTGGCGGGAGAGGAAGGTGGAGCCCTATGTACTGGCAAGAAATGCGCACGCCCTCCCTGCCCGGGGAGAACGATGTGACCAACGGCAGCGTGGATTACTACGACACCGACTGGGAAAACGTGGATAACAGCGCACTGGAGGAAGAAATGCAGAAATGCGGTCTGACGCCCTGCGAGGGAAAGGCAACGTGCCCGGACAACACCCCGGCACAAACAGACCTGTCTGCGTATGAAATCGTTTCTGAATAACGAGAAGCCAGCTCTGCCGGGGGTGGGGCTGGCTTCTCCCTGTTGATACACCAAAGTGGGAAATGCTGAAAAGAAAGTGAGATACTATGGCAAAATATTATTGCATCCTGTTCGATGCGGACAATACGCTGCTCAACTTTGATGCAGCCGAAAACAAGGCGCTGGCCGAAACGCTGGTGAACTATGGCATTGAGCCGGACGCCGAGACCGTGCAGACCTATCGCACCATCAACGAGGAACTGTGGCGACAGCTGGAAAAAGGCCAGATCCGCCGTGAGAAGCTGTTCGGCGAGCGGTTCAGCCGCTTTTTAAAGGCCATCAATGCCGCCGGTGACGGTGTGGAGATGAACCGCTACTATCTGGAGCAGCTGTCCACCCACCCAGACCTGATGAGCGCCGAAGTGCTGGACGTGCTGCGGGAGCTTTCCGAGGTGGCAACGCTGGCTATCGTCAGCAACGGTGCCCAGAAGGTGCAGACCCGCCGTCTGGCAGAAAGCGGCGTGATGAACTTTATGGAGGATGTGTTCATCTCTGAGAAAATGGGCTGTGAAAAGCCCAATGCCCGCATCTTTGATGCCGCCCTGCGCGCGCTGGGTGTGGAGAACCGGGAGCACGTTCTGATGGTGGGCGACAGCCTGGCCAGTGATATTCAGGGCGGCAGCAACGCCGGGCTGGATACCTGCTGGTACAACCCCAACCACGCCGAGAACCCCGGCAAGGTGATCCCCACCTACGAAATCGCCAGTCTGGAAGAACTGTATCCGCTGGTGATGGAGCAGGAGGAGCTGGCCAATGTTGGCCTGAAGAACCGCCGCCACCAGTGCTGAAACATGAAAAAGAACGGATAACGGATTAAAACTATGCTGATACATTTGGAAAAACTGGGTAAGACCTTTGGCGAAAAGGTGGTGCTGCATGATGTGACCGCCAGTGTCGAGCGGGAGGACCGCATCGGCATCGTGGGGCAAAACGGTGCGGGCAAGACCACGCTGCTCAAGATCCTTACCGGCGAATATCAGGACTATGAGGGAGAGTTCAGCGTGACCCACGGGGTAACACTGGGCTATCTGGAACAGAACGCAAAGCTGGACGCTACGCTGGATATCTACGGCGAGATGCGCGCCACCTTTGCCCCGGTGCTGGACGCCATGGCGCAGATGCAAATTCTAGAGCGCCGCATGGCTGCCCAGCCGGAGAATGCCGACCTGCTGGCACAGCACGATGCTTTGCAAAACATCGTGGACGCTGCCGACGGCTACAACATGGACGTGAACATCAAAAAGGTGCTGTCCGGCATGGGCTTTGCGCAGGATACATGGCAAAAGAACATTGCAGTGCTCTCCGGCGGCGAGCTGACGCGGCTGCGTCTGGCAAAGCTGCTGCTGGAAAAACCGGATGTCCTCATTCTGGACGAGCCCACCAACCACTTGGATTTTGCCACCATGGAATGGCTGGAAAACTACCTCAAGGGTTACTCCGGCGCGGTGCTGGTGGTCAGCCACGACCGCTATTTCCTCGATAATGTCTGTACAAAGATCTGGGAGGTATCCTTCCAGACCATGACCACCTACAAAGGCAACTTCTCGGCTTATCTGCCCCAGAAGGAAGCCGTCGATGCCCTGCGCCAGAAGCAGCACGATGCCGACGTGGCACTGGCTGAAAAACTGCAGGACTATGTAGACCGCAACCTTGTGCGCGCCTCCACCACCAAAATGGCGCAGAGCCGCCGCAAGCAGCTGGAAAAGCTGGAGATCACCGAGGCACCTAAGGACGAGACCAACCAGCTGAAATTCCGCTTTGAATATGACGTTGAGCCGTGGAATGAGCTGGTGCTGCTGAAAAACCTCAGCATTAAGATCGGGGAGCGCACCCTGCTGGAACCCTTTACCTATACGGTCTGCCGCGGGCAGCGGCTCATCATTGCCGGCCCCAACGGTGCAGGCAAATCCACCCTGATGCAGGTGCTGGACGGCAAGCGCCGCCCCTCCGGCGGCATGGTGCGGCTGGGCACCGGGGCACGTCCCAGCATTTTTGCCCAGCAGCAGAACCGTCTGGGACAGGGCAGGGTGATTGATGTTATCTGGAACAAGTACCCCCGCATGACCGAGCTGGAGGTGCGCAGCCACCTTGCAAAGCTGGGCTTCCGGGGCGATACCGTGTTCAAGCCCTGCGAAGCATTGTCCGGCGGCGAGCTGGCGCGTCTGCGCTTTGCAGAGATCGTGCTGGAGCGCCCGAACCTGCTGTTTCTGGACGAGCCCACCAACCACTTGGACATCTATACCCGCGAAAACCTGACCGAAGCACTGATGGCCTACACCGGCACCCTGCTGCTGGTCACCCACGACCGTCATTTGATGAACAGTCTGGCCTGTCCCATCCTCTATCTTGAGGACGGCAAGGCGGTACTCTACCCCAGCTACGATGCCCTGATGGGACGCGCCGCCCCGGTGCAGGCTGCGCAGAAGGCTGCCGAGCCCGTCAAGACCGGCTACGGCAAGGAGCAGCGCCGCCGCCGCGCCGAACTGCGCGCCAAGATCAAGGCCTGCGAGGACGAGATGGAGGCCTGCGGTGCACGCGAGGTGGAGCTGGACAACGAGATCAACTCCCCGGAGGTGTACAACGACCCCGACCTGCTGCGCCAGAAAAGTGATGAACTGAGCGACCTGCGCTTCCATCAGGAGGAGCTCTTTGCCGCATGGGAAGCCGCCATGGAAGAGCAGGAAGCCTACGAGCAGACGCAGCAGCCCGAAGAATAAAGGAGCGTATCCTCTATGCCTAAAAATCACCGCAACTATCAAAAAACACGGCACATTGCCCTGTCTGGTCTGCTGTTTGCGCTGGCCATGGCGCTTTCCTTCATCGAGGGTACGCTGGTCATCCCAGGGCTTTTGCCGGGCATGAAGCTGGGGCTTGCCAACATCGTGGTCATGTATGCCCTGTTCTTCATGGGCGCTCGGCAGGCACTGGTACTGGATGTACTCAAGGCGCTGTTCGTCTTTCTGGTGTCCGGCTTTACGGCGGGCTTCCTCTCGCTGTGCGGCGGGCTTTTGTCCCTTGCGGTGATGTGGGTGCTGTACTATCTTCTGCCGATGCGGCCCACATGGTTCATCCTGTCGGTCTGCGGCGCACTGGCGCATAACGTGGGGCAGCTGCTGGGCGCAGGAGTCATCATCTCCTCGTCTTTGTCGCTGTACTATGCACCGGTCATGTTGGTGCTGGGGCTTGTCATGGGTGCGCTCACCTCGGTCACCCTGCGGGCGTTGCTGCCCGCGCTGGGCAAAATGGGCTTCAACACCCACGAAAACCGCCCCGAATGACCGACCATTCCGGCAAGGCAGTTGCATTTTGGCCGGAAATCTGTATAATAAGGAAACAACTGTATTTTTATCAAAAAGACCCCAAAGGATAGCGCTGCCGCAGCATGGGAACTTGAGCGGCAGTCGGGAGGTGTTTGTATATGTCTGAAAAAGTTACCATCAAGGTCGAGCGTAAGGAGCTTCATCTGCCCACCATCGCACTGCGCGGGCTGGTGGTGTTCCCCAACAACCTTGTTCATTTTGAAGTCGGGCGGGAAAAGAGCATTGCCGCCGTGGAGTGGGCCATGGCCAATAACTCCAATGTATTTCTGGTTGCCCAAAAGGAGATGGAGACCAGCGAGCCCACCCAGCAGGACCTGTACACCTACGGCGTAGTGGCCGAGGTCAAGCAGGTGCTGCGCGTGTCGGACGAGCTGGTCAAGGTGCTGGTAGAGGGCAAGTACCGCGCCAAGCTGACCGAGCTGGATACCACCGGCGATTTTCTGCTGGCCGCCGTGCGCTCCGCTCCAGTGCGTGCCGCAAAGCCCGAGGAGGCTGTGGAGACCGAGGCATTGCTCCGCGCCCTCAAGACCGGATTTGACGAGTATCTGGGCATGAACCCGCGCCTTGCCAAGGATGTGGTGTTCACCATCGTTTCCAGCGATGACCCCATGTTCCTCACCGAGTATATGCCGGCAAACCTCTTGTTCCGCTACGAGGACAAGCAGGCTGTCATGAACGAGAACACCCTCAACGGCCGTTTGCAGCGCCTTGTGGAGATGCTGCGCCGCGAGTGTCAGGTGATGAAGATCGAAAAGGAGATCGCGGAAAAGGTCAACGAGTCCATGGACAAGAACCAGCGCGATTACTACCTGCACGAGCAGCTGCACATCATCAACGACGAGCTGGGCGAAGGGGACGATACCCACGCCGAAGCCGATGATTATCGCCGCAAAATTCGGGAACTGCACCTTGCCGAGGACAGCGAGAAAAAGCTGCTCAAGGAGGTAGACCGCCTTTCCCGGATGCAGAGCAGCAATCAGGAAGCCACGGTCATCCGCACCTATCTGGATACCTGTCTGGATCTGCCGTGGAACACCATGACCGTGGATGATCTGGATATCCACCGCGCCCAGCAGATCTTAGACCGGGATCACTACGGCCTGAAAAAGGTCAAGGACCGCATTCTGGAAACGCTGGCTGTGCGCAAGCTGGCACCGGACGTGAAGGCACAGATCATCTGCTTGGTCGGCCCTCCGGGTGTCGGCAAAACCAGTATTGCGCGCTCCATCGCCGAAAGTCTTGGTCGCAAGTATGTGCGCATCAGCCTTGGCGGCGTGCGGGACGAGGCTGAGATCCGCGGCCACCGCCGCACCTACATCGGTGCCATGCCCGGCAAGATCATCAGCGCCATGATCACCGCCAAGTCCTCCAACCCCCTGATGCTGCTGGACGAGATCGACAAGCTGGCGGGGGACTTCCGGGGCGACCCGGCGGCAGCTCTGCTGGAGGCACTGGACCCGGAGCAGAACAGCACCTTCAACGATCATTTCATTGATATCCCGTTTGACCTGAGCCATGTGCTCTTTATTACCACCGCCAACGATCTGGGCAGCATTCCCGGCCCGCTGCGCGACCGCATGGACATCATTGAGTTGCCCAGCTATACCCGCGTGGAAAAATACAACATTGCCCGCAAGCACCTGCTGCCCAAGCAGCTCAAGGCCTGCGGCCTGACCGGCAAGGTCACCATGAACCAAGGTGCACTCTACGGCATCATTGACGGCTACACCCGCGAGGCCGGTGTGCGTAATCTGGAACGCACCATCACCAGTGTGCTGCGCAAGTGCGCCCGCAAGATCGCTTCCGGCGAGGTGGAGAGCGTGGCGGTGACCGCTACCATGCTGGAGAAACTGCTGGGCCCCCGCATCGTCAAGCCGGACTTCCTCAACCGCACCAACGCCGTGGGCATCGCCAACGGTCTGGCATGGACCAGCGTGGGCGGTGAGACCCTGCCCATCGAGGTGCAGGTCATGGACAACGGTACCGGCAAGATCACCGTTACCGGCTCTCTGGGCGATGTGATGAAGGAGAGCGCACAGCTGGCAGTCACTTGGGTGCGCGTCCATGCCGAGGAATACGGCATCGACCCCGAGCGGCTGAAAAAGTGCGATCTGCACATCCACGCCCCCGAGGGTGCTGTGCCCAAGGACGGCCCCAGTGCGGGCGTCACTCTGACCACGGCACTGGTGTCCTGCCTGTCCGGTGTGCCGGTGCGCGGCGATGTGGCTATGACCGGCGAGATCACCCTGCATGGTAATGTGCTGCCCATCGGCGGTCTGCGGGAAAAGAGCATGGCTGCCTACCGCGAGGGCATGAAAACCGTGCTCATTCCCAAGGACAACGAGCCTGACCTGTACGATGTGGACGAGGAGGTCAAGAAGAATCTGACCTTCCTGCCCATGCAGAATCTCTCGCAGGTGTTGGCTGCCGCTCTGCTCAAGCCGAAGGCTGCAAAGAGCACCGCAGGCCGTCCCCGCACCAAAAAGTCCAAGGCGGGGGAGAGCCGCATCCCTGCCGCGCCTGAGAAGAACCAGCCGGGCGCTGTCTGCTGAAAAACAGAAAGGAACACGCCATGATCTTCAATAAAGCTGATTTTATTGCCAGCTATGGCATTTCCAGCCAGCTGCCCGAAAGCGACCGCCCGGAGCTGAGCTTTTCGGGGCGCTCCAACGTGGGCAAATCCAGTCTGATCAACAAGCTGTGCAGCCGCAAAAATCTGGCGCGCGTGTCCAGTACGCCGGGCAAAACGGCTACCATCAACTTCTATTCGGTGGACGACTGCTATTTTGTGGATCTGCCGGGCTACGGCTATGCCAAGGTGAGTAACGCCGACCGCGAGCGCTGGGATGACCTCATCAACAGCTACTTCGAGGCACCCCGCCACCACACCCTGCTGGTGCAGCTGCTGGACTGCCGCCACGCCCCCAGTGCAGACGATTTGCAGATGCTGCGCTATCTGCATTACCACCGCATCCCCTATGTGGTGGCACTGACCAAGGCGGACAAGCTGAAAAAGAGCCAGCTTGCCAAAACGCAGGAGGACTTTGAAAACATCTGCCGCCCCTACGGCTGCCAGAAGGTAGTGCTGACCAGCGGCGAAAACGGCTACGGCATCCCGGAGCTGCAAGCAGTGCTCAACGCCGCAGTGGCTGCGGAAAACGAAGAAGCGGAGTAACGCCATGGCTTACAACGAATTTGCCTACTTTTACGATGAATTCAACGGCGAAGCGGACTACGACGCCCTGTACAGCCAGATCCATGCAAAGCTGGAAGCCCACGGCATCCATGATGGCATTGTGGCCGACCTTGGCTGCGGCACCGGGGAACTGACCCTGATGCTGACGCAGGCAGGCTACGATATGATCGGCATCGATCAGTCGGAAGAGATGCTCTGCGTGGTGCGGGATAAGGCCGAGCAGCTGGGACTTTCCGGCCGCCTGTTGCTGCTCCGGCAGGACCTGCTCAAGCTGGATCTTTACGGCACCATCCGGGCGGCAGTATCTACTTTTGATACCTTCAATCACATCCCGGATCTGGATACCGCCATTGCCAACGCAGGCTTTTTTATGGAAAAGGGCGGGGTGTTCCTGTTTGATATGAATACCCCCTATAAGCACCAGAAGGTTCTGGGCGATAATGCCTTCACCTTTGAGGAAGAGGATGCCGCCTGCGTGTGGCGCAACCACTATAACGCCGCCGACCGCAAGGTGGAGATCACGGTGGATATTGATTATCACGAGACCGGCGAGCATTTCCACGAGGAATTCTGCGAGTATACCTATGATCTGGACACCATCCGTGCATCGCTGGAAAAGCACGGCTTTGCGCTGGAAAGCGTCTGTGACGGCGAGACTTTCGGCTCGCTGACCGAAGAGAGCCAGCGCTACTTCTTCTGCGCAACAAAACAGTATACACAACTGGAGGAATAACCTATGGCAAACCTGATCCGCGGCCTGTCCGAGAACGGCGGTGTCGTGTTCTGCGGTGTGGATTCCACTGATATCGTCCGTAAAGCAGAAAAGCTTCACACCACAAGCGCTACTTGCAGCGCGGCACTGGGGCGCCTGCTCACGGGTGCGACCCTGATGGGCTCTATGCTCAAGGACGACCGCGACCGTATCACCTTGCGTGTGGCGGGCGGCGGCCCTGCGGGCGTGCTCATCGCCTGCACCGATGGCACCGGCAACGTGAAGGGCTGCATCGACAACCCGCTGGTGGAACTGCCTGCCAAAGCCAACGGCCACTTGGATGTGGGTACCGCCGTGGGCAAGAACGGCGTGCTGACCGTCATCCGGGACAACCGCCTGCAAAAGGAACCCACGGTCGGGCAGGTGCCGCTGGTATCCGGCGAGATTGCCGAGGATCTGACCAGCTACTATGCGTACAGCGAGCAGGTGCCTACCGTGATGGCACTGGGCGTGCTGGTGGACAAGGATCTGTCCATCCTCTGCGCCGGTGGCTTTATGGTGCAGCTGCTGCCCGGTGCTACCGATGCCGAGATCGACCAGCTGGAAAAGAACATCAACGCCATGCCCTCTGTCACCGAGCTGCTCCATGCGGGCAAGACCCCCGAGGACATGATGCAGATGGCGCTGGCAGGTTTTGACCCCAGCGTGCTGGACGAGCGTACAGTGCAGTACCAGTGCGATTGCAGCGCTGAGCGCACCAAGGAGATGCTGCTCAGCCTTGGCCGCGCCGAGCTTGAGCGGATGCGGGATGAGGATCCTACCTGTGAGGTAGTGTGCCACTTCTGCCACAGCAAGTATCAGTACGACCTGAACGCCTTGCTTGCCGAGTACGATGCACAGGCAGCGCAGGCCGCCGAAGCAGCCCGGTCCAAAGAATAACCATACATAAAAGCGATACGCACCCCCAATGCCGGATATCCGGTGCTGGGGGTATTTTTATGAAAAAAGCAGTGTGCAGAACGCTGTCAGCAGGTGTAAACAAAAAGGGGACTTTTATAGAACGAGCAGGCTGTTTTGCACAAAAGGACGGTCGCTTTTTTAGCAATTCAATGTATTTGCGGGACAAACGGTAGAACTTTGCGGTGGGATATGGTATACTATACTGTACTTGTATGCCCCGGGAAAAGGGGCTGCCAAAGGAGAGAGGACTTGTTATGAAGATCATTCTGGTGGGCGGCGGCAAGGTCGGTACGGCTCTGGCACGTCAGCTCAGCGAGGAAGGCCACAATGTAACTGTGGTGGACACCAACAAAGCGCGCGTGGAGCACCTGACCGAAAGCTACGACGTGCTGGGCATCGTGGGCAATGGCTCGTCCATCACCACCCTGTCCGAGGCAGGCATTGAAGATGCGGACGTGTTCATTGCGGTCACCGGCTCGGACGAACTGAACCTGCTTTGCTGCATGTTTGCCAAAAAGGCGGGTCACTGCCACGGCATTGCCCGTGTGCGCAACCCGTCTTACAGCCATGAGCTGGACTTTATCAAAAAGCAGATCGGTATTTCCGCCATCATCAACCCGGAAATGGCAGCGGCGAAGGAGATCTCCCATCTGCTGCGGTTCCCCGGTGCCAGCAAGATCGATACCTTTGCGGATGGCCGTGTGCGGCTGATCAAGTTTGCGCTGCCCGATGCACTGGACGGCGTAGCCATCCGCGAGATCCCCACCCGGCTCAAGAGCGATATTCTGGTGTGCGCGGTGGAGCGTGACGGCGGGGTCATCATCCCCAACGGTAACTTTGTGCTGCAAAAGGGCGATCAGGTCACCTTCCTTGCTACGCAGGAAAAAGCCCACGCCTTCTTCCAGCAGCTGCATCTGCCGGTGCAGCCGGTGCGCAACGCCTTGATCGTGGGCGGCGGTGCCATTGCCTACTACCTCAGTCAGGAACTGTTGGAAAACCATGTGCGGGTGCGCATCGTGGAGCGGGACGCGGCCCGCTGCGTGGAACTGGCCGAGCAGCTGCCCGGCGCACAAATTTTGAACGAGGACGGCTCCAACCGCGAGTTTTTGCTTTCCGAGGGTCTGGAATCCACCGAGGCCTTTGTGGCGCTGACCAACATCGACGAGGAAAACGTGCTGCTGACCCTGTTTGCCAAAAAGCACTCGCAGGGCAAGCTGGTGACCAAGGTCAACCGTCTGGAATTTGACGATATTCTGGCTGGGCTGGATCTGGGCAGCGTGGTCTACCCCAAGTACATGACCTGTGACTACATCGTGCAGTACGTCCGCGCCCTGCAGAACGAGGCAGGCAGCAACATCAAGACCCTGTACCGCATTCTGGATGACCGCGTGGAGGCGCTGGAATTTACGGTGCACGAGGAAAGCGCCGCCACTGGTGTGCCCCTGAGCCAGCTGCACCTGAAAAAGAACCTGCTGCTGTGCTGCATTACCCGCGGCAGCAAGATCCTGATCCCCCGCGGCGGCGACCAGATCCAGGTGGGCGACAACGTCATCGTGGTCACGCTGGAGCATGGTCTGCACGACCTGCGCGATATCGTGGAGCACTGACGGAGGCGGACTATGAATTATGCGATCGTTTTCCGTCTGCTAGGCTATGTGCTGATGATCGAGGGCGCACTGCTGCTGCTGCCCGCCGCCGCCAGCCTTGTGTATGGCGAGTGGATGGTGCTGGGCGTGTTTCTGCTCACAGCAGCCGTCAGCGCCGGCATCGGCTATGCCCTGCACATCATCAAGCCCCGCAGTAAGGTGTTTTATATGCGCGAGGGTTTTGCGGCTACCTCGCTGTGCTGGTTGTTCATCTCAGTGATGGGCGCGGTGCCCTTTGTGCTTACCGGCTGCATCCCCAACCCCGTGGATGCCCTGTTTGAGACGGTTTCCGGTTTTACCACCACTGGTGCCAGCATCCTGCCCGCCGTGGAGGGGCTGCCCAACGGTATTCTGTTTTGGCGAAGCTTCACCCACTGGATCGGCGGCATGGGCGTTCTGGTGTTTCTGCTCTCGCTGCTGCCGCTGACTGGCGGTTCTCACGTCAACCTGATGAAGGCGGAAAGCCCCGGCCCGCAGGTGGATAAGCTGGTGCCCAAGGTACAGTCTACCGCTAAAATCTTGTACGGCATCTACTTTGCCCTTACCATGCTGGAACTTATGTTTCTGTTGATTGGCAGAATGCCCCTGTTTGAGGCTCTGCTCACAGCCTTTGGTACGGCGGGCACCGGCGGCTTCGGTTTCCGCAACGACAGCTTTGGCAGCTTTTCGCCCTACATCCAGTGGGTCGTGACCATCTTTATGATCCTGTTCGGCGTCAACTTCAACGCCTACTTCCTGCTGCTCATGCGCAAGTTCCGCCGTGCTGCTGCCAGCGAGGAGGTGCGGGGCTACTTTGTGGTCATTGCAGTGGCAGTGGGTATCATCACCGCCAATATTTATAGCATGTACAACAGCTTTGGCGAGGCGCTGCGGCAGGCTGCGTTTCAGGTGGGTTCCATCATCACCACCACCGGCTTTTCCAGCTGCGATTTTGACCTGTGGCCGACCCTCTCCAAGGAGATCCTGGTCATGCTCATGTTCATTGGTGCCTGTGCCGGCAGCACCGGCGGCGGCATGAAGGTGAGCCGCTTCCTCATTCTGGGCAAGACCTTAGCTAAGGAGCTCAAGACCGCCCTGCACCCGCAGGTGGTAGCGCCCGCCCGCATGGACGGCAAGCTGCTGAACCACGAGACGATCCGCACCACCAACGTGTTTGTGGCGGCGTATATCTTTATCTTTGCGGCCTCCTTCTTCCTTATCAGCCTGAACGGCTTTGATATGGTGACAAACTTTACCGCCGTGGCGGCTACCCTGAACAACATCGGCCCGGGTCTTGTCAAGGTAGGCCCCATGCAGAACTTCGGCTGCTTTGCAGACCCCGCAAAGCTGGTGCTGATCTTCGATATGCTGGCAGGTCGTCTGGAGATCTTCCCCATGCTGGTGCTGTTTATGCCGGATACATGGCGGCGGTTCTAAGCCTTTTTGGGGCACGGGATAAGCAAAAATAATATTATTTCGGAACACCGGAGTCTCTATGGACGCTCCGGTGTTCTTTTTGTGAAAGAAGTCGGAAAGGCAGATGGCAACGGTTAGAAATACCTTGCGTTCAGTACTGTATTGCTGTATGATTATAATATCAATTGTCTTACCCTTACCCCTGAGCAGGCAGAACCTTTTTACAAACGAGATCGTTCTACATGATAAAGAAGAGTGCAAAAACAATAAAATGTACAGGAGGAAATTACGATGGGTTTGATCAAAGCGGGTATGAGCGCACTGGGCGGAACACTTGCAGACCAGTGGAAGGAATTTTTCTATTGCGATTCTCTGGACAAGGACGTGCTGATGGTCAAGGGGCAGAAGCGCACCTCCCGCCGCAGCTCCAACCACGGCGGTGATAATATTATTACCAATGGCAGCGGCATTGCTGTGGCCGATGGTCAATGTATGCTGATCGTAGAGCAGGGCAAAGTGGTGGAGGTGTGCGCCGAGCCGGGCGAGTATACCTTCGACTCCTCCACCGAACCCAGCGTGTTCACCGGCAACTTTGGCGATAGTCTGGCAGCTACCTTCCAGACCGTAGCCAAGCGCTTTACTTACGGCGGCGACACCGGCAAGGATCAGCGCGTTTACTACATTAACACCAAGGAACTGGGCGAGATCCTGTACGGCACTGCCACGCCCATCCCGTTCCGTGTGGTGGTCAGTGAAGAACGCGGCTATAAGCTCTCTGTAAATATTCGCTGTAACGGCAGTTTTACTTACCGCATCTGCGACCCGCTGCTGTTCTACACCAATGTGTGCAGCAACGTTTCCAACCAGTACGATGCCTCGGAGCTGGCTCCCCGCCTGAAGAGCGAGCTGATGAACGCTTTGCAGCCTGCGCTGGCAACCCTTTCTGCCAATAAGGTGCAGTATTACGAGATCCCCGCCCACACACTGGAGATCTCCGAGGCGCTCAACGAGCAGCTGTCTAATGTCTGGCGCAAAAAGCGCGGCATTGAAGTGTTCTCTTTCAACATCAACTCCTTGTCCATCCCGGAGGAGCAGCAGAAGAAGATCACCGAGTGGGAAGAAAACGCCATGACCACCGATCCCACCACCGCCGCAGCCCGTCTGGTGGGTGGTCAGATCGATGCCATGAAGACCGCAGCAGGGAACACTGCCGGTGCTATGACCGGCTTTATGGGCATGGGCATGGCAGCCGGTGCAAACGGCATGAACGCCCAGAACCTGTTTGCCATGGGTCAGCAGCCCGCAGCACCTCAGCAGCCTTCTGCCGCCGACAGCTGGAAGTGCAGCTGCGGCGCTACCGTTACCGGCAAGTTCTGCCCGGAATGCGGCAGCAAAAAGCCGGAGCCGAAGCCCGCTGACAGCTGGACTTGCAGCTGCGGTGCCACCGTCACCGGTAAATTCTGCCCGGAGTGCGGCAAGCCCCGCCCGGCGGCAGCAGAGGGCTGGACCTGTAGCTGTGGTGCTGTGAATAAGGGTAAATTCTGCTCCGAGTGCGGCAAACCCAAGCCCGCCGGTATGCCCAAGTATAAGTGCGACAAATGCGGCTGGGAACCTGCAGACCCCGCACACCCACCCAAGTTCTGCCCGGAGTGCGGCGACCCCTTTGACGACAGCGACCGCAGCTAAGCCCGGCGCACAGCCCGCTGCACAATAATTGAATACACTGCGGGGCAGGGCAGGAAAACAAATAAGCTCTTGCCCCGCAGACTACAGGAGGAAACACTATGGCAGGAATGCTGGAATATAAGTGCCCCTGCTGCGATGGTGCGATCCAATTTGACAGCACCACCCAGAAGATGAAATGCCCCTACTGCGACACCGAGTTTGAGGTGGACGCACTGAAAGGCTACGATGAGGACCTGAAGGATGCTAAGCCCAGCGAGATGGAGTGGACTACCCCCGGCGGCAGTTGGGCAGAGGGCGAGACCGCCGGTCTGCACACCTACGTCTGCAAAAGCTGCGGCGGCGAGATCGTGGGCGACGACACTATGGCGGCATCTGCCTGCCCCTTCTGCGGCAACCCCATCGTGCTCACCGGACAGTTTGCCGGAGATCTGCGCCCTGACCTCATCATCCCCTTTAAGCTGGACAAAAAAGCCGCCAAGGAAAAGCTGCAGGAGCACCTCAAGGGCAAGACACTGCTGCCTAAGGTGTTCCGCAGCCAGAACCATATCGATGAGATCAAGGGCGTGTATGTACCCTTCTGGCTGTACGACAGCGATGCAGACGCCCAGCTGCGCTTTACCGCCACCCGCACCCGCTGCTGGTCGGACGATAACTACGACTATACCGAGACCAGCTACTACTCCGTGCGCCGGGACGGCGTGCTGGGATTTGATGCTGTTCCGGTGGATGGCTCCTCCAAGATGGCAGACGACCTGATGGAATCCATCGAACCCTTTACCATGAGCGACGCCGTGCCTTTCAAGACGGCGTATCTGGCGGGCTATGTGGCAGATAAGTATGATGTGGATGCCCAAAAGAGCATCGAACGCGCCAACGAGCGCGTCCGTCAGTCCACCGAGGATGCCTTTACCCAGACCGTTACCGGCTACGACTCCGTGAAAATGGAGAACAGCAGTATCCAGCTGCACGGCGGCAAGGCAAAATATGCGCTGTTCCCGGTGTGGGTGCTGAGCACCAGCTGGCGCGGTAACAACTACATTTTTGCCATGAACGGCCAGACCGGTAAGTTTGTGGGCAATCTGCCGGTGGATAAGGCTGCCGCCCGCAAGTGGACGCTGGGACTCACAGCGGCAGTTGGCGCTGCATCCTATGCGGTCATGTGGCTGCTGTGGCTGGCAGGGATTCTGTAAAGGAGGGAACGGAAGATGAAAAAGACTGCTACTCGACTGCGTTCCCTCTGCGCCGCGCTGGCAGCACTGGTGCTGTTGGTTGCGCTGGCTGTTCCGGCTTTTGCGGCGGAGGGCGGCTTTGCCGACCTGTATTACCGCCTGAACGACAGTGCAGAAGTCCTGACCGAGGACGAGGAAACCGAGCTGGAAGCTTCACTGGAAAAAGTGAGTGTCCGCCAGAGCTTTGATGTGACCATTGCGACTATCGACTCGCTGGAAAGCGAGGGTTACACCAGCATGGAGAAATATGCCGATGACCTCTATGATTACTGCCAGTTCGGCTATGGTGAAAACCGGGACGGCGTGCTGCTTCTAGTAAGCACAGGCGACCGCAAGTGGCATATCTCCACCTGCGGCTACGGCATTACCGCCTTTACCGATGCCGGCATCCAGTACCTTGGCGAGCAGATGACCCCTGATATGGCAGACGGTGATTACGCCGCCGCCTTCCGCACCTTTATCCAGTGGACGGATGCGTATGTCACCGCCGCCCGCGAAGGCCGCCCCTACGATGTAGACAATATGCCCAAGGAGCCGTTCTCAATCGTATATCTGGGCGTGGCGCTAGTCATTGGTCTGGTGACGGCGCTGATCGTGACCGGCGTGATGAAGAGCCAGCTCAAAAGCGTGGCACCGCAGCGAGATGCTGCCAACTATGTGCGGCAGGGCAGCATGAAACTGACCAACCAGCGGGATCTGTTCCTGTACCGCGATGTGCATCGCACCGAGCGGCCAAAGGAGACAAGCTCCGGCGACTCCGGCGGCAGCTCCACACATACCTCCTCCAGCGGCACTACCCACGGCGGCGGAGGCGGCTCGTTCTGAGAACGTTTCTACAAGATTCAAAGAGGGCTGCTGTAAGCTGACCCTCCCTATGAAAAAACAACGCCGGATAGTCTGCGGACTTTCCGGCGTTGTTCTGGCTTGTTAGTGGCAGCTGCAAGAAGTTCGGGTTTTGCGGCTCATTTATCGGGCAAGCGTGTTATAGCAGTCTGCAAAGGCGTGCAGAAAGCCGGTCACTTCTTCCTCTGTGGTAAGGTGGCTCAGGCTGATGCGCCATGAAGAAAGGGCGTTGCGCCGGTCCTGACTGACTGCCAGCACCGCCCGGGAGGGCAGACCGTCGGACGAACAGGCGGATTTGACCGAGACGCATACCCCGCGTGCGTCAAGCTCCCGCTGGAATACGGTGCCCTTTACGCCCTGCACACTCAGGTTCAGGATATGCGGCACAGCATTTGCCGGGCTGTTGATGCGCACTTTTGGATAGCGGGAAAGCTCTGCACGCAGCCGGTCGTTCAGGCTACGGACGAATGCTGCGCGGGCGGGCAGTTCCGCAGCAGCTTTTTCCAAGGCCAGCGCCAGCGAACAGGCCAGCGCCACGGTAGGTGTGCCGCTGCGGTAGGGGGTAGTGCTCTCCCCACCGTGGATGAGGGGCGGCAGTGCCAGCCCCAACCGCTTTACCAGCACGCCGATGCCGTTCAGCCCGTAAAACTTATGGGCTGTCAGGCTCATGGTGTCCACGCCCTCAAACTGCACGGGAATTTTTCCTACGGCCTGTGTGGCGTCCACATGAAAATGGCAGTTGGGATATGCCTTTAAAAGCTCTGCGATCTCTTCAATGGGCTGTACCACACCCAGCTCGCTGTCCACAGCGGTCGCAGCCACCAGCACGGTGTCCGGGCGCAGCCGGTTTTTCAGGTCTGCAAGGTCCACCGTGCCGTCCGGCAGGATGTCCAGCAGCTCCACCTCGTACCCCTGCTTTTGCAGCGCCTCCAGACTGCCGCTGACGGACGAATGCTCCAGCGGGGTAGAGAGGATGTGCCTGCCCGCTGCACCTCCCAGCGCCGCCAGCCCCTTCACGGCAAGGTTGTTGGCTTCACTTGCACCGGAGGTATAGATGATGCCCGCAGGCGGCGCTCCCAGACAGCGGGCGATGCTGCGGGTCGCCTCGTTCATAGCAGCCTTTGCGGCAGCACCTGCCTGATGGTGGGCGTTGGCGTTGCCCGGGTAACGCCGCTCTGCTTCGCAGAAGCATTGCAGCACTTCCTCGTCCACAGGGGTGTTGGCAGAATAATCCAGATAGAGCATAGAGCCTCCTGCAATATCAACACATTATAATAGTAGGGAATAAGAACAGGCTCTATTATAGGCGATTCCGCCCCAAAGCGCAACCCCCGTAGCCCGCGGCGCGATGCAACGGGCAAGAAAAAGCTGTCAACACCTTGCTGGAAAGCCCAAAATCTGCTATACTTATCAAAAAGGCCGTAGCGCTGCTGCTGCCTTGCCGGAGCGGTTCCGGTTGTTGGAAGGAACACAAAAAGAAGGGGAGGAGCACAATGTTTAAGTGTGAGCGACTGCATAGCGGCTTCTTTCCCGTTTTTGTGTGGAGGTCTTGTTCCTGAAATTCAGAGGCACTGCTGTTTCAACGGCAATGCCTCTTTTTTTGGGAATAACAGTACAGGAGGTTTTCTATGAGCGAAAAGATCGATTACTCCAAGGGCGTATATGACGCCAAAAAGCTGGGCACCGGCCGGATGTTTATTCTGGGTGTGCAGCACATGTTTGCCATGTTCGGCGCAACGGTTCTGGTGCCGCTGCTCACCGGCCTGAGCGTTTCCACTACGCTGCTGTGTGCCGGTCTGGGCACCCTGCTGTTCCACCTCGTTACCAAAAAGAAGGTTCCGGCATTCCTCGGCTCCTCCTTTGCGTATCTGGGCGGCTTCTCCATCGTGGCTCCCATGCTGGCTGATGCCGACGGCAACCTGACCGTTGCCAACACCAAGATGCTGCCCTATGCCTGCGCTGCCATTGCGTTCTCGGGTCTGGTCTATCTGGTGGCCAGTCTGCTGATCTCCACCTTTGGCATCCGCCGCATTATGAAGTTCTTCCCGCCGGTGGTTACCGGCCCCATTATCATCTCCATCGGCCTGATCCTTGCACCCTCTGCCATCACCAACTGCCAGTCCAACTGGCTGCTGGCTTTCGTGGCACTGGGCACTGTGATCGTGTGCAACATCTGGGGCAAGGGCATGGTCAAGATCCTGCCCATCCTCATCGGCGTGCTGGTCTCCTACGCTGTGGCACTGGTCACCGGCGCAGTGGACTTCCAGAAGATCTCCGAGGCCGCTTGGCTGGGCATCCCCCTGCACAAGGAGGCTATGGGTCTGTTCGCCATTGACGGCAGTCCGGAGTTCATCAGCGCTCTGTTCACCATCATCCCCATCGCACTGGCTACCATGATGGAGCACGTTGGTGATATCGCCGCCATCAGCGCCACCGTCGGCCACAACTATATCAATGACCCCGGCCTGAACCGCACTCTGATGGGCGATGGTCTGGCCACTACCATGGCTGGTCTGCTGGGCGGCCCCGCTAACACCACCTATGGCGAGAACACCGGCGTGCTGGCACTGAGCAAGATCTATGACCCGCTGGTCATCCGCATTGCCGCTGTGCTGGCTATCATCCTGAGCTTCAGCCCCAAGTTTGAGGCCGTCATCAATACCATCCCCACCGGCATCATCGGCGGTATCAGCTTTGTGCTGTACGGCATGATCTCTGCCATCGGTGTGCGCAACGTGGTGGAGAACCGTGTGGACTTCACCAACAGCCGCAACCTGATCGTTGCCGCCGTCATTCTGGTGTGCGCACTGGGCTTCAACTCTGTGGGCGGTGTTGGCTTTACCGTTGGCAGCGTCACCATCAACCTGTCCGGTCTGGCTGTGGCTGCGATTGCAGGTATCCTGCTCAATGCTATCCTGCCCGGCAACGACTACGAGTTTGACGCCACTGCCGGTTCCGACGCTGCCACCAGCGGCAACCTGCAGGTCTGATCCTCGGTAATGCGTCCAGTTTTCCGCAAGGGAATTTGGGCATCCTGCCAGATTTTGATAAATAGGAATAATTCTTAAAAATATGCTTGACTAACTAGGAATTATTCGCTATAATAGAGCCATGGAAAGGGATGTGCACAAAGCGCAAAGCTTCTTTCCATGGCTCTTTCTATACCCGGCAGCGCAGCTGCCCAGCATAGAAGCAACAGGCGGGTGGTTTCCGTCCTGTATCGTTTTTAACAGATCGAATGGAGGTAAATTCTTATGAAGAAATACGTTTGCACCGTTTGTGGTTATATCGCTGAGGGTGAGATCCCCGCTCAGTGCCCTGTTTGCAAGGCTCCCGCTTCCGCTTTTGTAGAGAAGAAGGGCAACACCTACGTCACCGAGCACGTTGTCGGTATCGGCAAGGCGGAGGGCGTGCCGCAGGAGATCGTTGATGGTCTGCGCGCAAACTTCGAGGGCGAGTGCAGCGAGGTCGGTATGTATCTGGCTATGGCTCGCGTGGCAGAGCGTGAGGGCTACCCCGAGATCGCCGAGGCTTACAAGCGTTATGCTTACGAAGAGGCTGACCACGCATCCCGCTTTGCAGAGCTGCTGGGCGAGGTCGTGACCGACAGCACCAAGAAGAACCTGATGATGCGTGCCGAGGCTGAGTGCGGTGCCTGCGCCGGCAAGATGGATCTGGCAAAGAAGGCTAAGGCGCTGAATCTGGACGCTATCCACGATACCGTCCACGAGATGGCGAAGGACGAAGCCCGCCACGGCCGCGGCTTCGAGGGTCTGCTGAAGCGCTACTTCAACACCGAAGTCTGATAAAGGTTCCCCAGTTATCAATGCTGCCCGCTGCAAGGAGATTTCGCCTTGCAGCGGGCTTTTTGCACTCCTGATGGCGACTTTGCCTGTGAAAATGCCGCTCACGGTTGAGTCCTCCCGTGAAAAAGCAAGCGGGGAAGATCCGCAGATTTTCCCCGCTTGCAAATATAAAATGATCTTTCCTCTGAAGATGCGCAAAGCGAACGCGGCGCGCATTCAAAACCGTCCCGCTACAAAAAAGGTAGCTGCGTAAATTTCTGCGCAGCTGCCTCTTGCATTTTGTGATGGCTGAATCTTACTGGATGCCGGTAACGGGATAATCCTGCGCCTCCACGGCCTTCTTCAGCACCTCATCGTCCACCTCTGCGTTCAGGGTGACGATGGCAGTACCGGCTTCGTGGCTGACAACAGCCTCGTCCACCTGCGGCAGAGCTTCCAGCGCTTTCTTGACGCGGGCTTCGCAGTGGGGGCACATCATGCCTTCTACGGTCAGGGTCTTTTTCATAGCGGTCTCCTCCTTGTAAATTGTATCTTCCTCCGCTGCGGGCTGCACAAGGGCGGCGGGCAGGGCAGGGACGTGTTTGGGTGGGTGGTCACGCTTTGCGCTGTGCAGGTCAAACAGGTTCAGCCGCAAGGCGTTGCTCACCACGCAGAAGCTGGAAAGGCTCATGGCAGCTGCGCCGAACATGGGGTTCAGCGTCAGCCCCAAGGGAATGAACACACCGGCTGCCAGCGGGATGCCGATGATGTTATAGATGAACGCCCAGAACAGGTTTTCGTGGATGTTGCGTAGGGAAGCGCGGCTCAGCCGGATGGCGGCGGGCACGTCCGACAGCTTGGAGTTCATCAGCACTACGTCCGCAGCGTCAATGGCTACGTCCGTGCCTGCGCCGATGGCAATGCCGGTGTCCGCGCGGGTCAGGGCAGGGGCGTCGTTGATGCCATCGCCAACCATAGCCACCTTGCCGTACTTTTGCAGCTGCCGGATAACGGCCTCTTTGCCCTCCGGCAGCACTCCCGCGATCACCTCGTCCACCCCGGCCTGTCGGCCGATGGCCTCGGCAGTGCGCTGGTTGTCGCCGGTCAGCATCACCACCCGGATGCCCATATTCCGCAGCTCCCGGATGGCCTGCGGGCTGTCCTCCTTGATGGTATCGGCTACCGCGATAACGCCCAGCAGACGACCTGCACCGCCAAAGAACAGGGGCGTCTTACCCTGTGCAGCCAGCGCAGCAGCCTGCGTTTGCAGCGCAGCAGAGATAGCGACCTTTGCACCGATAAAGGCAGCGTTGCCGCCAAAGATCTCCTTGCCCTCCAGCTTGGCAGTAAGTCCGTTGCCCGGCAGGGCGGTAAAATCAGTAACAGCGGGCAGCTCCAGCCGCTTTTCCTCCGCATAGGCCAGCACAGCTCGCGCCAGCGGGTGCTCACTGTGACCCTCCAGCGCAGCTGCCAGCGTGAGCAACTCGGTCTCGGTCACGCCCGCAGCGGGCAGAAGGTCGGTGACGGTAGGCTCGCCACAGGTGATGGTGCCGGTCTTGTCCAGCGCCACGATGCGGGTGCGCCCAGCTTCTTCCAGCGCAGCAGCGGTCTTGAACAGGATGCCGTTTTTTGCGCCCAATCCGTTGCCCACCATAATAGCCACCGGTGTTGCCAGCCCCAGCGCACAGGGGCAGCTGATGACCAGCACCGAAATGCCTCGCGCCAGCGCGTAGCCTACATCCCGCCCCAGCAGCAACCAGACAAGGGTGGTGACCACTGCAATGCTGATGACCGCAGGCACAAAAAAGCCGGATACAGTATCTGCGATCTTTGCAATGGGGGCTTTTGTGGCGGCGGCATCGCTGACCATGCGGATGATCTGTGCCAGCGTGGTGTCCTCGCCCACGCGGGTGGCACGGCACTGCAAATAACCGGACTGGTTGGTGGTGGCGGCGCTTACCTTATCGCCCACGGCCTTGTCCACCGGGATGCTCTCGCCGGTCAGGGCACTCTCGTTCACGGCGCTGCTGCCCTCCAGCACAATGCCGTCCACCGGGATATTCTCGCCCGGGCGCACCACAAAGATATCCTCTTTCTGCACCTGTTCAATGGGCACGGTCACCTCGGCGCCGTCCCGCAGCAGGGTAGCAGTCTTAGGGGCAAGCTTCATCAGGCTCTTGAGCGCATCGGTGGTCTTGCCCTTAGAGCGTGCTTCCAGCATCTTGCCCACCGTGATAAGGGTCAAAATCATGGCGGCAGACTCAAAATAGAACTCCATCATGTAGTGCATGACCAGTTCTTCGTTGCCGTGCAGCTGCGCATCGGTCATGGCAAACAGGGCGTAGGTACTCCACACAAAGCTTGCCATCGAGCCCATAGCTACCAGCGTATCCATGTTGGGGGAGCGGTGCACCAGCCCCTTGAAGCCGTTGATGAAAAACTTCTGGTTGATCACCATCACGATGCCTGCCAGCAGCAGCTGTACCAGCCCCATGGCAATGTGATTGCCGTCAAACCAGCGGGGCAGCGGCCAGCCCCACATCATGTGCCCCATGGAAAAGTACATCAATACCAGCAAAAAGCCCAGCGAGGCGATGAGCCGCTGTTTCAGCTTGGGCGTTTCGTGGTCGGCCAGCGCGTCCAGTTCTGCGCTGGTACTAGTGGCTGCGGCGGCCTTTTTGGAGCTTGCACCGTAACCGGCCTGCTCCACAGCGCGGATAATGGCGGCATCCTCTGCGGTGCCCTCCACCCCCATGGAGTTTGTCAGCAGGCTTACCGAACAGCCGGTGACGCCCGGCACACTCTTTACGGCCTTTTCTACCCGGGCAGAGCAGGCCGCGCAGCTCATGCCGGTAACGTTGAATTGTTCCATTGCTATTTCTCCTTGTGGTCAGTTTGCCCGGCGGGCGGTCATTTCATCAGCTTGGTCAGCAGCCGGAGCAGTTCTTCCAGCTTCTCATTGCTGCCGGCACGCAGGTCATCCGCCACGCAGCTGCCGATGTGCTGCGCCAGCAATTCCCGGGAAAAGCTGTTCAGCGCCGCATTGGCTGCGGCTACCTGCACCAGAATGTCCACACAGTAGGCATCCTTTTCCAGCATCCCGCGGATGCCCCGTATCTGCCCTTCAATGCGGTTCAGCCGGTTGAGCAGGGCTTTGTATTCCTCCGGGCTGCGCTCTTTGTGGCGGCAGCAGGGGACAGCGGTATCTGCCGCAGTGTTCGCTTCCGGCGCATCATCGCAGCAGCAACAGTGCTTTTTGCGCTCTTCCATATCAGAATCGCTCCTTTCATAAACCCCCATGGGGTATATTTTCTTGCAACAGCAGTATAGCACATAATATCCGACAATTCAAGTAGGAAATCAAGAAAAAAGAAAACGAGGGAAGCCCCGCAGGCTTTCCCTCGTTGTAAGCTCTTACTTTACTTCCAGAATGCGCGGTGCAAACAGGCTCCACATCTTGCCCCACCAGTACCAGTCGTGGGAGACGTCACCGCCCCAGATCTCCAGATGTGCGGGCATGCCCTGATCCTTCAGCAGATCAGCCAGTGCCTGCGTGTCGTCCAGTGCATCGCCCTCGTAAGCGCCCTGACCGGCGCAGAGGATCAGGCTGTTCTCTTCTGCTTTAGTCAGCGCCAGCTTGTTGGCAATGCCGTTCTCCTGCAGGTAAGCAATGGGAGAGCAGCGCAGCACCATGTCGTCGCTGTCAGTGCCCCAGAAGCGGGTCAGGTTGTAGATACCGCCCATGCCCACGGCACCGGCAAACAGGGTGGGACGGCGCAGGCGGCAGTGGACGGCGTGGTAAGCGCCCAAATCCACACCGGCAGTCCAGATCCGGGTGCCCTTTTTGGCGTTGTTCAGGGTCAGAATGCGGGGAGCCAGCTCAGCGCTCAGGTAGACGAAATACTTCTCCTGCAGCTCGGCGCGGCGGCGCTGGGGCAGATCACCGTTCAACAGACCTTCGCCGTCCACGGCATCCGCGCAAAACAGCTGCACCTTGCCCTCGTTCAGCAGCTGGGCAATGGCATCGGGCATTCCGTTGTTCTCCCAGTCGTAAAAACGGCCGCCGCGGGCGGGCAGTGCCAGCACCGGCACACCGGCATGGCCGTACACCTTAAACTCCATCTCACGGCCAAGAACCGTGCTCCACTCTTTGTAATAGGTACCCTGGATCATAAATCAAGCACTCCTTATTTTATCATTCACCGGCCCGGGCACAGTCGCTGCGCACCGGTGCCGGATTTGGAAGCTATAATCAGACAAACTGGTTGCGCTGCGGGTCATAATCGTAGCCCACAGCATGCAGCTTTGCGCACAGACAGGCCTTGTCGGCCTCCAGATCCTCGCACAGCGCATCGAGATCCTTATACTGATCCCGCAGTTTCAGGTTCACCACGCTCAGCAGCATGATGGGATCAACAGGCAAAGACATTTTATTCCTCTCCTTGCGGCAAATAAAAAAGCCGGCCACTCGACAAAGTGACCGGCCACATACACCAAATTAGACAGCGCGGGTAACTTTGCCAGCGCGCAGGCAACGGGAGCATGCGTAGACATACTTGGGAGAGCCCTCCACGACCGCCTTGACACGACGGACATTCGGCTTCCAGGTACGGTTGGAACGGCGATGAGAGTGAGAGACCTTGATACCAAAGGTAACACCCTTGCCGCAGCATTCACACTTAGCCATGGTAATTGCACCTCCTACAGTGAAGTATGGAATCAAAATAATCAGCTTGACTATTCTACCAGAGATGCAAAGAAAAAGCAAGCCTTTTTTAAAAATTCTTGCAGCTTTTTGCATTCCCGGCGCTGTGGGGCTTGTGCGGAGCACAAAAAAATAGTATTATAAAGGAAGAAATTCGTTTTGACAGGAGATTTACATGACCGCACAGGCAACCTATTATATCATTCGCGCACTGGTGGCGCTGGTAGCCATCCCGTTTCACGAAGCTGGCCATGCGCTGGCAGCATGGCTGCTGGGCGATGCCACCGCCAAACGCGAGGGGCGTCTTTCACTGAATCCTTTTGCCCACTTTGACCTGCTGGGCACCTTATGCATGGTGTTTGCAGGTGTGGGCTGGGCAAAGCCTGTGTCCACCAATCCCCGCAACTTCAAAAACCCTAAGTGGGGTATGGCGCTCACTGCACTGGCCGGCCCTGTGGCAAACCTTGTGCTGGCTTACCTTGGCATGGTGGCATGGAAGGTGATGTACTATTGGGCACCGGTCAATAACGCCACCATTTACATTGCCATGTTCCTGCGGTATCTGGTGCTGATGAACGTCAGCCTTGCAGTGTTCAACCTGATCCCAGTGCCGCCGCTGGACGGCAGCCGCATTCTGCTTGTGGTGCTGCCGCAGCGCATCTACTTTGGTCTGATGCGGTACGAAAAATATATCATGATCGTTATGCTGGCAGCGGTTTGGGGCGGCTTTCTGGATGTGCCGCTGTACTACCTGAACAACGTGGTGTGGTCACTTTTGGGTGTGGGCACCGGGTATATTGATAAGATCGCCTACGCCGTTTATGCCAGCAGCCTTGGGGCGGTGATCTGAGTGGCAGAGGAATTGACCTTCCATCTGGAGGATTTTGACGGCCCGCTGGAATTATTGCTGGCGCTGGTGGCCAAACATAAAATGGACTTGCACAACATCCCCATTTTGCAGCTCATTGATCAGTACACCCGCACCGTGGAGCAGGCCGACCCAGACCCCGAGACCGCCAGCGCCTTCATTGAGATGGCGGCGCATCTGGTGGAGATGAAAAGCTTTCTGCTGCTGCCCCGCAGCGAAGAGGGCGAGCGCATGAAGCAGGAGCTTACAGGCCAGCTCATCGAGTACGACCAGTGCCGCCGCGTGGCAGAGCTGTTGCGCGCAAAAGGGGAGACCGCTCCGGTGTTTGTACGCTGCCCTATGGAGATGGAATTGGACAACACCTACGCGCTGCACCACGCCCCGCAGATCTTGGCGGACTACTGGCAGGCGCTGGCAGGCCGCACCAAGACCCGCCGCGTGCCCACCCAGCAGCAGTTTGAGCCGCTGGTCACCGCGCCCATGGTATCGGTCACCAGCCGGGTGGTGTACATCCTGCGCCGGATGCTGGGCGGCACTGTGGCAAAAATGGAACAGCTGTTTTCCCGCAGCCAGAGCCGCAGCACCAACGTAGCCACTTTTCTGGCGCTGCTGGAACTGGTGCGCGGCGGACGCATCGCGCTGGACGACCGGGGAGCGCTGACCATGCGCCGCACCCGCCCGGAACGCAATAAGGAGAACCCATGAACCAGAAACAGATCCTTGCCGCCGTGGAGGCCATGCTTTTTGCCTGCGGCGACCCCATAGGTGCTGATAAGCTAGCACAGGCGGTGCAGCTGCCCCAGTCCAGCGTGGATGCTGCACTGGAGACCCTGCACACCCGCTACCAGCGGGAGGACAGCGGCCTGTGTCTGCTGCACTTGAATACCCGGTGGCAGCTGGCCACCAAGACCCAGTGGGCAGACTGTGTGCGCCGCGTGCTGGACAGCCGCCGCGCCGTACCGCTTGGCCCTGCGGCCATGGAGACCTTGACCGTCATCGCCTATAATCAGCCGGTGTCCCGCGCTTTTATTGAACAGGTGCGCGGCGTGGATTCCTCTTCCAGCGTGTCCGGTCTGCTGGAAAAGGGGCTGATCGAAGAAGCCGGACGCCTCGATCTGCCGGGCCGCCCGGTCAGTTTTCGCACCACCGATACATTTTTGCGTGTGTTCGGTCTGTCCAGTCTGGCAGACCTGCCGCCGGTGCACAGCGACGCACCGGCAGATGATCCGACCGAAAGTGAGGGCTGACCCATGGGCATAGTTCTTTCCGCAGTGGGCGCTTGTCTGCTGTTCATCCTCAAGGTGGTGGGCATCCTGCTGTTGATCATTTTGGTGCTGGTGGCGCTGTTGCTGCTGTGCCCCTTCTGCGCGGATGTCTGCTGGCAAAACGATACCCTTACCGTAAAAGCCGGGGCTCTGGGCATCACCTTCCCGGTGTTCCAATATCCTAAGCCTGAACCTCCCGCCCAGCCGGAGGAGCCCAAGGGCTTTACCGGCAGGCTGAAAGCAAAATTCCGCGCATGGCGTGCGGAGCGCAAGCGCAAAAAAGCTGAAAAAAAGGCCGCACAGCCTGCAAAGCCCAAGGCTGAAAAGCCGCCTCGCCAAAAGGCAAAGATCACGCTGGATGTGGTCTGCACCATGCTGCGGGGCGTGGGTACGCTGCTGCGGGCGGTGTTTGGCGCTATCCGCTTTACAAAGATCTCGGTCTGCCTTGGCGTGCGCGGCGATGACCCCGCCGCAGCTGCCCGCGATTACGGCAAGCTGCAGGCGTGGCTGTACCCGACCCTTGGTGTGCTGGACCATTTCTTCTTTCTGGAATTTGACCAGCTGCACGTTCTGCCGGACTTCGGCAGCGCCCAGCCCACTGTGCAAGATAGGGTATCCTTCCGGGTCAGTGCGCAGGCGCTGTTCATCGTTATTGCCGCTGTGCGGGTGCTGTATGAGTTCTGGCGCAAAAAAGTATTGGACATTTTTATTTGAAGATGATACACTAAATCTATATCAGAATGCTTTCCGGCGGGCTGTTGCCTGCACGGATGAATAAAGGAGAGTTGTTTTATGGCAGAGCATCCTATTCAGGGTCTGATGAACGTTACGATGGAGAAGATCCACCAGATGGTGGACTCCAACACCATTATCGGCAAGCCCATCACCACCGAGGATGGCATCACCATCCTGCCGGTGTCCAAGGTGAGCTTCGGTTTCGCTTCCGGCGGCACCGATTTTAACGGCAAGAACGCTGCCAACAAGGATCTGTTCGGCGGCGGCTCCGGTGCCGGTGTCAACATCCAGCCAGTGGCATTTCTGGTCATCAAGGATGGCTGCGTGCGCACCATCCAGCTGTCGGATAGCTCTAACAGCATCGACCGCGCCCTGACCATGCTGCCCGAACTGGTGGAAAAGCTCACTACGCTGGTCAAAAAGGACGACAAGACCCCCGCAGAGGAGCCCAAGGCAGAGTAACCCTTTATACAAATCAAGCCGCAGCCGCAGACCTTTTGGTCTGCGGTTTATATAGCCGCGCACCGTGACCCGCAAATGCAGGGGAGTGGTGCGCGTTTTGAGCGCCGTGAGGCGCACAAGGAGTAATATTATGGCAGAAGAACGTATTCAGAAGATCATGGCAGAGCAGGGTTTGTGCTCCCGCCGCGCCGCTGAGCAGATCATTGCCGAGGGTCGCGTCAAGGTGAACGGCCACCCGGTCAAGGTGGGCGACAAGATGGACCCCAACCGTGACGTGCTCCATGTGGATGACGAGCGCATCTACATCCAGAAAAACCAGCAGCTGTATTATCTGGCACTGTACAAGCCCCGTGGCTATGTGACCACCGCCAGCGATGAACTGGGACGCAAGACCGTGATGGACTTGGTCAGCGACATCCCTGCCCGCCTGTACCCGGTGGGCCGCTTGGATAAGGACAGCGAGGGCCTGCTGCTGATGACCAACGATGGTGCCTTTGCGCAGGCCGTCACCCATCCCTCCGGCGGCATCTCCAAGCTGTACCGCGTTACCGTGCAGCCCCGCGCCGACGAGGCCACTATCCTCAAGCTGAGCAGCGGCGTTGTGCTGGATGATGGCACCAAGACCATGCCCTGTGCCATCAATGTGGTCACTGACGAGCCCGGCCGCACCGTGATGGAGATGACCCTGAAAGAGGGCAAGAACCGCGAAATTCGCCGGATGTGCGAGAGCGTTGGTCTTGAGGTGGTGCGCCTGAAGCGCAACGCCGAGGGCGTGGTCAAGCTGGGCATGCTCAAGCCCGGCACCTACCGCGAGCTGACCAAGGCCGAGGTGAACGGCCTGCGCGCCGCAGCCGTCAAGGGTCGTGCGCAGACCCGCTCTGCTGCCCAGCAGTCCAAGGCTGCCGAGCGCCGTCCCCGCGGCCCTGTGGGTAAAAACGCACCCCGGAAGCAGAAGTAAGGAGTTTATCGAATCATGGAACGAGAAACTCTGAAATCCCGTCTGGGCTTTATTCTGCTTTCCGCAGGCTGCGCTATCGGCATCGGCAACGTGTGGAAGTTTCCGTATATTGCCGGTCAGGGCGGCGGCGGTGCCTTTGTGCTGTTTTATCTGATCTTTCTGGTCATTCTGGGTCTGCCCATCATGACCATGGAGTTCGCCGTGGGACGCGCCTCCCGCAAAAGCCCGGTGCGGGCGTATCAGGCGCTGGAAAAGCCGGGGCAGAAATGGCACATCCACGGTTACTTCACCCTCATCGGCTGCTACCTGCTGATGATGTTCTACACAACCGTGGCGGGCTGGATGCTGCACTATTTCTACATGACTGCCGCCGGCAAGCTGGCAGGGCTCAATGCAGAGCAGGTGGCCGGTAAGTTTACCGAAATGCTGGCTAGCCCCGCCACCATGACCTTCTGGATGGTATTTGTGGTGGTAGTGGGCATTTTAGTGTGCGCCAAGGGTCTACAAAGCGGTCTGGAGCGTGTGACCAAGGGCATGATGATCGCCCTGCTCCTCATTATGGTGGTGCTGGCTGTCAACAGCCTGTTCATGCCCGGGGCAAAGGAGGGCCTTTCCTTCTTCCTTGTGCCGGACTTTGCCCGCATGCAGGAGGTGGGCGTGGTCAACACGCTGGTCTCCGCTATGAATCAGGCCTTCTTCACCCTGAGCCTTGGCATCGGTGCTATGTCCATTTTTGGCAGCTATATCGGCAAGGAGCACTCCCTGCTGGGCGAGTCTGTCCGCATCGTGGTGCTGGATACCTTTGTAGCCATCACCGCCGGTCTGATCATCTTCCCGGCCTGCTTTACCTACCATGTAGACCAGACCAGCGGCCCCAGCCTCATCTTTATCACCCTGCCCAACATCTTTGCCAATATGTCCATGGGACGGCTGTGGGGCAGCCTGTTCTTTTTGTTCATGGCCTTTGCCGCCATGTCCACCGTGCTGGCAGTGTTTGAAAATATCATCTGCTGCGGCATGGAACTGACCGGCTGCAGCCGTAAAAAGTCCAGTCTGGTAAACCTTGTGCTCATCATCCTTCTGTCCATGCCCTGTGTGCTGGGCTATAACCTGTGGGCATGGGATGGCTTTGCGGTGTTCGGCGGCGCTGTGCTGGATGTGGAGGATTTTCTGGTCAGCAACCTCTTCCTGCCGCTGGGCAGCCTGGTGTATCTGCTGTTCTGCGTTACCCGCTACGGCTGGGGCTGGCAGAACTACAAAAAAGAGGTCAATACCGGCGAAGGGCTCAAGGTGCAGGACTGGATGCGCGGCTACCTGACCTATGTGCTGCCGCTCATCGTGGTGTTCATCTTTGCGTTTGGCCTCTACGACAAGTTCCTTGCATAAAATATCCCGGTGTCCGCTCCGTCTTTGATTGACGAACGGGCGGGACAAGTGTAATATAAAAGCATATAGGGTGCTTCTCCCGGCGGGGGACACTGCTATATGCTTTTTTGTGTTCAAAAGGAGGAAACACCCCCATGCACATTCTGGTCTGTGACGATGATGCGGTCTTTGCTGCGCAGATGGACGAGTATATCTCGGAATGGTTCCGCGCCCGGGAGATTCAGGTGCAGAGCACTGTCTGCACCAGCGGCGAGCAGCTGCTTGCCACCCCGGAGCTGGAACGCTACCAGCTGGCGTTTCTGGATGTAGATCTGAAAACCACCGACGGCATTGCGCTGGGACGCAGGCTGCGGCAGGTCGCCCCGGATATCGTGCTGGTGTACATCTCGGCTTATCTGGAGTTTGCGCCGCAGGGCTATACCGTCAATGCCTACCGCTATCTGCTCAAGCGGGATATTGCCGCCCAGCTGCCCAGCTGTCTGGAGGATATCTTTTCCGGCATGACCGACCCCAAAAAGACTCTGAAAGTGCACCACAACCGCACCACCAGCGAGATCCCGCTGGATCAGATCTATTATCTGGAAAGCAATCTGCGGCAGATCAACGTCTATGGCGATATCCCACACCAGCCTATCTGCACCTTTTACGGCAAGATCGCAGATCTGCCCGCCATGCTGTACGAAAACGGCTTTTTGCAGGTGGGACGCAGTGATGTGGTCAACCTGCAATATGTGCGCTCCATCCGCAACTATAAGGTGGAGCTGCGCAGCGGGGTAGAGTTGAACGCAAGCCGACAGGATTTTGCAGCCATCCGCAGCGCATGGCTGGAATGGAAGGGGCAGTTCGGCGATGAATGAAGAATTCTGGCGCTGGTATGTGTACGGCCACTGGGTATGCATAACCCAATGGCTCGGCTTTATCATGGTGGAATATGCCTACCTTGGCAAGGGCAAGGTGAAGCATCCGCTGGTTTGCTCCTGCATTATAACAATGCTGACAATGACCCTCTCGATTGTGTTTGAAACCGGCTTTTTTACGCCGCAGGCAGTGACTCTTACTATTCTTTTTCTGTTTATCACTGTCATGCTGTTTGGCGGCACGCCGGGGCAAAAGTTTACCGCCTGCCTGATCAACGGTACCATGTGCCTGTTGGTCGAAAACAGTATGCGGTATGTCATATCGTGGGTATTGAAGTGTGAACTGCAGCAGGTCATCCAACGCGCAGACTGTCTGATCATCATAGCGGTGGTAAATATGGTGGTGGGCGCAGCTGTGGCCTTTTTGGTAAGCAAGTGGCGCAGGCGCAATGCGTTGGAGCCCTTGCAGGCGCTGACCATGAGCTTTTTCCCGGGTGTGGTCGTGGTGCTGAACATTCTGCTCATGCTCACGGATAACAACAAAAGGGCCACCATGGCCACAATGGGGATGACCGTGGGGCTTACGGTGGCTGTTATGGTGCATCTGTGCATCGTAGCAATGTTCAACGATCAGGTCATGCAGCGGCGCAGCCTGCATTTTCAGGCAGAACTAGAGCAGCAGCGAGCCTCGGCTCTGCTGGACTCCTATACCGCACAGCGCCGCCTGACCCACGAGTTCACCAACCATATTGGTGCGCTGCGCACCCTGCTTGCGCAGGGAGATGTGGCCGGTGCACAGGACTATATTGCCGGTGTGGATAAGGCCGTGGCGGCCAGCACCACCATTATGGATACCCACAACCCGCTGCTTGATTCCATCTTGACCCGCAAGTACGAGGAAGCCGCCCGACAGGGTGTAAGCGTGTATTTTGACCTTTGCGACCTGCGGGATTTTCCGCTGACCGGAGTGGATATGGTCACCGTGCTGGCAAATCTGCTGGATAACGCCATCTGTGCCGCAGCGCAGGCGTACCCGCCGGAGGTCTATGTGCGTGTGCGCAAAACGGAGGAAGAATATCTTTTCTCGGTGCGCAACCGGGTGCAGCGGGACGTGGAGCTGCCGCCTGACGGTCAGCTGCCCCGCACCACACGCAAAGAGCCCGGCCACGGCATGGGGCTTTCCAATGTGCGGGATGTGCTGCTGCGCCACGGTGCGGAGTATACTCTGAGCTGCCGGGATAATTGGTTCCGCTTTACCTGTGCGGTGCCCACCGACAACTCATGACATCTGTACCGTCAGAATATGACAATTTTTGTGTAACAGAAGCGTAACTCTGCTATACTAAACCCAGTGAAGGAAGCCTTCCGTGCGGACATAGTCACGTTGCGGTGGGAGGGTAACACCCTCCTTTTTAAAAGCTTTGTTGCTGGATGGAAAACGGCCTGCGGTGCGTGTGAGCAGGCTGTCAACCTTTGCTTTTTAGGCTGTGCGGGGATGCACAGTACCTTGCTGACGGGACTTTCTGCGGCGAGCCTTTTTGGGGGTTGCAGTCGATAAAATTTCTCGATGCGTCGCAATTCCGGTTTTGTTTACTGTTTGGGAATGGCGTGGACAGACCGGACGAACGTGCGTTGCAAAGAGCTCCGTCAGCTCTCTTTTGTACAAAAAAGGACTGCTCTACATGGGTTTTGCCCAGTATAGCAGTCCTTTTTATATTTAAGTTGTGAAAATGGAATATCGGAACGCCCATGGGTGTTCCGATATTCCAAACTTTAAAATTTATTCCGGCTTTACCTGCAGCTCCTGCTCGCAGTAGATGCAGCGGTACTTGCCGTTGGAACTCAACTCAAAGATCTGGTCGCACTCCTCTTCAATGCTGGAGATGCAGCGGGGGTTCTTGCACCGCACAATGTTCACCAGGCGCTTGGGGGGCTTGGGTTGCTCCTTGCGGACAGCCTTGCCGTTCTCAATAATGGTCACGCTGATGTTCGGGTCCAGATAAGCCAGCACATCCAGGTTCAGCCACGAAGCATCGCCCTCCACCTTGATGATGTCCTTGCGGCCGCTGACCGTCTTTTTGCTGCGTGCATTCTGGATCAGTGCTACGCTGGCAGTGCGGTTGCCCGCAATGCCCAGCAGATCCATCAGACCAACGGCAGTGCCTGCCTTGATGTGGTCGATGACAATACCGTTCTGGATCTCGTCAATATTCAACATATCAGTTCTCCTCCTTCGGTGCCTTGGGGTCTGCAAGCCCCAGCAGGGTCATGATCAGTGCCATGCGGACGTAAACGCCGTTCTGCACCTGCTCAAAATAGGCGGCGCGGGGGTCATCGTCCACATCCAGTGCGATCTCGTTCACGCGGGGCAGGGGGTGCAGCACTGCCATGGTGGGCTTGGCCTGCGACATCTTTTCGCGGGTCAGCACATAGCTGTTCTTCAGGCGGATGTAATCCTCCTCGTTGAAGAAGCGCTCCTTCTGCACGCGGGTCATATACAGGATGTCCAGCTCCGGCATGGATTCCTCCAGACTGCGGGTCTCCTTGTAGGGGATGCCGTTGGCCTCCAGCACATCGTTGATGATATAATCCGGCACCCGCAGCTCCTCCGGGCTGATCAGCACAAAGCGGACGTTCTTGCAGCGTGCCATGGTCTTGAGCAGAGAGTGGACGGTGCGGCCAAACTTCAGATCGCCGCACAGACCAATGGTCAGATCATCCAGCCTGCCCATGCGGCGGCGGATGGTCATCAGGTCGGTCAAGGTCTGGGTGGGGTGCTGGTGGCCGCCGTCACCGGCGTTGATCACCGGAATGCGGGAGTAGCGGGAGGCACGCAGCGGTGCGCCCTCCTTGGGGTGGCGCATGGCAACGATATCGGCATAGCAGGACACCACCCGGATGGTATCAGCTACGCTCTCGCCCTTGGTGGCGCTGGACACGTTTTCGCTGGGGAAACCCAGCACATGGCCGCCCAGGTTCAGCATGGCTGCCTCAAAGGACAGGCGGGTGCGGGTGGAGGGCTCGTAGAACAAAGTAGCCAGCTTTTTGTGGTTGGCCACCTCCTGATAGGCGGCGGGGTCGGAGCAGATACGGTCGGCAAGATCAAGCAGCTGTGTGATCTCCTGCTGGGTAAGATCCAAAGGATCGATCAGATGACGCATAGATAAGATACCTCCGTTTAAAGCAGTTTGCGTAAAATGGAAAAATCAAAAAAGTTCGTGTAGTAGCTCAGCGAGCGCATCACCGGCCTGCACAAACGATTGAAACACACTTCGTCCAGCAGCAGCATGGCCTCGCCCGGGGCAAGACGCATGGCTGCACGGATGGCCTCGTCGCCGCAGCTGGCCTTCAGGTGCGCCACGTTGGAAGAGATCTGCTGGTGGCATTCCTGCTCCAAGATCTCAAAGATGTCGCCGGTCAGGTCGATGCGGGTGTAGTCCCGGTTGCCGAACAGGCTGCGGGGCAGGTAGTCGATGGAATAGATCACCGGGGTGGTGTCGGCAAGGATGCGCTTTTTGATGCAGATCACCTCGTCGCCGACTTCCAGAGCCAGCGAATGCGCCATCTCCTCGCCTGCACGAAGAAGCATCACCTGAATGCCGTCGGCATGGGGGTAGCTGCCAAAGCTGCGGATCAGAGGGTAGTACTCCAGCTTCTGGTCCAAGCGGCTGCGCAGCCCCAGCACAGCGCGGTTCACCACTGTGCCAATGCCACGCACCCGTTCCACATAACCGGCGCGCTCCATCTCGCTCAGCGCGTCACGGATGACGGTGCGGCTCACCCCCAGCTCGGTGGCAAGGTCTACCTCGGCGGGCAGGCGGTCGGCTTGGGCATAGCGCCCGTTGGACAGCTCCTCCAGCAGGCTTGCAACAACGCGGTCGCTGATCACAGCGCCGCCCAAGCGGCTGGACGATGCCAGTGCGGGATCTTTCATGGATGGTTCCTCCGTTTCCGGGCGGCAAGCCGCCCCGAACTTCATACAAACGGGCAGGGAGGATCCCTCCACAGCCCCTTCTCTAATATTATAGCATAATTTGACTTTTAGAAAAGCGTCATTTATACTGGAATCTGCTGAAAAGTACGATTTTATTTTGGAGGGCATAGTACAGATGGACTATTTTCTGCAAAAAGTAAGCGGCAAGCCTGCCCGGCAGGCCATCACCCTACGGCGCTGCACCCCTGCCGAAGCTCCGGCGGTGTTCGCGCTGCAAAACGAAGTGCGCGCCGCCATGCCGCACCCGGAACAGTTTGTGCCGGATACGCTGGAAAACATTGCCGACTATCTGCGCACCGGGATATGTATCGGTGCGTGGCAGCAGGGGCGGCTGGGCGCATATCTTATCCTGCGCCTGTGCGGACAGAGCACTGAGAATTACGCCGCCTTTCTGGGCGTGCCGCAAAGCCAGTGGCAGCACTGGGCAAACGCAGACAGTGCGGTAGTGCACCCGGACTGGCGGGGCAACGGCTTGCAGTGCGCCATGCTGGAAGCGGCTCTGCCGTTACTGCCGCCGCAAATCACCCATCTAGGCGCTACCGTCAGCCCGGATAACAGTTACAGCCTGCGCAACGCACAGACTGGCGGCTTCGTCATCCGCTGCCGCCGGGAGATGTACGGCGGCTACGACCGCTATCTGCTGGAAAAGCAGCTGTAACTCCATGCAGTTTTGGTGTACAACTTTTTCGAAATGTGTTATACTATACGGTATGAATAACAGCGAAGGAAACAGGTGAAACCATGGCAGCATCTCTCGGGCAGGAATTCTGCACCCTGCGTGATACTTACATTGAAAAGCAATTCGGCCGTCTGAACGATATGCAGCGGCAGGCTGTGTTTACCACGGACGGTCCGCTGCTTATCCTTGCCGGTGCCGGCAGCGGCAAGACCACTGTGCTGGTCAACCGCATCGCCAACCTCATCCGGTTCGGCTCGGCGCATGGCTCCAAGGAAACGCCCCGCCCGGTGACCGAGGAGGACGTTAAAGCCCTGCGCACCGCCATTATGACCGGTACAGACGCCCCCAGCTGGCTGGACGGGATGCTGCGCCGCAACGCGGTGCGCAGCTGGAACGTGATGGCCATTACCTTTACCAACAAGGCGGCAGGGGAGCTGAAAGAGCGCCTGCGCCGGATGCTGGGCGGCGAGGAAGGGGACGAGGTGTTCGCCTCCACCTTCCACTCGGCCTGTGTGCGCATCCTGCGCCGCTGGGCAGAGGAGGTCGGCTACCCCCGCAGCTTTACCATCTACGACACCGACGATGCCCAGCGTGTGATGAAAACGGTGTATAAAGAGCTGAGCATCGACGATAAATTTCTGCCCATCAAAGCCGCCATCAACCAGATGAGCCGCTGGAAGGATCAGCTGGTCAGCCCGGAGCAGGCGCTTGCAAACCACGCCAGAGACGTGAAGAGCACCCAGACCGCCCGCATCTACGCAGCTTACGAGAAAAAGCTGAAAGAGGCCGGTGCGTTCGATTTTGATGACCTCATCTATCAGACCGTGCAGCTGCTGGCGGAACACCCGGAGGTGCGGGAGTTTTACCAGGACAAGTACCGCTACCTGCTGGTGGACGAGTATCAGGACACCAGCGTGGCGCAGTTCCGCCTGGTCAGCCTGCTCACCGGGCCGGAGCGCAACATCTGCGTGGTGGGCGATGATGACCAGAGCATCTACCGCTTCCGCGGCGCTACCATTGAAAATATCCTCAACTTTGAAAAACTCTATCCCGGCACCAAGACCATCCGTCTGGAGCAGAACTACCGCTCTACCTCTAATATCCTCAATGCAGCCAACTGCGTCATCCAGCACAACACCGAGCGCAAGGGCAAGACCCTGTGGACGGACAACAGCGAGGGTGATAAGGTGCAGGCGTATACCGCCGAGAATGAGCAGGACGAGGCCAGCCATATCGCGGACGTCATCGGCCAGCACCTGAAGGAGGGCGGGCATCTGGCAGACCACGCCATCCTCTACCGCATGAACGCCCAGTCTGCCCCCATCGAAAGCTACTTCACCCGTGCAGGTATCCCGCATAAGATCGTGGGAGGGCAGCGCTTCAACGACCGTAAGGAGGTCAAGGACATCCACTCCTATATGTCCATCGTGGCCAATCCCCGGGACGATGTGCGGCTGCGCCGCATCATCAACGAGCCCGCCCGTAAAATCGGTGCCACCACCGTGGACGTCATTGCAGACCTTGCCGGGCAGCAGGGGGTCAGTATGCTGGATATCATCAGCTATGCAGACCAGTACGCAAAGCTCTCCCGCGCGATTATGCCGCTGCTCAAGTTCTGGCAGATCTACCAGCGTTTGCAGGACTCTCTTGCTACCCGCACGCTGGACGAGTTTGCCGCCGATGTCATCGAGCTGACCGGCTATAAGGCCATGCTGGAAGCAGACGCCGCCAAGGGGCACGAGGATGCCGCCGACCGTCTGCAGAACTTGGGTCAGTTGGTGAACAACGTCAAAAACTACTGCGACCAGCACGGCGAGGAAGCCACGCTGGAGGGCTATCTGGAGGATATCGCCCTCATCAGTGATATCGACAGCTATAACGAGAGCAGCGATCAGGTGGTGTTGATGACAATCCACTCTGCCAAGGGTCTGGAGTTCCCCTATGTGTTCCTCATCGGTATGGAGGAAGGCATTTTCCCCAGCGAGATGAGCATGTACTCCGAAGCGGATCTGGAAGAGGAACGCCGGCTGGCTTACGTCGGCATCACCCGCGCCAAAAAGGATCTGTATATCTCCAACAGTGTCACCCGCATGCTGTACGGCCGCACCCAGCGCAACGAGCCCAGCCGCTTTCTGCGTGAGATCGAGCCGGAATATATTGAGGAGACCCGCAGCCCGGTGCTGGAACAGCGTTCCCGCATGGGCGGCTGGGGCAGCAGTTACAGCGATACCGTGCCCGGCGGGGCATCCGGCTACTCCGGCCCCTCCGGTTATAGCCGCAGCAGCTACGGCGGCGGTTATGGTGCTGGCTACGGTGCAAATAACCGCAGCGGCTACCTGAACCGGGAATATAACGCCGGTGAAAGCCGTGGCTTCGGCTCCTCTTACGGCGGAAGAAGCACATCTTCCTCCGGCTTTGGCAGTCACTATGGCAACAGCTCCACCCAGCCGACTACCAGAAGCGGTGGATTTGGCTCTGCATATTCTGACAGTAATACGACGAAAAATTCTGTAAAGCGATATAGCTTTACAGAAAATTCCACCGTAAAATCGACAATTTCCAATTCTAAGCATTACGAGCCGGGCGACATCGTGGAGCACAAAGTATTTGGCCGCGGTACGGTGCTGAAGGTAAAGCCCGCTGCCGGGGATCAGATCGTAGAGATCAACTTTGAAAAAGTGGGCATCAAGAAAACGATGGCCAATTTTGCGCCCCTGACCAAGATTACGGAGGAAGAATGACCCTATGATGACTGTTCGTTTGATCGCCCATACCCCGGAACCGGAAAAGGTGGTGGCTGCTGCCGCAAAGCTCTGCTACTCCGATGCCCACATCACCGACCTTCTGGATGGACTGGACGAGGAAAAAACTGCAAAATTCCTGACCATGCTCAGCGACCTTGGCCATGCAAGCCCCATCGAGCACGCCAGCTTTACCTTTGGCATCGAGGGGGTCAGCCGCACCCTGCTTGCCCAGATCACCCGGCACCGCATCGCGTCCTTCAGCGTGCAGAGTCAGCGCTATGTGCGTCTGGATGATTTCCGCTATGTGACGCCCCCGGAGATCGAAGCCATCCCGGAAGCAAAAGCGGCTTTCCTTGCCAGCATGGAGGAGGACGCCCAGCGTTATCTCGACCTTGCCCATAAGCTGGAGGAGGGGCATACCGCCCGTCTGATTGCCGAGGGAATGCCGGAAAAGCAGGCCCGCGCCAAGGCCTCTAAACAGGCCAACGAGGACGCCCGCTTTGTGCTGCCCAACGCCTGCGAGACCAAAATGGTGGTCACCATGAACGCCCGCAGCCTGATGAACTTCTTCCAGCTGCGCTGCTGCAACCGCGCCCAGTGGGAGATCCGGGAACTGGCCGAAAAAATGTTCGCGCTGGTGTACCCGGTGGCACCCCATATCTTTGCCAAGGCAGGCCCCGCCTGCCTGTGCGGCCCCTGCCCGGAGGGCAAAATGTGCTGCGGCAAAACCGCCGAGGTGCGCGCAAAATATGCCGCTATTAAAGAAGGTGCCGCCGTATGAGCAAGGGTAAATTGATCGTGCTGGAAGGGCTGGACGGCAGCGGCAAGGCCACACAGGCAAAGCTGCTGGCAGAGCATCTCGCTGCGCAGGGCGTACCGGTGCAGAAGATCACCTTCCCGGACTATGCCAGCGATTCCAGCGCACTGGTCAAGATGTATCTGGCGGGGCAGTTCGGCCAGCACCCGGACGATGTAAACGCCTATGCGGCCTCCAGCTTTTACGCGGTAGACCGCTATGCCAGCTATAAAACCAGCTGGGGCAGCTTTTATGAGCAGGGCGGTGTGATCATCGCCGACCGGTACACCACCTCCAATGCAGTGCACCAGTGCTCGAAGCTGCCGCAGGAGCAGTGGGAGGAATATCTGCACTGGCTGTTTGATTACGAGTTCCGTCTGCTGGGGCTTCCCGCACCGGACAGGGTCATCTACTTGCAGGTAGACCCGGCGGTCAGCCAGCGCCTGATGACCCAGCGCTACCACGGCGACGAGAGCAAAAAGGACGTGCACGAGAAGGATACCGCCTATCTGGCGCGCAGCCGCGCCGCTGCCGAGTTCTGCGCCCGGCATCTTGGTTGGGACACCGTGCACTGCACCAGCGGGGACGCCATGCGCAGTATTGAAGAGATCCAGCAAGAGGTGCAGCAGCTTGCCCGGAAAACACTGGGCTGAACGATAAAATATGATAAGAGGGGGCATCCTGAACGATGTATCGTCTGATGCAGCCGTCCGACGAGGCGGCAGTGCTGGCTTTGTGGCAGAGCCAGCATCATGATACCGAAGATTTTGCAAAAATGGTACTGGAACGCTTTGCCGGTGTGCAGAACATTTATGTAGCCGATGAAAACGACACCATCGTGGCGGCTGCGCTGGCTGTGCCGGTCACTCTGCAGGGGCGCACGGGCAATTACCTGTGCCTGTGCGGTGAGGGCAGCCTGCTGCTGGCGGGTCTGCTGGATACCCTGTGCGCCCAGCAAAAGCTGCGGGGCGCAGGCTTCACCGTGGCGGTCCCGGCAGATGCGGCACAGGCCGCTCTGCTGCAGGATAAGGGCTTTGCACAGGCCTTTGCTCTGCGCTGCCTGCCCCGTGAGGTGAGCCGCAACCTGTGGAGTCAGGCGGAATTTGACACTGTGACGGCCAAAAAGCTGTGTGAGCTGCGGGAGCAGTTCTGGAAGGATACCGTGCAGCTGAGCCCGGAACGCATGGCGGTGGTGTTGCAGGAGCTGTACGCCCGGGGTGCTACCATCGTGTCCAACGAGCATGGCTACGGCATCTACTTCCGCAAGGAGGATACCCTGTATTTTGTGGAGATGATGGCCGACAGCGACCGCGCCGCCGAGATCCTGATGGAAGCTGCCCGCGAGAAGGAAGTCATTGTGGAAAAGGCGGTCATCACGGTAGGCGCTGCCCAGCCGCTGTTTCTGGGCGAGGGCACCCGGCAGGAATACGGCATGATCCGCTTTGACGCAGAGCCTTTTGACGTAAGCGAAAGCTATCTGCGTCTGATGCTGGAAAACTGAAAAAAGGAAGGTGCGTATGGCACACAACGATACACATGCCGCCCGCAAAAAGGGCGGCGCAGGCAAAATTCTGCTGGTAGTGCTTCTGCTGCTTTTTCTGGCAGCAGGCGCAGCGGTGCGGTTTGCCTACAATGAGATTCACGGCAATGGTGCACCCGGCAGCACAGAGGTGACTGTAAGCATCCCGCAGGGTAGCGGCGTAGCCACGATCGCCAACAAGCTGAAGGAGGCGGGCGTCATCCGCTCTGCCTACCTGTTTCGCTGGTATGTGGGGGAAAAGGGCGCTGCCGCAAAGCTGCAGTATGGCGATTTTGTCTTGCAGACCAGTGCGATTTCCTACGATGCGATCATTGCCACCCTTTCCCAGTACGCCAAGGCAGAAACGGTGCGTGTGACCATCCCGGAGGGCACCACAGCCATTGCCATTGCCCAGAAGATGGAAGCCGCCGGTCTGTGCACCGCTGAGGAGTTTTTGAAGGAAGCCAACGAGGGCGATTTCAGCGCTTATACCTTCTGGCAGTATGTCCCGGAGGATAAGGATGCCCCGAACCGCTTTATGAAGTGTGAGGGCTATCTCTTCCCGGAGACCTACGAGTTTTTGAAGGATGACACGGTGCACAACTATGTGGCTACCTTCTACGCCCAGTTCGATGCACAATTTACCAAGGAAATGTACGCAGCGCTCAAAAAGCAGGATATGACCCTGCCGGAGCTGGTCACCCTTGCCTCCTTTGTGCAGGAGGAAGCGGGCAACAGCCAGGACTCCAATGTGGCGCAGGTGTTCCGCAACCGTCTGGCGGAGGGCTCGCCCTACCCCCGGCTGCAAAGCAACACCTCCAGCCATATCCAGAGCGATTCCGACAATAACTATCTCTGGAACTGGGTCGCACCCTACTACGGCGGCTGGGATGATATCCCGGAAAATATCCTTGCAGCCTACGACACTTACAGCTGCACCGGCCTGCCCGCTGGCCCCATCTCGAACCCCGGCCTTGCCGCCATCAAAGCGGCGCTGGAGCCGCAGCCCGATGAGGAAGCCAAGGACGCTTACTTCTTTGTGACCGACCTCAAGGGCAATTACTACTACGCCCACACGCTGGCAGAGCATAACGCAAACTGCAAAACTGCCGCAGCTGTGAACAAAAGCCTGAAAAACTGAGGAAAGGCCGCTGCACTAAAAAACACGGTGCAGCGGCCCATTTCCAGTTAAAAACTGTGATACATAAGAGAGGAACCTACAAATGTTACAGATCCCGGAACTGCTTGCCCCGGCGGGCGATGCGGAACGTCTGCGTTATGCCATCAACTACGGTGCCGATGCCGTTTACTGCGGTCTGCCGGAGTTTGGTATGCGCTCTGCCCCGGCCAATTTTACCCCGGAGCAGCTGACGGAAAGCGTTATCTACGCCCATGCCCGCGGCCGCAAGGTCTACCTGACCATGAACACCCTGCCTACCAACGAGGAAGCCGACCGCCTGCCGGAGGCCATCAAGGAAGCCGCCAAGGCCGGTGTGGATGCTTTTATCGTGGCAGACCTTGGTGTGCTGGATGCCTGCAAGACCTTTGCCCCGGACATTGATGTGCATCTTTCCACCCAGACCGGCATCACCAACTGGGCAGCCGCCCGCGCCGCCTACAAAATGGGTGCAAAGCGCGTGGTGCTGGCGCGGGAGATGACCTTGCAGGATATTGCCATCCTGCGCGATAAGACCCCGCCGGAGCTTGAAATTGAAGCTTTTGTGCATGGTGCTATGTGCATGAGCGTGTCCGGCCGGTGTCTGTTGTCCAATTACATGGCAGGGCGCGACGCCAACCGTGGCCAGTGCGCCCAGCCCTGCCGCTGGAAGTATTACCTGAGCGAGGAGACCCGCCCCGGCCAGCTGTACGAGATCGGCGAAAACGAGAACGGCAGCTACATCCTTAACGCCAACGATATGTGCACCGCGCCCTTTATCGACCTGATCTGCAAGGCGGGCGTGGACAGCCTGAAGATCGAAGGCCGCGCCAAGACCTTCTACTATGTTGCCAGCGTCACCGCAGCCTACCGCAAGGCACTGGACGCCTATCTGGCCGACCCGGCAAACGATAACTTTGAACTGCCGCCGGAGGTGTACGCAGAGCTTACCCGCACCAGCCACCGGCACTACTCTCCCGGCTTCTATTTTGGCCGCGAGCAGGCTAAGCAGGCCACCGACAGCGCTACCTACATCCGCGAGTGGGAATTCGTGGGCACGGTGGACAGCTGGGAAAACGGCATCGCCCACTGCCAGCAGCGCGGAAAGTGGAGCCTTGGGGATACGCTGGAGGCACTGTGCCCGGACGGACGCAGCATCCCGCTTACCCCGGAATGGATCGAGAACGAAGCAGGGGAGCGGGTGGAAAGCACCCCTCACGCCATGGAAAAATACACCATGCCCACCCCGGAACTGCCGCCCATGAGCCTGCTGCGCCGAAAAACGGTGTAACAGCGTGACAAAAGGGAAGGAAAACGCCGTGAAGTACAATAACACTTCTGGCCGCTACGCCCTTCTGGACGAGTTGCGCGGGCTGGATTTAGTTAGCATGATGCTCTATCACGGCTGCTGGGATCTGGTCAATCTCTTCGGCATTCAGGCCGACTGGTATTATGGCCTGCCCGGGCATCTGTGGCAGCAGAGCATCTGCTGGGTGTTCATTCTGCTGTCCGGCTTTTGTGTGCAGCTGGGGCATCATACCCTGCGCCGTGGCGCACAGGTGTTTGGGGCAGGGGCGCTTGTCACGGCGGTCACGCTGCTTTTTATGCCGGAGGACAGGGTCGTTTTTGGTGTGCTGACCCTGCTGGGCAGCGCTATGCTGCTGACCGGCCTTTTGGAAAAGCCACTGCGGCGCATTCCACCCGCAGCAGGGTTTGCTATCTCCGCAGTGCTGTTTGCCCTGACCCGCAATGTTTCGGCAGGCTATCTGGGTTTTGGCAGTCTGCGCCTCTGGCTGCCGCAGACACTGTATGCAAACTACGTTACAGCGTACTTTGGATTTTATCCGTGGTGGTTCTATTCTACGGATTATTTTGCCCTTCTGCCGTGGCTGTTTCTGTTCTGGGCAGGGTACTTTCTCTACGGCGTTGTAGGGAGGCAGCGCATGGAGCCCTTGCGCCGCTCGGTCTGCCCGCCGCTGGGCTGGCTTGGACGGCATTCACTGCTGCTGTATCTGCTGCACCAGCCGGTCATCTACGGGGTGCTGCTGGTGGCGTTCCGCGTATTGGGCGGCTGAAACGCACGCTTTGCGCACTTTTGAGAAAGGCAGCATTGTTGCATCATGCAAACATTGCACCAATGCCTTGACAAGCGGGGCAGGGCTGTGGTATCCTGTTGGTGGTTAGAAAAAGCTAACTACAAAAATGCGTCATGAAACACGGACGCATTTTTACAGAACATGAAGTTATTCTAAACTAACTACACAGAGAAAGAGGTAGAGTTTTATGAGCAAAGTAGCAATCGTATTCTGGAGCGCCACCGGCAACACCGAGACCATGGCAAACTGCATCGCCGAGGGCGCAGGTGCCAACGGCACCATCGTGCCCTGCACCGAGATGACCCCCGCAAAGCTGGCAGAGTTTGACGTGGTGGCCTTTGGCTGCCCGGCTATGGGTGCGGAGCAGCTGGAAGAGAGCGAGTTCGAGCCCATGTTTGCTGCACTGGAAGGCTTTCTGAACGGCAAAAAGGTTGCACTGTTCGGCTCCTACGGCTGGGGTGATGGTCAGTGGATGCGCGACTGGGCACAGCGCGCACAGGACGACGGCGCACAGCTGTTCAGCGAGGAAGGCCTCATCTGCAACGAAACCCCCGATGATGATGTGCAGGCTGCCTGCCGTAAGCTGGGCGCAGATCTGGCTGCTTGGTAAACTTTGCAAGGAAAGCATTCTCTTGACAAAAACGGTTTGCTGCGCTAAACTATGAACTGCCGTACTTCGGCATTTTTATAGAAATGAAAGTTAGACAATTCTAACTTTTGAGAATGCAGCAGCCTTTGCACAGAATATCGTATAAAGTGGAATTTGCGGCAGGGGAAAACGGACGAACAATCCGGTAGCCCCTGCCGTTTTTGGTAAAGGCGGTGTATATGGAGATGGCGGCTGCAATCAGTGTTACGGTAGGCTTTGCGCTTTTGCGCGGCGCAGTACGCCGCGCTGCGCGCCGGTCAAGCCGTAAAAGAGAATAAGAACGATCAGGAGGAACGGACCCGATGCAGCAGACCCCCAAAAACTTGGATAAAAAGCGTGCAGATGAAAAACTGCTTGTCAGCGAGATGATCGCACTCTACTGCCGCAAACAGCATGGCATCCCCAAGGGCACTTTATGCCCGGAGTGCCAGCAGCTGCACGATTATGCGCTTGCGCGCATTGAAAAGTGCCCGTTTATGGAAACAAAGACCTTCTGTTCCGCCTGCAAAGTCCATTGCTATAAACCGGAAATGCGGGAGAAAATTCGTGCTGTCATGCGCTGGGCAGGCCCGCGTATGCTGCCGGTGCACCCGGTATTGTCTATCAGGCATGTGGCGGTCACGCTCAAGTCCAAGCGGGAAGCCAAAAAAGCAAATGGATAAAACCCATGTATAAACCCTTGCTCCACAGGGCAACCTATGGACAAAGAGGTGATAAGCATGGAAAACATCGGCGTGACCTGTGATGTCTGCGCGTGCTGCCACAATGTGGACGGCTGCAAATGTGATCTGCCGCAGATCAAGGTGACGGAGCAGTGCAACTGCACCACTCAGCAGGTGGAGACCCCGCACTACTGCCAGAGCTACGAGGAAAAGTAAGTTCCCACCAACGCAAAGCAGCCCCTGCCGGAAAAAAGTTTTTCCGGCAGGGGCTGCTGCGTTTATTGGATCAATACTCAGCGCAGTGTCACGTTACAGGTGGCAAGGCTGCGGATCAGCGTGCCTACGCTGTCCTTCATCTGGATGCCGGCAAAGCCCAGCGCAAAGGCGGCCTGCACGTTTTCCAGCCTGTCATCGATAAATACGCACTCGCTGGCCTTCAGCTGATATTTCTTCAGCAGCGCTTTGTAGATCTGCGGGTCGGGCTTGTTTACCTGAACCTCACAGGAGGCCACGCCGCCGTCAAACTGAGCCAGCACGCCGCGCTCGGTCAGCAATTCCAGCACGTCCTGCGGAATGTTGCTCAGGTAATACACGCAATAGCCGTGGCTTTTCAGCCGCCGCACCAGCTCCAGCATCCGCAGACGCGGGCGTAGAATGTGCATCCAGTCGTCCAGCACGCCCTGCACCTCAAAGGCGCAGCCTTCGGCACGGGCATGCTCCAGCATCTGCTGATTGCCATCGTAGCGGGAAAGCTTGCCAGCGTCCAGCAGCTGCCACTCCTCGCTGCCAAAGGTCAGGTCGTAGACTTTTTCTTCCATTTCGGCGTTGCACAGCCGGTCTACTAAGTATGCCTTGGGGTCAAAATCCACCAACACACCGCCGATATCAAAAATAATACTTTTATACATAACTGCTGCCTCGCTTGTTTTGGATATATTTCTCAGATATTTTCCATAGTATACCACAACTGGGCGGGTGCTTTCCACCCCTTTGGCATAGAAAATGCCGCCCCGGCGTATGCTGTGGCAGAAAGGGGAGAGCGCTGTGACGATCCGGGAACTATGCGAGAAAGAGGTCGTTCAGTTGGAGCAGGGGGTGTGCCTTGGCCGCGCGGACGATCTGGAGTTTGACCCCGCAACGGCGCAGCTGCAAAGCCTGATCTTGCTGGGCAGGCCGCGTCTGCTGGGGCTGCTGGGCCGGGACGAAAGCCTGACCATCCCATGGCAGGAGATCGAGACCATCGGCACGGACGCCATTCTGGTGCACACTGCCGTGCCCGAAGCGCCGGCAGCACCTCACGGCTTCTGGCAGCAGCTGCGGGCAAAGCTGGGTCTGTGAAAAATAGGGGAATATTTTGAAAAATAAAACCGTAATTTTTGTAAAATCATGAATGGACATTTTCGGCAAAGTGACTATAATAGGCACGAAAGGCTTGTGCAAATAGCACAGCCACTTTGGAAATAGGGTTCGGGACGTGGAAAGGGATATCGACTATGAAAACATCCAGACCGCTGTTGACCCTGCGGATGCTCTTCCCGGCGGCAGCTTCTTTTATCGTGCTGCTGCTGGGCGAGTGGATCGCGCGTGGGTCGCTGACCGCTGATACCTTTATCAGCTTTATTTTCCCCCATTGCGGGGCGTACCTGCTGGCATGGCTGCTGCTGTTTCTGGTGTGGGAGCTGCTGGACTGGGTGCTGCGCATCCCGCCGCTTGCTACGCTGGGCATGGCCATTCTGGGCTGTGCGCCCTGCGCGGTAAACTTCTATACCATGCAGCTGCGGGGCGAGCCCTTTCTGCCGTGGGATCTGATGCAGGTGTCCGAGGCTGCCGGTGTGGCATCTGCTGCCGGGCTCAAGCTGCAGACCAGCATGGTGGTCTCCATTGTGCTGGTACTGGCGCTTACGGTGGCAAGCTTCTTTATTTATCGCGGGCGGCTGCGCCAGCGCTGGCTGCCAAGGCTTGCGGGCACCGGTGCTTCGGCAGCGGCGCTGTGTCTGCTGGTTTTCGGCGTTTATTTACAGCCCGCAGTTACGCAGGTCTTGGGCATCACGCCGGATGCGTGGATGCAGGACCGCTACTATCGTTACTACGGTGTACTTACCGGTTTTATGACCAACCTCACCAATCTGGAGATCGACAAGCCCGAGGGCTACTCGGAGCAGGCGGTGGACGATATTCTGGATAACGTAGCCGAGAGCGAGAAATTCTCTACCGGCCCCATGTATGCGGGCAGCTATGCCGCCACCACCCCTAAAGAGGAGCAGGCAAAGCAGCCTACCATTATTTATGTGATGGATGAGTCCTACTGGGATGTTTCCGAACTGGAACAGTACGGCATCACCTTTGATACCGATGTATCGCAGAACCTTCACGCTCTGCAGCAGACCAGCGCCTACGGCAGAGCATACAGCCCCAGCTTTGGCGGCGGCACCTGTGATGTGGAGTTTGAAGCTTTGACCGGCTACTCGGTATCCTTCCTGCCCAGCGGCAGCAAGCCCTACCAGCAGCACGTCACAAAGCCCATGTTCGCCCTGCCCAATTACCTCAAACTCAAGGGCTACCAGACCGCTGCGGTGCACTGCTTCTGGGCAAAATACTGGAGCCGCGATAAGGCCTACCCCAACCTCGGCTTCAGCGATTTTATCAGTCTGGAAGATATGCACGGCGTGACCAAGGTGCGCAAGCACTACTGGACCAGCGGCCTTGTGACAGACGATTCCATGGCCGACCAGATCATTCAGCAGTACGAGAAGATGAGCGCAGATTCTGATAAGCCCATCTTCCTGCACGCGGTCACCATGCAGAACCATACCAATTATAATAGGGACAACTACCCGGACGACGAGCGGGTGCACGTCGTATCCCACCCGGTGGGGCTCAAGAGCAGCACCGTGGGTGCGCTGGAAGATTTCGCTACCGGCATCCGGGATGCAGACGCCATGCTGGGCAAGCTGACGGCGTACTTCTCTCAGGTGGACGAGCCGGTCATTCTGGTGTTCTGGGGCGACCATTATAACCCCATCGACTCCAACTACGATGTCTACACTACCACCGGATACGCAAGCGGCTCCAGCACCGACCCCCGTTTGCACCAGACCACGCTGCTGATGTGGTCGAATTACAGCCAGCAGCAAGTGGATCTTGGCACTATTGCCGCCTACGATATCTCCCCGGTGATGATGGAGCTGTTCGGGCTGGAGCAGCCGCTGTATTTCCAGTTCCTCAACCGGCAGCTGCGGGTAGCCAGCCGCAGCTGCACCCGCGGCACTACTATGAATTTGGACGGCACCACCACCCAGCAGCCCACGGAGTTCCAGCAGCGCTGGACAAATGAGCACTGGATGCTGCAATACGATCTGATGTTCGGCAAGGGATACGCCCTCAACCGCATGGGTGTTGCGGGCCTGAGCGGGATGAACACGGGCAAATAAGAGAAAAAACAAGAAATTCTTTATACAAAACAAGTGAGATTGTAAAATAAACGCAAGAGAAAACGCAAGAGAAATCTTAGCGACTTCTCTTGCGTTATTTTTTTGCGCATTTTTAGGGAAAGCGAGGAAAAAGTAGGACATGGCAAAGCACATGACCCAAGATGACCGCAAGACGCTGGAAGCCCGGTACAATGCCGGGCAGAGCGTGGCGGGGATCGCAAGGGCAATGCAGTTCAACTATTCGACCATCTACAAGGAACTGAAGCGCGGCGACACCGGCAAGATGGACGCCAATGGCCGCGCCGGGTACAGCGCAGCGCTGGGACAGCAGCGCTTGTACAACAAGAAGCAGCAGCTCAGGTATTGGGCTGACCGCCCGGCGGAGTGAAAGCGATGGGAGAGGTGTTTAAGCTGAACCATTGCTATAACGTGGACTGCGTTCCGGCAATGGAACTGTTCCCGGATAATTACTTTGATCTGGCCGTTGTAGATCCACCATACTTCTCTGGTCCAGAGCGCCGGGGCTTTTATGGCTCCAAGGTAAGCAAGATAGGCGTACACCGGGACTATCCGATTTCACCGGCATGGATTAGGCCGGGACCGGAGTATTTCAGAGAACTGCTCCGCGTTTCCAGACACTACATCGTGTGGGGCTGCAACTACTTTGATTATAAGTTTGCAACCGGGCGGATCGTGTGGGACAAGTGCAATGGAAGTTCCAGCTTTTCAGACTGCGAGATAGCGGCGACCGATTTATTTACATCGGTGCGACTGTTCCGCTATATGTGGTCCGGCATGATGCAAGGAAAGAGCATTGCAGAAGGTGGCACCATGCAGGGAAACAAATCCCTGAACGAAAAGAGGATCCACCCGACCCAGAAGCCGGTTGCCTTGTACGACTGGATATTCAAAAACTATGCAGAGCCGGGGCAAAAGATTCTTGATACCCACCTTGGAAGCGGAAGCAGCCGCATAGCGGCTTATGAGGCGGGACTTGATTTTATCGGCTTTGAAATTGATCCGTTCTATTTCCAACTGGAAGAAGAACGATTTGCAGAGTATACAAGTCAAACCAGCCTGTTTCACATGGAGGGAGGCGAAACGAAAAATGAAAATTGAAATCACTGGCGAGGCAAAAGAAATTGCGGTCTTTGCGCTGGAACTGCAAAGGCCGCAACCGTTCAACGTCCCCAATAAGGAAGCGCTGTCAGAAGAGCAGATGCGAGAATTTACTCACTATCTGGAGAGCCATCATCCTCAAAATGAAGAACCCCACTTTGCTTGAGGATGTCGGAAACCATGTGAGCAACGGTGTCAGGAATCGAAGTTGCGAGATAGGCAAGGGCGGAACTTTGACCGCCGGATCGGTATGCTTCCTTTACTCCTTTGTTCAATTCGGATTCTGCCTTTTCGACAATGGCAAGGACAATCTGGTTATATTCAGAACGCTTCAAAGAAATCACCTCCTTTCCATGCTCATTGTACTACAGGAAAGGCTAAATGCAAAGAGAGGACAAAATGGTGTTTGAAAAACTTCACGAGGCGATTAGAAACTTCAACAAGGCATTTAACTGGCGGCAGTTCCGCCGCGATGCGCTGCACCTGGGGGAAAGCCTGCTGGTGTTCGGTATTCTGTATGGCATTTTTTCAACCGTGATCTGGGGCGTTTGCTGGCTGACAAAAATCAATTATGACCCGGATCTCATTGCTGTTGCATGGGCAGTGCCGGTGCTATTGGACACTCTGGTCAACAAGGCTTACGACTGGAACAACGAAGTCCGGGACTGGGGCTGACAGAACCGGAAAGGCATGGGCAGACCTACCCGCCCACCATGCGGCTGAACTACGAGGGAAAGCCGCCCGGCTACCGCAAGGCCGGGGCCTTACCTGCTGGGGGCAGAAAGAACACGGCAGGGCGGTCCGCATGGGCAGGAGGAGCGGTATCATTTGTCCGACGCCGCTCTTTTGATATGGTACAGCCAGTGCAGGAGGGGGTGCATTCCCTTCCGTCCGGTGCTAACCCCGGAATGTACCACCATTGACCGAATATTCACGCAGTACAGAAAGGACAAACAACATGGGAGAAGATTACAAGGCAAAGACCGAAGTGGTGCTGAACAACGAGGATCATGTGGATATGTGCCTGAACGGCAAAACCACTACCCTGCAGAATCTGGCAATCAGCGTGGTGGCGCAGACCATCGCACTGGGCGCGGACAGCTGGGATGATGCAAAGCTACGGTTGGCAGACGTTACTTTCGCCCTCCCGCTGGCGCTGGAAGAGGCGTGGAAAGAAAAGGAAGCAGATAACGCCGCAGCCGCCGACAAGAGCGTGGATACCGATACCACCCAGGATGCCACGCAGAAGGCGTAAGGGAGAACGACCATGGACAAGAAACTCCTGAAAGAAGAGTACAAGCGGCTGTTGACGAAGGCCATTGAGGGCAGACCGGGCGGCATGGCATTGATGATTGTACTGGAAGAAACGGACTTCTACAATTCGCCAGCCAGCGCAAAGCATCACCTGAACGTCCCCGGCGGCCTTGTGCTGCACTCACTCAACGTAGCGAGGGCTGCCCTGGAACTGTGCGAGAATATGCCGCAGTTTGCAGGGTGCGATAAGAACGCAGTCCTGACCGCAGCCCTGCTCCACGACGTTTGCAAAGCTGGAAATTACATCCAGAAGCAGGATGGAAGCTATCAGTATAGAGATACGGATTTGCTGGGGCATGGTGAAGCGTCCGTAATCAATATTCAGCACTGGATCCACCTGACGGAAAAGGAAATTCTGGCAATCCGGTGGCACATGGGCGCCTATACCGGAGAACGGGACTGGAACACTCTCAGCAAGGCATACGACAGATACCCGGAAGTCCTGTGCTTGCACATGGCTGACATGATCGCAACGCACATCATGGAGGTAGGAGAGTGAACGGGTGCACTGCCTACATGGATACGCCGAACGGTGAGCGAATAGAAGTACCGGCGACCATGCCGGATGTTGAAGAAGTACCGGGACCTCTATGCGATGGAAAGTTTGAATTACCGGAAGCCGTAAAAGAAATGCTCAAGTGGGCAGATGAAACATTAGGAACATGGGAAAGCAGCTTCAGTAGTTTCAAAATCTGGGCAAAGTCACGGAAAAACTTCAATCCGACAGAGCGCTGGGAAGCGGTGCAGGATAAGCGCAGAAACCCTTCCCCGCTTGGACGGTGCAGCTACCTACATAAAGCGAGGAAGGTCAAGAGTTTGGCGAGGAGCATACATACCAGAATTGCCCCGCACAGGGGCGCAAAGAAGAATGACGTAGAACAGTGCAAGCACACGTTCAAAATAACCGCTGCCCAGTGTGCACCGTGCAGCGGTTACAACGTGGAGTGCAAACACTATGAGAAAAACAATGCTGCTGATACAAAGCATAGTTCTTCTCTGACGTAAGATAAGCAGCCCTGCACCGCAGAAGCGGGGCTGCTTTTTATATGGCGCAGAGTGCTTCTTATAGGCGGAAGCGCTGCGAATGGGGTCAGACCCCATCTGCGCCTGAGTTGTTTTCCATGAAAGCCGGGAAACTTTGAAACCGGTTGCCCGGCATAGCGGAATGGTGCTGTACAGCGGCGTCCTCCTTTCCGTTCAAGCCCGGTGAAAGACCGGGCTGCCATTTCCGCGAAAGACGCACCCGCATGGAGTTGACGAGAACGGGTGCGCCGCAGCATGAGCGTAGAAATGCTCTGTTCGATCCGCTCAGGACAAAAGCGGTAGGCCGTTGCCGCGGCCGCCCCGCCCGGCACTCTCTTTACCGGGCGGGTTTGATATGCGGACGCATAGAGGATGCACCTGCTTCTGATAATCCCCCATGAACAGGTGAGCCAGTTCGATGCTGGCCGTCCGTGCAAGACGAGAAAAGAAAGGATAAAAGGGCCGTGAAAATTGATGTAGGAAAAATCGCTCTGGTGGTAGTCCTGATCGCTGGTGTACAGACGACTACGCTTTACCACCGGATCAATGATCTGGAATGCCAGCGAGACATCTACAAGTCCCGGTATGAGGACTGGGAGGGCGTGTCGAAAGAAATTGCAGGGTATGCCGATACCCTGCGGGATTCGCTGGAAGCGAGGGATCGGCTTGACGGGAAGCTGCTGGTAGAGGATGCAGGAGACTTCCTCTGCACGGCATATTGCACAGAAAAGCGGGAGCACATCTGCGGAACAGGAACGGGAATTACCGCCAGCGGCGCACCGGTTGAAGGTGGCGTAACGGTGGCGGCGGACCCGGACGTTTTTCCATTCGGAACCGTCCTCTATATTGAGGATGTGGGCGTGAGAATCGTTCAGGACACCGGCGCCAGCGTCAAGGGAAAGCATCTGGACGTTGCCGTTTCCGGTAGCCATACGGATGCACTGAACTGGGACGGCTACGGCCGGCACAGGGTTTGGATCATAACGGAAAAGTAGAAAGGAAGGACGACATGGAAGGACTTGTAAAGACACTGGGAATCTTACTGTTTGTGCTGGGCGTGGCGCTGTGGGCAGCGGTGATATTTTTTGTGCCCGCTGCGCTGATTAAATACTGCTGGACGTATCTGTTCGCATGATGAGGAAGGAGATTCTGGCGGCAAGGAACGTTCTCTGCAAAAAGATGCGGCAGAACTTCCTGCCGTGCGCAAAGTGCCCGCTGGAAAAGATCCGGGACAAGGGCACGACTTGCAGGGATAGCGTGCTGAAACACAAGGAAGAGGCGGAAGAAATTCTAAAAACAGAATAGCGCACTCCATTACAAAGGCCGCCCGCCGCGGCGGTCTTTTTTGTGAGCATGGGAACAGGCCCGCACCCGGTTCAACTCCGGGATTGCCCAAAATCGGAAGGAGGACGCACCAATGCAAAGGTATTATATCCTGCTGAAAGCAACCGGCGAAAGCGGCCTGCCCGCGTGGCTGCCTTATAGGCTCACAGCAACCAGCGCAGAGAAAGCCGTTGAAAAGGCAAAAAAGATGGCAGAAGATCACTACCGAGAGTACAAGACGTTTGAAGTTCAGACAATCGAAAATGAAGGGAGTTACAAATGAAACTGGCGGCAATCGCAAAACTTATCAAGGCTGACGAATACTGCAAGCTCTACAAGGTGCTCTATGAAGAAAGCACGGGATGCGACTTGTATATCGGCACAAAAACGGCAATCTTTCCGTTGACCGGATTTCCGAAGGCGCAGAACGAAAGCGAACTGGCAACGCTTCTGGGCATCAGCAAGAGTGAGTGGGAAGATATTCAGTTCGACGTAGATCCTTGCCCGAACGGAGTTCGGAGCATCGGGGGCATGAATCTGGATGACACAGCAGACGAAGAAGTAGACTGCGTGACCGGCAGAATCAGCATCCGGTACTGCGGGAACGATTTGATCCCGATGATTGATCCGCACCACGGGACGGTAGGCTTTGCGGATGCAAAGCAGATCCTGCCGGTGGCAGATGAAATCCGCAAGAGCGGGTATTTCAAATACTGCCTGCGAAAGATGGCAGGCGGCGGCCGCTACTATGTTATCAAAGACGGCATGGTGGTGCGCGGCGCTGTGCTTCCCGTGAAGATGGAATCGCTGGCAAAATCCGAACTGCGAAATCTTGCCAACATGGTGGCGAAAACGACGGACGCTGCGGACGTTGAGGATTTGAGCAAGAAGGAGGATGAAGAAAATGCGTAAGGTCTTGAAAGCGTTGGCGCTGACAATCAGCGCGGCTGCACTGTGCGGAGCGATGGCAGGATGCGAAGCTGACAAAGCTATGGGAACGGACGAAGATTCGGTTAGGACGGTGTATGTCTATTCACCGGATGGCACGTTGTTGGACAAGGGCGTATGCGAAGAAAGCTTCTGGGATTGGAGATGGCCGGTTGTTTCGGTAAATGTCAACGGGAAAAAGTATGAAACGGGCTGGACCAATGTGGTTTTTGTGGAGGAATAACATGGACGCTGTGAAGAATGATGTGAAGCGGCTGGTCAAAGTTGAACTGGCCGCGGCAAACCGGAAGTTTCGGATGTTTGCAAGTAACCATGAGGGCGTGGCTGTGATCCAGGAAGAAGCCGTGGAAACTGCACGGGAAATGGATGCTCTGCGCCGGGAACTGAACGCAATGTGGATGGGCGTTTACTCCAACAATCCGCAGATCTCCACGAAGGGCGTGTATGACCGGGCGGTTGCCTTGGCTGTGGAGGCTATTCAGGTAGCGGCGATGGCACGGAAGTTTGAGCGCAGCCAGCGCCGTAACTGGCCGGGAGCAAAGGAACAGAACTATGACGAAGAAGAAAAGTGATGCACCGGCAGAGATCGAAACTGTCACGCTGACCATGAGCCGCCCGGTGGCGGAGGCTGTCCAGACTGCCTGTGAGTGGTATCTGCGGCTGCACATGGGACAGTTCTGGGATCTGGCTGACGATTTGTGCTTTGCAAAATTCTACTCGGATGCGGAAAACAATGCGTTTCAGAACGAGGAACAGCGCAAAAACGCTTTTGACATTGCGATTGACCGCAGAGATACCATGCGGGTAGAAATGGAAAGGCTGTACAGCAGATGCGTTCTCCCCGCCCCGATTTCAGACGTAATGAAGGTGCCGTACCGGGCAGAACAGGTATGGCTTGCCATTCGCCACGCGCTGGCATGGCACGACAAGCCGGAGGGCGACTGGATGAATGTGGCGTTCGATAAACCGCTGAACCGCTCGGACCAACCGCAGCCAATCATCAAGCTGGATTTGATCCAGCCGGAAGAGAAGCGAACCGGCGGCGGAAAGCGCAACAAGAGCGGGAGGAATGGAAAATGAATAACGGAGACTTCATCCGTTCCATGACGGACGAAGATATTACCGAAAACCTGACACCGGGAATCTGTGGCCTTATCAAGCACCGCGACCCAGAGCGATGCCAGAACCGGGGGCGTTGCTTCCATTGCATCAAAGACTGGCTGAAAGAAGAAAACACAATCCTCGTGAGGGCTGACCAATGGAAAGTATGATTGATTTTTCAGACACCACGTTCTGGATGGTAATGAATATTTTGCTATTCGACTACACTGCCGAAAGAAATATTATCTGGGCAACAAATCCACCGCCAGAGGCGGGCTGTGGACCAATGGATGAAATCACGATGGAACAGCTTGAAAAAATCCCGCTGGTTCCCCGTGCGCGGAAAAAGCCGGATGAACAAAAGAACCGCACAAAAGAAAAGGGCGAGGTGTTCACTCCGCTGTGGGTGGTAAGCAAAATGGCAGACCACGCAGAGAGGGAGTTAAACAAGGGGGATCTGGAACAATTTGTATTTGCGAAGTGCCTGGAAGTCACCTGCGGAGAGGCACCGTTCCTTACAAGCAGATACGACCCGGTTACAGGAGAACCCGTTGCGATTTCAGACCGTGTAGGCATTCTGGACAGGAAGTTGAAAGCGATTCGGAAAAATGAAACGGACCCGTCCAAACAACAAACGCTTATGATCGGCGCGTACGGATCGATATATGGATATGAGTATCAGGGCGACAGCTTACTTCTCGCAAGAGCTAATCTGTATCTGACGTTCATCGAAAATTGGACGGAAATGTTTGGGTCTCCGCCAGATATTGGATACGCTGCACTGATTGCACAAATTATTTCGCAGAACGTCCTGCAGATGGACGGACTGAAAAAGACCGTGCCGGGAACGGATATTCCGTGCAAAGTCTATGACTGGAAGAAAAACGAGGAAGTTTTATTCAAGGACATTGGAAAGGAGAACGGAGAATGAAGCAGCGGATGATAAATTCGATTGCTTTTGAATTAAAGCTAAGCACCATGAAAAGCTGCCTGCTGGGAGCACTAGGGTGCGGAAAAGACCGGGCGAAGGTGGTCGAGATGGTGGAGAAAATGCTCTCTGTGGAACCGACAATCGAACCGCAAAGCAATCTGTGGTGGCGGGATGTGAAGGTGGAACTTCCGCCAAAGCATCACACGCCTTACCCGCGAGGCAATAACCCGGCTTTTTCCAAAGTAAGTGACACGGTTTGGCTTTACTACGAGGATGGGGATCAGACGGAAGGTACGCTGGAAGGCAATTCGTGGTTTGACGATCTGGGACGATGTGTTTCGGAGAATCCAGCGGGGCACAGAGTTTCGCACTGGATGCCTCTGCCGGATCCGCCGAAAGGAGCTAACGAAGAATGAAATACAAAGCAGAAGTTGTGGCCTACGAATCTTACGGAGAGGTTTGTCTGGGAGAATTTGAGGTTGAGGCGGACAACGAGGAAGAGGCGGACACGGCAGCCCGCCGCGCGGCCAAAAAACGGCACCCAAACCTTGAAGATTTTGAGGTTATGAAGCTGGAAGAGATAGTATGATCGTTTGCGTCGGGAAAACGGCTGTTTGCAAATTCTGTGGAAAAGAATATCCGTCCGAAGGACTGAACCACGGCAGACAAGTACGGATTCCTACCGTACCATGTATTTTGAAACCATACGGAACTACCGGTAAAGTGTGCCAGTGCTGTGGCAGAGAACAAGTATTCGTAATGGAAATTTTCGTGGATGAAGATGCGGTGCGGGGATTCTGCGACTTTTGGTGGTGAAAACATGGAATATGAAAGAACCTGCTGCACCTGCCGCTGGCACGAGGGCTACACCTGGATCTGCTTCAACGGCGAATCTCCGAACTGCGCTGACATGACAGACCCGGAGGACACCTGCGAGTGCTGGGAAGCCAGAACGGAAGAGAACGGCATTGGTGACTACGAAGTAAACTAATCAAGCCCTAATCAAGAATTAAGCAAGCCCGTCGTAAAATTGCCGCCCTGACGAGGCGGCAAGGGGCTTGTATGTGCAACTTAATCTAGCGACCACGGAAGAACACGCCGGGGAAAGCGGGGGTCAAGGGGGAGAAAACGAGGGCGGGTCTGTAGGGCTTGACGGAATAGGAAACTTAGAAAGACCTGCCCGGCGTTGTATCCCCCTTGTCCTGCGAAGCCGTGTGTGTTTGGTCCACAGAAAAGAAAATCCCAGTAGGACTTTGCGGAAGGAGGAAGTGAACGGTGCGGGCATGGTACATTCGGGAGCAGAAACACATTCTCGGAACATCCGATTATGCAGAAGTGGATCTCTTTGAAACAACAGACAAGGAACACACCGCATCCACCCGCCGCAAAAGAGAATTGGCAACCTCCATTGCGCAGCAGAAGTATAACGACATGATAGCAAGGCGGTATTTCTGCCAGCTGGCCTATACGAATTTTGATATTGTCAATATCAGTTGACAGATAAAACTCAAAGAATATCTATATCATGCAGCTACTGTCTGAGCAACAT
>CAKTCK010000011.1 GCA_934539245.1 uncultured Faecalibacterium sp.
GCACCACCGATGACTACCACATGGAAAGCTGCCAGAAGATCTTCACCAAGCTGTACGAGCAGGGCGATATCTACAAGAGCGAGTACATCGGCCACTACTGCAAGCCCTGCGAGAGCTTCTGGACTGACAGCCAGCTGGTGGACGGCAAGTGCCCGGACTGCGGCCGCGAGGTCTATGATGCCCACGAGGAGGCCTACTTCTTCAAGACCAGCAAGTATGCTGACCGCCTGCTGAAGCTCTACGAGGAGAATCCCCAGTTCATCCAGCCCGAGAGCCGCAAGAACGAGATGATCGCCTTCATCAAGCAGGGTCTGCAGGACACCTGCGTTTCCCGTACCTCGGTCAAGTGGGGCATTCCCGTGCCCTTCGACCCCAAGCACACCATGTACGTCTGGGTCGATGCTCTGAGCAACTATATCTCCGCACTGGGCTACGGCAACGAAACTTATCACGATTACGATAAGTTCTGGCCGGCCGACCTGCACATGGTAGGCAAGGAGATCCTGCGCTTCCACACCATCTTGTGGCCTGCCATGCTGATGGCACTGGATCTGCCGCTGCCCAAGCGGGTGTTCGGCCACGGCTGGCTGCTGATGAACGGCGGCAAGATGTCCAAGTCTGTGGGCAACGTGGTAGACCCTGTTATCCTGTGCGACCGCTACGGCGTGGACGCCATCCGCTACTTCCTGCTGCGCGAGATCCCCTTTGGCAACGATGGTATGTTCACCAACGAGGCACTGATTAACCGCATCAACAGCGATCTGGCGAACGACTTGGGCAACCTGCTCAGCCGCACCGTGGCCATGTGTGAAAAATACTTCGGCGGCACCGTGCATAATGTGGCCGGTACCGAGGCCATCGACACCGAGCTGGAGACCATGGTCAGCGAACTGACCGCCAAGGTCACTGCCGACATGGACGATCTGACTATCCCGCAGGCACTGATGGAGATCTTTGCGGTCATCCAGCGTGCCAACAAGTATATCGACGAGACCGCACCTTGGGCACTGGCAAAGGATGAGGCCAATAAGCAGCGTCTGGAAAGCGTGCTGTACCACCTGTGCGAGGCACTGCGCGTGTGCGGCATCCTGCTGAACGCCTACCTGCCCACCACTGCCCCCAAGATGATGGAGCAGCTGGGTCTGGATGCTTCCGCACTGGATCTGACCAAGACCACCTACGGCGCACAGCAGACCTACACCGTGCACAAGGGTGAGGCACTGTTCCCCCGCATTGACGTGGCCAAGGAAATCGCCCACCTGAAGGAAGAGGACGAGAAGCGCAAGGCCGCTGCCGCTGCTGCCAACAAGGCCAAGGAGGAAGCCGAGAAGAAGGCTGCCGCCCCCGCTGAGGAAAGCACTGTGGACTTTACCCACGAGGAAGAGATCGACTTTGACACCTTCTGCAAGGTGGAGCTGCGCGTGGCTGAGGTGCGCGCCTGCGAGAACCTGAAGGAGAGCAAGAAGCTGCTGCACCTCACCGTTTTTGACGGCGAGCGGGAGCGCTGCATCCTGTCCGGCATTGCCAAGTGGTTTAAGCCGGAGGATCTCATCGGCAAAAAGCTGGGCATCGTGTGCAATCTGGCACCCCGCCCCATGCTGAAGGGCAAGTACGTCAGCGAAGGCATGATCTGCGCTGCCGATACCGCTGACGGCGGCTGCTCCATTGCTTTCTACGGCGACGACGTTCCCGTAGGCAGCCGCATCCACTAAGTGAGGAACATCATGTCTGATAATACAGCCGTCCGTGCGGCAAAGTTGGATAAGATCTTTGGTACACCGGTTTGCGCCGTGCTGCTGGCCATCTTCTGCAATGTCCTGTGGGGCTCAGCCTTTCCGTTCATCAAGCTAGGCTACCGCCTGTTCTCCATCGACTCCGGCAACACCGCCTCCATCTTCTGCTTTGCAGGGGTGCGGTTCATGCTGGGCAGCGTGCTGGTGCTGCTGGGCAGCATTCTGCTGCAGGGGCGGGCACCCCGTCTGCCCCGGGGCAGGGTGGCAGCCGAGTGCTGCGCGCTGGGTCTGTGGCAGACCACGGCGCAGTATGCGTTCTACTACATCGCCGTGGCGATGCTCACCGGCGCGTTTGGCGGCATTCTGAACAGCACCCAGAGCTTTCTGGGCGTCATCTTTGCCCACTTTATCTACGGCAATGCGGACCGCATGACTCCGGCAAAAACGCTGGGCTGCGCTGTGGGCTTTGCGGGCGTGCTCATCGGCACCCTTGGCAACCACGGCAGCGGCAGCGGCTGGGGCGTGTTCTGCATGATGGCGGCGACCGTCATCTTCACCCTGTCCGGCCCGTGGAACAAGTCGGTCACCAAAAAGGCCGACAGCTTTGCCGTCTGCTTTCTGAACCTGTTTGTGGGCGGACTAGCGCTGTTTGTGCTGGGCACCGTCATGGGCGGCCGTCTCCATGTGCAAAGTGCGCTGGCTGCGGTGGTCATGCTGTATCTGGCCTTCATCTGCGGTGCAGGCTATATCCTGTGGGCACTGCTGATGAAAAACAACCCGGTCAGCCGCATTGCCATCTTTGGTTTCGTCAACCCGGTGGTCAACGTGCTGCTAAGCGCCGTGCTCAACGGCGAGCCGCTGTTCCGCTGGCAGTATCTGGCGGCGCTGGTGTTCGTGTGCGTGGGCATCTGGCTGGTGAATAAAGCCCCTGCCCAAAAGGAGAAGGTATGACCGGTCCTATTTTTGACACCCACGCCCATTACAGTGCCCGTGCTTTTGACGCCGACCGCTTTGCGCTGCTGGACAGCCTGCCCGACAAAGGCGTGGTAGGCGTGTGCGAGCAGGCCACCCACTCCGGGGATGCGCCCCGGGTGTTGGAACTGGCGCACCGCTACCCGTGGGTGGTGGCAGCCGTTGGCATCCACCCGGAAAGCCTGCTGCCCGCCGCCGACTGCGGCAAGGACGGCCCTGCGCCCACGGTGTCGGTGTACGGCGGCGACTGGGCCGCAGAGATGCGGGCGCTGATGCCCTACTACGATGCCCCCAAGGTGGTGGCGGTAGGGGAGTGCGGGCTGGACTACCACTGGCCTGTGCCCAAGGACGCCCAGCTGGCGCTGTTTGAGGCCGAGATCCGGCTGGCGCTGGAACTGGACAAGCCCATCATCGTGCATGACCGGCAGGCGCACGCAGACGTCTACGCACTGCTCAAAAAATACCGCCCCAAGGGCATCGTGCACTGCTATTCTGGCAGCGCCGAGGATGCCGTGCAGCTGGCGGCACAGGGACTGTACATCGGCTTTGGCGGTGCCTGTACCTTCAACGGTGCCAAGCGCGCTGCCAAGGCCATCGAAGCCCTGCCGCTGGATGCCATCGTGCTGGAGACCGATTGCCCTTACATGGCACCGGAGCCGGTGCGCGGCACCCGCTGCGACAGCTCCCTCATCCGCTATGTGGGCGCGTACATCGCCCAGCGCAAGGCGCTTGCCCCGGAAGAGGTGTTCCACACCACCGCCGCAAACGCCCGCAGGGTGTTCGGGCTGTAACCATTTTTCCGCAGGTCGCGGGGCAAAGCGCTCCGCTTCTGAATAAATCAAGTCAATTCATTGAAACCGATACGAATAAGGAGATCACTATTATGAAGGCACGCATTCCCAAACACCGCGAGTTCATCATCAACTTCCCCGACAGCATCGACCAGAACAAGGCCAACGAGGGCTGGGCAAAGCTGCAGCAGATCGTGGAGGACTACAAGAAGGCACACAACGGTGCTTCTGTTTACGCTCCCACCTTCATCGAGGACTGCGAGCCCGAGGTCAAGAAGCTGCAGGAAGAGTACGGCTTTGAGTACACCGTGGAGTTCGTTCAGTAAGTTCAGCATCGCCTGATAGTAAAAGGGTCATTGCACAAACCGTGCAATGACCCTTTTTGTGTAAACTCGTTCCGTAAAATGGCATATACCGGAGCGTCCGCTGCCTTACACCTCGTAGTCCAGACAGACGCGGTTTTTGTAGTAGGGGCGCACCTTGCTGTCTGCCACTGCCACATGAGCCGGGTGGGTGGAGTAGCCCTTGAGCGCCTCGGCGCTTGTAAAGGTGGTGTCCAGCATCAGGTCGGCATTGGAGGAGGGGAGAGCATCAATGTTGACGTGGATGTCCACAAGCCCCGGAATTTTGCCGGAAAGGCTTTCCAGCCCTTCTTTGATGCCGGCCTTGACGGCGGCCTTTTCCTCGGCAGACAGTTCGTCCTTCAGCTGCCAGAGAATAACGTGCTTGACCATAACAAAAAACCTCCTGCGTTTTTTCTCATTGTAACAGGGTGAGAAAAAATCCGCAAGAGGGAAGCTGCAAAGTATTATTTGGGCGCGAACAGCAGCACCACCAGAAGTACGGCACAGAGCACCGAAAGCCCAATGCCCTCCAACCGGGTCTGCTTGATGTACTTTTCCGTTGGTTCGGTCTGCGTATACCGTCCACGGTCATGCAGGGCAATGGCATCCTCCGGCTGCAGCGCCATAAAAATGCCGAACCCGATGCCGAAAAGCGCGACTAAAATCGATAAGATGACTTCCATAGAAACCCCTCACTTTTTGTTTTTGTCGTCCCTGCTTAGGGTGTAGCACAGACTGGAGATCAGCAGTGCAACACTGAACACAAGCGCCGCCACCATCAAAATAGAGCGCAGCGGCTCCACCTTGGGCATAAAAATGTTGACCAGCCAGAACGCGCCGCAGAGGATCAACAGAATGCCGTAATATTTGTGGAAGTGCTTCTTTTCGTCCTCGCTGCTCCAACCGGTGCCGGTACCATTGTACAAGTCCCGGATGCCGCGGTATAAAAACAATACGCCCAGCGCAGCGTTCAGCCAGTCTGAAGCGGAGAGATTCAGATTCATATACCTACCTTCCGGCGGCTCAGTCCGCGCTGTGCTCCCAAATCTCGTACAGGATCAGGTAGACGGCATCAACGACAATAGCGATGGTACGCGCCCAGTTGCTCAGGGTAGGGAAGTTGCCCAAAAACTGCAAGGAAGCAAAGATAATGGCATTGCAGATCTCCCACACGCCGTTTTTCTTCTGCCACATGGCGCGGTATTCCGGGTCGCTGTCGTATTTGTTGAAAAAGGTGTGGATCAGCGGGTCTTTGCCTTGCAGGTCGCGGACGCCCATCCACAGCGCCACAAGGCAGAACAAAAGCTCGATGATGTTGTGCCAGCCAAACGCCAGCTGCATAAAATGCACCTCCCATCTTTTACCATATTATAACATAGGGGGGCGAAAACACAAGGACGGCATTCAACCTTCCTGCGTAAATTCTGCGCAAATCGGGTATCAATTATTTGTTGAAACAGCATAAAATAAAACCAGCCGGACGAGGCGGTTGCAAGCCCTCGTCCGGCTGGATACTTACTTCTTCGGAGTCATAAGCCTCTTCTCCTTGGTGACCTCATTTTCGGAATACGGGTTTCATAGGGTGACTCTCCTTAGAAACGTTTCTTCAGAATTAGGTGCTATGCAAGGGGATGAAAATCAACTGTACATTGGACTGACCCTTTTCTCAACTGTTGGACTGCGGCAAACGGTTCATGAGGATGAATTTCATATTACCACATTCTTTCGAGTTAGATTTGCAAGGGAAGCGTCTTACTTAGTACATTGGTAGAACTCCTTTTCAGCTATTCAAATAAGGTTCTCCGGATCATTGATACTTTCATAAGAATCATCTCCAGCGGATCTATCTGAACGCTCTGGGGAAGAATTGAATCGACAGGTTGTCGTGTTATCGCATTATTGATGCTCAAGACCGGCTCTGTTTTTGTGTTTTTATACGGGGGAAACATCCCGTTTGTGGTGAGCCTCTGTTTTGCTTCTCAGCGAACCCCGACAGCCTGTCCCTGCTGTGCGGGTTCCATATCAACCATCGGTCTTCGCTCCTTTCTTCTTAAAGTCAGCGGGAGTAACTCTCTTTTGAGCTTCTGCTGTACTTCTCTGGTTTCTGGCTTAATTATACAGGAAGATGCGCGTTTTGTCTATTGGCATACCGCACAAAGAAAAGATTTTGTTTTTGTGCAATGTTAAAACCTGCGGCAGTGCGGGAAAATTGCCCAGAAGTTCCGGGCCGTTCGTGAAGGATTTTCCACAAAAGGGGAGAAAGTGCCCGCAAGGTATTATGCACCGGTTCTATTTGTGCTAAAATAGCGTCAATGAATGGTAGTCGCCGCCGCCCTGCGAGATGAAAGTTTCGCGGGGCGGCTTTTTTGCGGCAAAAATTTGCATAAAAAGAAACGGAGAATCAATCAAAATGCCTAAAACTTTACCGGAACGCATCTTCTTTACCATTGTCATGGCCGCTATCATGGTCTATGGCATGATCGTCTACAATGTGGCGCTGAACACAAACGGCGTGACCAACGCCACCTTTGTTATGGCTCTGCACGAAATGCCGATCATGGTGCCGGTGGCCTTTGTGCTGGAATTTTTTGTGGTGGAAAAGCTGGCCACAAAGCTGGCATTCCTGTTTATGCGCCCCACAGACCGCCCGCAGTTCATTACCTACGCCATCTCGCTGATGATCGTGTGCATCATGTGCCCGGTGATGAGCCTGGTCGCAACGCTGCTGTTTAAGGAGCCGAGCTTTGGAATGTGGGTACACACCTGGGGCTGCAATATGCCCATGGCACTCTGCTGGCAGATGCTGTACTGCGGCCCGCTTGCCCGTGCCATCTTCCGGCTGGTGTTCCACCGCGGGGAAAAGCAGGCCGCGTAAGGCGGTTTGGCTGCGATTCTATAATAAATATGTATCAGAAATATACATAAGATGCCGCAAAAACATACCGGAAGAGATACCTATACGTTTTTTATATACCTGATATATAAAAACTATACGGTACGGCTATTTTTGCGGAAATATTTCCCAAAACCGGCAGAATACGCCTGCAAGAGGCTGGATAAAACAGAATGTATTGTACAGATTGTACACTTTTATAACCTGCAACTGTGCACTGTGTACAACAGTTTTGTTTTGCCGGTGCAATGCTACCGGGTAAAATGTAGAATGTGCACAAATACTCTTGCCAATTTTGTGCAATCGTACTATTATACACAACGAAAAAAGACGAAACCGACAACGAAAGGGGAGGGCGCAGACAGCATTCAGGCAGCGCCTTCCTTGCTTTTTTCACGGTACACAGTCTTTTCTTCGCGCGATAAGAAGGTGTGAAGGGGCGCGGAGCAAAGGTGTGCGGCAGATCCTCGGCCGGGGATGCGCCGCACGCCCGGCTCCCGCCCGCAGACCCCTATCCCTGCAGGAAGGAGGAAAAGCAAATGAACAAATTGACGCAGGCTCTGATGGAAGAGCTTACCGTGGAGTATGTCAAGGTCGGCGCGCTGCAGATCCCGGAATCGGTGGTCATCAGCTGGGTGATCATGCTGCTGCTGGTGGTGGGCTCCATCCTGCTTACCCGCAACCTGAAGGTGGATCACATCAGCAAGCGTCAGGCAGCACTGGAAGCGCTGTACTCCCTTGGCAAAAACTTCTTTGAAGGGTTGCTGGGCAAGGAGGGCAGCCGCTATGTGCCTTATCTGATGACCGTGGCGCTGTACATTGCCTGCTCCAACGTGATCGGTGTGTTCGGCGTAAAGCCCCCCACAAAGGATCTGGACGTGACCGCTGCGCTGGCACTGATGAGCATCGTGCTCATCGAGTATTCGGGCGTTCGCGCCCGGGGCGGCGTGGGCTTTCTCAAGAGCCTTGCAGCCCCTACCCCCATCATGACCCCTATGAACATCCTCGAGATCGCCATTCGTCCCACCAGTCTGTGCATGCGACTGTTCGGCAACGTGCTGGGCGCGTTCGTTATTATGGAACTGCTCAAACTGGTGGTGCCGGTATTTGTCCCGGCGGTGTTCAGCCTGTATTTTGATCTGTTCGATGGTCTGATCCAGACCTATGTTTTCGTGTTCCTGACCGCACTGTTTATGAAAGAGAGCATCGGCGGCGAGGAATAAACAACAATTTTAAAACTGTAAGTATAAAGGAGATAGAACTATGAGTGGTTTGGTAGCTCTGGGCGCTGGCATTGCAGCGCTGACCGGTATTGGCGGCGGTATTGGCATTGGTATTGCAACTGGTAAGGCAACGGAGGCAATCTCCCGTCAGCCGGAGGCTTCCGGTAAGATCCAGACGAACCTGCTGCTGGGCGCTGCTCTGGCAGAAGGTACCGCAATTTTCGGCTTCGTCGTTGCACTGCTGATCATCCTGTTCCTGGGCCAGTAACGGAGGCGTGGACGAATGCTGAAGTTGGATTTGAACCTGCTGTGGACCGTGGTGGATGTCCTGATCCTGTATGTGCTGCTGCGCAAGTTTTTGTTCAAGCCCATCCAGAATGTGCTGGATCAGCGCCAGAAGATGATCGAGGCAGACATTGCAGCGGCACAGACCTCCAAGACCGAGGCCGCTGCAGCGCTTACGACTGCGCAGGACAAGCTGCGTAATGTGGACAACGAAGCCGCAGCCCGCCGCGCAGCCTACGAAAAGCAGGCCGAGGTGGAAAAGCAGCAGCTGCTGGCCGATGCGCAGAAGCAGGCTGACGAGATCGTGGCTGCCGGTAAGGCTGCTGTGGAGATCGAGCGCCAGAACAAGCTGCGGGAAGCAGATGCACAGGCTACGGCACTGGCACGCTCCATGTGCGAAAAGCTTTTGAAACATAATTTGACCGCCCAGGATGATGATCAGCTGCTGGACGATCTGCTGCAGAAAGCAGGTGCAGGCAATGGCAACTGAATTCAGTCGTGAATTTTTTGCGGATAACCGCATCGTCAAGGCCAGCCTGCGCTGCGCTCATAAACTCCGCGAAAAAGATCTGGACCGCATCAAGACGGAGATCAAAAAGCTGTATGACGCCACGGAGGTCATCCTGAACATCACCGTGGACGAGAGCTTGCTTTCCGGCTATGTCCTGCAGGTGGGCGACCGCGTGTTCGACAATTCCGGCCGTCATCAGCTGGATAAAATGATGGAGGGCAAGCCCTCGCTGGCTACCCTCAAGACCCGCATCGAGGACTACAAGCCCGCCGAGACCTCTGCAGAGGGCGGCGTGGTCATCTCCTCCGCCGATGGCATCGTGCACATTGACGGCATGAACCGCGCTGTGTACGGCGAGATCGTCACCTTTGAAAACGGTGCCAAGGGTATGGTGGAAAGCGTAGAGCCGGAGCAGCTGGGCGTTATGCTGTTCGATGGTGCCGAGACCGTTGGTGTGGGCACCATGGTCACCCGCAGCGGCAAGCGCGCCGGTATCCCGGTGGGCGATGCTTTTCTGGGTCGTGTCATCAGCCCGCTGGGCGAGCCCATTGACGGCAAAGGCCCCATCGAGGCCGAGGGCTACAACCCCATTGAGAAGCAGGCACCCAGTATTCTGGAGCGCCAGAGCGTGGACACCCCGCTGCACACCGGCATACTGGCTATCGACTCCATGTTCCCCATCGGCCGCGGTCAGCGTGAGCTGATCATCGGCGACCGCCAGACCGGTAAGACTTCTATTGCCACCGATGCCATCCTGAACCAGAAGGACAAGGATGTGCTGTGCATCTATGTTGCCATCGGTCAGAAGGCTTCCTCCATCGCCCGCGTGGCCGAGGATCTGAAAAAGCACGGCGCTATGAGCTATACCACCATCGTGGCAGCTACTGCGTCGGATTCTGCCCCGCTGCAGTACATCGCCCCCTATGCAGGCACTGCACTGGCCGAGTACTTCATGTCCAAGGGCAAGAGCGTGCTCATCGTCTATGATGACCTGTCCAAGCATGCGGTGGCCTACCGTGCCATCTCGCTGCTGCTGCGCCGCTCCCCGGGCCGTGAGGCTTACCCCGGCGATGTGTTCTATCTGCACTCCCGTCTGCTGGAGCGCTCCTGCCGTATGCGGGATGATCTGGGCGGCGGCTCTATCACCGCACTGCCCATCGTAGAGACGCAGGCCGGCGATGTTTCGGCCTACATCCCCACCAACGTCATCTCCATCACCGATGGTCAGATCTTCTTGGAGAGTGCCCTGTTCAACGCCGGCAACCGTCCGGCTGTCAACGTGGGTCTGTCGGTTTCCCGTGTGGGCGGCGCTGCCCAGACCAAGGCCATGAAAAAGGCCAACGCAAACCTGCGTATCGAGCTGGCGCAGTATAAGGAGATGGAATCCTTTGCACAGTTCAGCTCCGATCTGGACGCCGAGACCCGCCGCCAGCTGGAGCACGGCAAGGCGCTGATGGAAATGCTCAAGCAGCCGCTGTGCCAGCCCAAGTCCGATGCCGAGCAGGTGGTCATTCTGGTGTTGGCCTCCCACGGCCTGCTGGACACCCTGCCTACCGCAGAGCAGCGGGAAAAGACCGCTGCCTTTGTGCGGCAGTTCCGTGCGGACGTCTCCGGCACCATGCAGAAGATCGATGCCGACGGCAAGCTGGAGCCCGACCGGGTGGATGCCATCCTGAACGCTTGGAAAGCTTATGCGGGAGGCAATGACCATGTCGTCCAGTAAGCTGCTGAAGGAGCGCATCGAGAGCATTCAGGATACCATGAAGATCACCAATGCCATGTACCTGATCTCTTCGTCCAAGCTGCGCAAGGCACGGCAGAACTACCAGAATGTGTCCCCCTACTTCAACCGTATGCGGGATACCATCTCCCGTGTTGTGCCGCATCTGCCGGAGGAGCCGGAGCACCCCTTCTTCCACGAGCGGAATCTGGAAAACCCCCGGCGGGCGTATCTGGTGCTTACTGCCGATAAGGGCATGGCAGGTGCTTATAACCAGAACCTGCTCAAGTTTCTGCGGGAGCACTCTGATACCAATGACCGCTTTTATGTCATCGGTCAGGTGGGCTACCGCGCTCTGCGCCACCGGGACCCCCGCCTTGTGGAAGAGTTCCGTTACAGTGCTACCGCACCCACCTTGCAGCGTGCCCGCGACATCACGGTGGACGCTATCGATGATTTCAAGTCCGGCAAGCTGGACGAGATCTACATCGTCTACACCAAGATCCAGAACGCTCTTACCAGTGAGCCGGTTATGGAGCGTCTGCTGCCGTTGGATCGGCGGTATTTGCAGCCTGCTCCCAAGGGTCTGGGCGACCCCAGGGGCGAGGTGGAACTGGTGCCGGACGCATGGACGGTGTTCGAGCAGATCGCACCCATCTATATGCACGGCATGATCTTTGGTGCCATGACCGAGAGCTTCTGCGCCGAGCAGAGCGCCCGCATGACCGCCATGGATTCCGCCACCAAGAGCGCCAATGACATGATCCGGGACTTGCAGCTGGAATACAACCGCACCCGTCAGGGCTCCATTACGCAGGAAATCACCGAGATCATCGGCGGCGCGGCTGCCGTGCAGGATCGGACATAATAAAGGAACTTTCTCTGGCATCGCACAGCGATGACTGAGAGGGTCGTTGGACAAACAAGATTTGACAAGAGGCAATCCAAATGATACAGGGAACTATTATTCGCGTAGCAGGCCCCGTGGTGGATGTGCAGTTCACCGCCGGCAGGCTGCCTGCCCTGCAGGAGGCGCTTACCGTGACCGCAGAGGGCACCGAGCGCACCATGGAGGTGACGCAGCACGTCAACGAGACCACGGTGCGCTGCATCATGCTTTCTGCCAGCGAGGGTCTGGGCAAGGGAATGCCGGTGGAAGCTACCGGTCACGGTCTGACCGCCCCTGTGGGCGAGGGCACACTGGGCCGTATGTTCGACCCGCTGGGCCGCCCCATTGACGGCAAGGGTGCTGTGGACGAGCTGCCGCACTGGCCCATCCACCGCAAGGCACCCGGCTTTGCAGAGCAGAAGCCTGCGACTGAAATCCTGGAGACCGGCATCAAGGTCATCGACCTGCTGGCACCTTACGCAAAGGGCGGCAAGATCGGCCTGTTCGGCGGCGCCGGCGTGGGCAAGACCGTGCTGATCCAGGAACTGATCCATAACGTGGCCACCGAGCACGGCGGCTACTCCATCTTCACCGGCGTGGGCGAGCGCTCCCGCGAGGGCTGCGACCTGTGGGGCGAGATGAACGCCTCCGGCGTGCTGGACAAGACTGCACTGGTCTTTGGCCAGATGAACGAGCCCCCGGGAGCCCGTATGCGCGTGGCCGAGACCGGCCTGACCATGGCAGAGTACTTCCGTGAGGAGACTCACAAGGACGTGCTGCTGTTCATTGATAACATCTTCCGTTTCGTGCAGGCCGGCAGTGAGGTCTCTGCCCTGATGGGCCGTATGCCCTCTGCCGTTGGCTACCAGCCTACGCTGGCCAACGAGCTGGGCGCTCTGCAGGAGCGCATCACCTCCACCAAGGACGGCTCCATCACCTCGGTGCAGGCCGTTTATGTGCCTGCTGATGACCTGACAGACCCCGCTCCCGCCACCACCTTTGCCCATCTGGACGCCACCACCGTGCTGTCCCGTAAGATCGTGGAGCAGGGCATCTACCCGGCTGTGGACCCGCTGGCTTCCACCTCCCGCATTCTGGAAGCAGACATCGTGGGCGAGGAGCACTACCGCGTGGCCCGCAAGGTGCAGTCTATTCTGCAGCGCTATCAGGAGCTGCAGGACATCATTGCCATTCTGGGCATGGACGAGCTGGACGAGAACGACAAGCTGACCGTCATGCGCGCCCGCAAGCTGCAAAAGTTTTTGTCCCAGCCCTTTGCTGTGGCCGAGAACTTTACTGGCCTCAAGGGCAAGTATGTGCCCTTGAAGGACACCGTGCGCAGCTTTGCCGCCATCGTGGACGGCAAGGCGGATGACCTGCCGGAGTGGGCGTTCTTCAACGTAGGTACGCTGGAAGAAGCACGCGAAAAGGCAGAAAAGAAGCTGGCTGAGGAAAAGGGCGGTGCCGTCTGATGAACAAGTTCATGCTGAACATCACAGCGTCCAGCGGCGAGTTCTATCAGGGCGACTGCGAGGATCTCACCCTGCCCATCAGCGACGGCATCTACGGCGTACAGGCCGGGCATAACCCGGTTCTGGTGGCGCTGCACATGGGCATCCTCCACTTTGTGGTGGACGGCAAAGCCCGGGATGTGCTGGTGGGTGACGGCATTGCCGAGGTGACCCCCGCCTATGTGATGGTGCTGGTGGACAGCGCTGAGAACCCGGAGGACATCGACAAGAACCGTGCCGAGGCCGCCCGCATCCGCGCCGAGGAACGCTTGCAGCATAAGCAGAGCATGCACGAGTATTACCAGAGTAAAATTGCGCTGGATCGTGCCATGCAGCGTTTGCAGACCGCCGCAAAGTATAAGCGCTAAAAAGTATGAAAATCAAAAGCCCTCGGGAATGTATATACGCATTCCCGAGGGCTTTTGGCATTATATTGCAAACTCCAAGGATGTTATTAATAGTGTACGAGGTGTTCATTAATTGGAAGAGCTATCATTAAATGTGATAGCATTACGATTCTGACATACCTTTGACACCCAAGATTGAGAGCGCCCCAAGAATGCAGCGATGCGCTCCTGCGAGAAGTGATATTCATGATAGAGACTGATGCAAAGCATTTTCTCCTCCTCGGAAGGAAGAGGAGGAACACTTCCGGTAAGAACAGAAAACATAGAGAAAACTCCTTTCGTGTAGACGCTAATTGTATCGATAAATGTATTATATCATAAAAGAGGCTATTCGTCAATATTCTAACGTATCAAAAAATAACGAATGCAAGATGAGAAAAAATATGCGAGTATTCCTGATTATTTTGCTGGCTTGAATATACTGTTTTTTGAAAAGAGAACACTTGACAGACTTTCTCTAAAGTGATATGATTTTGATATCAGAAAGAAATGCTTCCGACCCTGATAAGGAGGGACTTGTTATGGAAGAGAAAATTTTGAATACCCGCAAAAACGGCATGACCGCGCTTCTGCTCACGTTGCTGGGCTATGTGGCATCCATCGCTCTGTTCATTTACAGCATCACCCTGCTGAATGCAGACCGGATGCTTCTGGGCGTGCCGCTGCTGATTTTGTCCATTGCGTATTGGATCGCAGGCATTTTCCTGTTCTGCGGCCTCAAGGTGTTAAAGCCGCAGGAGGCGCTGGTACTCACCCTGTTTGGTGATTACATCGGCACCCTGAAGGGACAGGGCTTTTACTGGGTAAACCCCTTCTGCACCGCCGTCAACCCCGCCGCAGGCACCCGCCTGAGCCAGAGCGGAGACGTGAACAGCAAGGAAACCAGCGTGGCTGCGCTGTTTGGCAATAACGGTCAGAATGCTCAGCTGAGCGCTGAGTCCATGAGCAAGAAGATCTCCCTCAAGATGATGACCCTGAACAACTCCCGCCAGAAGATCAACGATTGTCTGGGTAACCCGGTGGAGATCGGCATTGCAGTTATCTGGCGCGTGACCGATACCGCCAAGGCTGTGTTCAATGTGGATAACTACAAGGAATATCTCTCCCTGCAATGCGACAGCGCCCTGCGCAATGTGGTGCGGGTGTACCCCTATGATGTTGCCCCTAACGTGGACACCACCGGCGACGGTGTAGCCGACGAGGGCAGCCTGCGCGGCTCCTCTGAGGTGGTGGCTGCCCGCATCCGGGACGAGATTCAGAAGAACGTGTCCGAGGCTGGCATCGAGGTGGTGGAAGCCCGCATTACCTATCTGGCTTATGCACCGGAAATCGCAGCGGTCATGCTGCAGCGCCAGCAGGCCAGTGCCATCATTGACGCCCGTAAGATGATCGTGGACGGCGCTGTGGGCATGGTGGAAATGGCGCTGGATCGTCTGAACGAGAACAAGGTAGTGGAGCTGGACGATGAACGCAAGGCGGCAATGGTGTCCAATCTGCTGGTGGTGCTGTGCGGCAACCGGGATGCTCAGCCCATCGTGAACAGCGGCAGCCTGTACTAATGGCCGAGCCGAAAAAACAGGTGCCCCTGCGCCTGAACGCAAAGCTCTACGATGCCCTTGCCGCTTGGGCAGAGGATGACTTCCGCTCGGTGAACGGGCAGATCGAATACCTGCTTACCGAGTGCGTGCGTCAGCGCAAAAAGAACGGGAAATATGTCTCCGACCAGCTGGACGTCCCGCCAGAGCTGGATCTCCATTGAAGCGCCCGCAACAAACGCAAATTATAAAATAAGGCTGCTGTGCAAACGATGCGCAGCAGCCTTTATCGTTATCTTAAAACCGTTCCAATTCCAGCAGATATTCCTTGATGTCCAGCCCTTCGGCGTAGCCGGTCAGGCTGCCGTCTGCGCCAATAACCCGGTGGCAGGGCACCACGATGCACAGCGGGTTGCGGTGGCAGGCGCTGCCCACGGCGCGGCTTGCCTTGGGCTTGCCCAGCGCCGCCGCCAGCTGTCCGTAGGTGCGCACCTCCCCGTAGGGGATTTTGCGCAGCTGTGCCCATACCGCCTGCTGAAAGGGCGTGCCCTTTGCCGCCAGCGGCAGGTCGAACTCCCGGCGCACCCCGGCAAAATATTCGTTCAGCTGTTCCTCGGCTTCTTGTAACAGGGATGTTTCCACCACCCTGCGGGGCAGCGGCTCCAGCTCCGGTGCGCCGTCCGGGCAAAAATGTACCCCGCACAGTGCGTCGTTCTCCTCCTCCAAGCAGATGGCACCAAGGATGCTGTTGATGTACCAGACGTTCAAAACCGGCCTCTTCCTTTCCTGCAAGAATGTGCTATACTGGTATTATCTTAACACAAAAGCTTCCGTGAGGAAAGGGGCGTTTCAACTATGGTCAAGGCACTGGAAGATATCATTGCAAAAAGCAGCAGCATCGTCTTTTTCGGCGGCGCGGGCGTTTCTACAGAAAGCGGCATCCCGGATTTCCGCAGTGTGGACGGGCTGTACCACCAGAAATACGACTACCCGCCCGAAACCATCCTCAGCCATACCTTCTGGGAGGAAAACCCGGAGGAGTTCTACCGTTTTTACCGCGATAAGCTAATTGTAAAGGGCGCAAAGCCCAACGCTGCTCATCTGCGGCTGGCAAAACTGGAGCAGCAGGGCAAGCTGCGGGCGGTGGTCACCCAGAACATTGACGGCCTGCATCAGGCGGCAGGCAGCAAAACGGTGTACGAGCTGCACGGCAGCACCCTGCGCAACTACTGCACCCGCTGCGGCAAGTTCTACGATGTGGATTTTATCGCAAACAGCACAGGCGTGCCCCGCTGTACCGAGTGCGGCGGCATTGTAAAGCCGGACGTAGTGCTTTACGAGGAGGGTCTGGACGAGGAGGTGCTGTCCGGTGCAGTGGATGCCATCCGCCATGCCGATACCCTTATCATCGGCGGCACCAGTCTGGTGGTGTACCCCGCCGCCGGGCTCATCCGGTACTTCCGGGGTGAAAACTTGGTGGTCATCAATATGCAGCCCACCGGGGCGGATGCCTCTGCCGACCTGTGCATCGCAAAGCCCATCGGGCAGGTGTTGAGCGAGGACGTTTCGCTGGACTGATTTTTACGCTGTAAGGTGCGCTGTTTCGCGCCGGTTTGCACGCAGTTTTCCGTATGCTGATGGAAAGAACATCAGAACGGAGGAACTGCAAATGATCCAAGTATGCGACCCGCCGCGTCAGCGGCAGGTACGGCGGCTTTCCGCCGAGGAATTTTTTACATTGGTGCGCTGCGGCGGGGCGGGGTTTTACCGTCCCTGCTCCGAGGTACTGCGGATGCTGACCGCAGGCGAGGCGTGGGGCACACCCGGGGCGGCGCTGCTGGTGCTGCCTCTCACCGCCGATACCGCCGCCGCAGCGGCACTGCGCAGCTGGCTGGGACGCAGGCAGCTGGAGGGCGGCTGTCTGCTTACCCCGCCGGTGTGCACCGGCACGGAGCTGCCCGCCCAGCTGGTGGAGATTGCCGCAGCCCGGGCAGACCGGCTGCGCCGCAAGGGTACGGCATGGGCGGTGGTAGAGTGTACCGAGACGGCGGTAGCGCTGTTGCCGCTGTATTTCCGGCAGGGCTTTGGGCTGCGGGCGTTGCGTCCGCTGGAAAGCCTTGCACCATGCTTTTTGCTGCGCACCGGCTGTGCGCCCGCCCGCACTGCGCCGGTGTGGGTGCCGCTGGAAGATAGGGTACAGCTGGCGCTGCTGCTGGCAAAAGGCTATGCCGCGCTGGACAGCCGCCCCTACGGCGGCAGCCTTGCGCTGGCGCTTTATCCGCTGAAAGAAACGGAATAACGTAAACCAGAGAGGGAATGAGAAATTATGAAGGCAGTGATCCTTGAAAGCTATGTGATGGAAGAAGGGGATTTGGACTGGTCCGGGGTAAAGGCAATGGTGCCGGACACCACCAGCTATGTGCGCACCGACTACGCCGATATTGCACCCCGCATTGGGGATGCAGAGCTGGTGCTCATCAACAAGTGCCGCATTGACGAGGCAGTATTGGCGCAGTGCCCGAACCTTAAATGGGTGGGTATCATCGCCACCGGCACGGATAATATTGACCTTGACGCCTGCCGCAGCCATGGGGTGGCAGTAGCCAACGTGCCGGGGTACTCTACTTACAGCGTGGCGCAGATGACCTTCAGCCTGCTGCTGGCCATCTGCCAGTGCGCCCAGCGGTACGACCGGGCGGTAAAGGCCGGGTACTGGCAGCTGGGCATCCCGGCGGAGTACGGTCTGCTGCCGCAGGTGGAGCTGCTGGGCAAGACTTTTGGCATCTACGGCTACGGCAGCATCGGCCGCCAGACCGCCCGCATTGCAAAGGCCTTTGGCATGGAGGTGCTGGTGTGCACCCGCACGGTGCGCCCGGCGTACGCCGCCGATGGGGTGGAGTTCGTGGACTTTAACACCCTGCTTGCCCGCAGCGATGTGCTCAGTCTGCATTGCCCGGCCACCCCGGCAACCCGCGGGCTGATGAGCCGAGAAGCCCTTGCCAAAATGAAGCCCGGTGCCATTCTGCTGAACACCGCTCGGGGCGCACTGGTGGACGAGGAAGCCGTAGCCGATGCGCTGGAAAGCGGAAAGCTTGCCTTTTACGGCGCAGACGCCTTTGCCACCGAGCCGCTGCCGCCCCAAAGCCGGCTGCGCGGCCTGCCGGGCGCAGTGCTTACCCCGCACATTGCATGGACTACCAAGGAAGCATTGCAGCGGCTGATGGATATCACCACCGGCAACCTGCGCAGCTTTCTGGCCGGTAAGAGCGAGAATATCGTCAACCCTTGATTTTGGCAGGGCACTGTACAATCGCAAGTCAAGAAATTAGCGCAACATGAAAACAGCATATTAGTGAAAAGAGCGACCGCACATGGTTTTGTGCGGCCGCTCTTTCTGTATGGAACAAACGCTAGTCAATGGTGGTTTTGGTGCGTCCGATGCCGATGACGGCGGTGGAGATCTTTTTCCAGCTGTCGCAGCCGCACACGCCGTCTACCCGCAGACTGGTGCGCTTCTGGTAGCCGCGCAGAGCCTGCTCGGTGCGGGCACCGAAAATACCGTCGATGCGGCTGCCGGTCTGGTAGCCAAGGGTGGAAAGCGCATCCTGCAAGACCATGACATAGCAGCCCCGGCTGCCCCGGCGCAGGGTGGGGTAGCCTGCGGTGGTACCGCTGCACGCCGGGGTGCCGTAGCGGCGGTCAAAGTGCACCCATGTGGGGGTCTGGCTCAGCGGCTCCACATAGCCCCATGCGCCGGTAGCGCGGGCGGCGTTGTAAATGGCGGTGCGTTGGCGCTGCTCAAGGCTTTGCCCTACGTCAAACGCTACCCCTGCGTAGTGCTGGCTGCGGGTGCCGTGGCCGCCCTCCCAGATGCGCCGGAAGGCGTATCCCACCGGGATGCCCCTGCCGTATTTGCGGCGGGTCAGGTTCCACGCCTCCATGGCGGCAATGGTGGTCCACAGGGTAGGGCTGGACGATTTTCCCCGGAACTCCCGCAGCTGCAGGGTGGTCAGGGTGCTGTAAGGCATGGGATCGTTCTCGTTCAGGTTTGCGTAGGTGTACACCTTGTTTTCGTAGGCGTCGTAGATCAAAAGGCGTGCCATCCCTCATTCCTCCTTCTCGCAGCCGCAGGGGTCGGTGCACTGGGCTTGCAAAGCGTGCCATGTTTCCCGGTATACGATGCCGTTTACCGGCTGCAGCCCCGCCTGCTGCTGAAAAGCCCGCACGGCGGCGGCGTCTGCCGCGCCAAAGCGGTTGTTGTCGGCCACATAGTTCTCGCCGCAGGAAAGCTGTGACCGGTGGTTGAGCCAGCGCTCCACCTGTCCCACCTCCTGCCCGGCGCTGCCCTCAGCGATGGCGCGCCCCGGGTAAGCGGTGCCGAGTGGCGTGTCTCTATCGGGGTTCGGGGCGTGAGCAGCCAGCTGCAAACTCAGTGCCTCCACCGCCGTCCATGTGTCGGCATCGGCAATGCCGGTCTGCTCCAGCCCCAAAAGCTGCTGGGCACTGCGGGTAGCAGTGGCAGTTTCGTCGGTATAACGGTCGGCAAGGGGCGGGGCCTCCACGCTGGAAAAATAATAGGCGATGCGCTGCAAAAGCAGATTATAGTACAACACCGCCTCGCCGCTGCTGCCCACCGTCAGCGGGGCGCCGGGGTAGGGCAGACGCTTTAAGGTGACCACCGGGCCGGAACTGCGCAGCTGGCTGGCGCGGCCATAGAGGGAGTTCCATGTGGTGCGCCCCACCACGCCGTCCACGGTAAGCCCCGCAAACCGCTGGTACGCCCGCACCGCCCGCTCGGTGTCCGCGCCGAACTTTCCGTCAATGCTTACCGGCGGGATGCTGCTTTCGTAGGCGCTCATGAGGTAGAGGTAGAATTGCAGCTCCCGCACCGCTGTGCCGGAAGAGCCGGTGCGTAGCACGCCCGGGTACTCGCCGGGGCGCAGGGAAGAGGAGAGCAGTCGGTTGGCGATATCGTTATACACCTCGTACAGCTTTTGCCATGTGGTGCGCCCCACCACGCCGTCTGCCGTCAGTCCGAAGTAGCGCTGGAACCGCCGCACCGCCGATGCCGTGCCCGCGCCGAATTTTCCGTCCACAGTCACGCTTTCAAGGCTTGTGTACACCGTGCGGGCGATCTTCAGCCAGAACTGCACCAGCCGCACATTCTGCCCGGCAGACCCCTCCCGCAGCGGCGTGCCGGGGTAGGCGTTGGGGGTGCCGTTGTCGGACTGGATGCTCAAAAACTCATCGTACAGTTCCTTCCAAGTGGTCTGCCCCACTATGCCGTCCACCGTAAGGCCGTACTTGCGCTGGAAGGCGCGCACCGCATTGGCGGTGGCTGTGCCATATACGCCGTCCACCTTTACGGCGGGGATGGCGCTGTCGTACTGTGCCAGCGTGTTCAGCCAGAACTGTACCTGCTCCACCGCGCTGCCGGAAGCGCCGGTGCTCAGCACCGTGCCGTTCCATGTGCCATTGGACAGGGTGCCGGTGGCAGTCTCACCCTCGCTGGTCAGCTCCGCGAGGTCCTTTACCGATACATAGATATAGCTGATTTTGTACCATGTCTGCCGCCCCACCACGCCGTCAGCGGTCAGGTTGAACTGCTTCTGGAACGCCCGCACCGTGGCGGCCATCTGGCTGCCGAATACGCCGTCTACCGTCAGTTTGCCAAGGAAGGGATAGTCCTTGGTAATGCGGTTCAGCTGCCTTTGCAGGGTGAACACGGCCGTGCCGCGGCTGCCCTGCCGCAGCGGCGTGCCGGGGTAGCTCTGCGGGATAGAGCGGATGTTTTTGGTGCGCACGATCTCGATGCTGCTGCCGTAGTAGTAGCGCAAAATCTGCAAGGCACTGCGCCCGTTGTTGGCCAGTGTCACCGTGCCCCACTGCTTGAGCCCGGGACAGGTGACCGACTTGCCGTCGCAGTACTCGGAATAATAGGGGTTCACCGTGCCGCTTTTGCGCAGGTAGGTATTGAAGATATCGTCCGTAATGCGCACCATCACCTCAAACACCGTGCGCCCGTGGACGTAGTACTGATCGTAGCTGGTGGAGTTAGTAATGTTGAAGGTGTAGCCCTTGCTGGGGTACCACTCGGTATAGATGCGGTTCAGCGCCAGCGAGATCTGGCAGTGGATGTTTGCCCGCAGTGCCTGCTCCGGCCACGGGGAGCAATAGAAACCAACGACAAGAATAAACGCTGTATCGCTTACTTTGCGCTACATAAAAAGCGGCTGCTGCACGAAATGCTGTGCAGCAGCCGCTTTTTGGAAATTGATGAAACGCTTACTCCTCCGTCTCACTCTCTTCCTCAGCCTTTGTCTCGGAATGCCGCCGGCGGAACCAGTCGGCGGGGATGCCGCTCTGGGCGGGGGTAAGATCCGGCGCGGGGTGACCGTCCGGCAGATGTGCGCCGAAGGCCGGGACAAAGAAGAACTTGCGCACGATGAAGATCAGCGCGATCGCGCCCACGCTGAGCAGGTTCTCCACGGCGGAATCGTGCCCCACCACCAGATGGCGGGCAATGGCGTACAGCAGCACTTCAAGGCTGCTGCCGGGGCTGTGCTTGGCCAGCATCTTGATAAACTCGATGCCGATCACGATGTCCAGACTGCGCTCCAGAAAGGTGCGGATCTCCGCTTCGTTGCCGTCGAACAGCAGGCCGGGCATCCAGCGGATGAGCGGCACAACGCTGAGCAGCAGACCGATCAGCACCAGACCGGACAACAGCACTTCCAGCAGGCTGGAAGCCTGAATAATGCGGTTGCGCAGGGAGGTGCGCCAGTGGCTTTCTACCGGGTGAGAGGGATGTTCCATAGTAAGACCTTCCTTTCGGCATTCTGCTAAACAGGATTCGACAAACTTCTGGTTAGATTGTAGCAGAATGCGGACGAGCTGTCAATTCATGGAAAAATCAATTCACTTTGGCAGCAGACTGTGCCGGGACGTACCCGGCCTTCTGGATGCAGGCGATGCCGTCAGCGGTGTCCAGCCAGTCGTACAGACGGCGCTCCGGGCTGTCGGCAGCGGCATCCGGGTGGATGACGGCGTAAAAATCGTTGCACAGGGGGTAGCTGCCATCGGCAAGGGTGTCGTTGCTGGGGGTCACACCGTCCACCGCCAGCAGCCGCAGGCCGGGTTTAGAGTACATCTGGTCGATGTAGTAATACACGGAAAAGCCGATGGCGTTGGCGCTGTTGTTGTAATCGGCAATGCTGTCCACTAGCTCACCCATGGCGGCAGGAGCCAGTTCAGAGGGCGGGGTCATCAGCTCACCACCCTGAATGAGCAGCTTTTTGAACAGGGTCTGGCTGCCGGAGTCCTCGCCGCGCTGGAAGGCGACGATGGCCTGATCCTTGCCGCCCACATCCTTCCAGTTGGTGATCTTCCCGGCGTAGATGTCCCGCAATTGCTGCTGAGTAAGTGCCTGTACAGGGTTGTCCTCGTTGACGATGAACACCAGTGCATCCACCCCAATGGGCTTCTGCTCCAGCTCTACGTTGGCCTCTTGCAGCTCTTCCTTTACATAGTCCGGCGCTTCGTATACCACCAGCATCCGGGTGGTGGTGTCGTACAGGCCAAAGTTTTCCCATGCGTAGGCGGTGGTGCTTACCGTGATGCTGCTGCGGGCTTCCTCCAAGTCCATGCCGGTGGTATCGGCCAGCATCTGCGCCATCAGAGGGATGCAGGCGGTGCTGCCGTCCAGCGGGGGAAACTCCTCCACGGTCAGAAACGGCTTCGGCTGCTGCACAGCTGGGGACGCCGCAGAGGATGCGGGTTGCTCCACGGCAGAGGAGGCCGTGCTGCCGGAGGGGGCATCCGTGCCCTTGCAGGCGGTCAGCACCCCGGCGGCGGAGCAGGCAGCCAGCCCCAGCAGAAAGCTGCGGCGGGAAATTTTAGCGTTTTTCATAAGAAAGCCCTCCTAGCTCAATAGCCGTAACTCGGTTCATCGTCCGCAGTGGCAGACGAGAAAATACTCTGGCAGTACAGCCAGTTGCCGCTCGTGTCCATCCAGCCTGTATAGAAGCCCCGCTGTGCGGCAAACACATGGTCGGGCAAGGCGTTCAGGCTGTTGGAATAGTACCCGGCGCAGCTGGCAAGTCCCTGTAGCACCACCTTGCCGTCTGCATCCAGCACATCGCATACGTTGCCGTAGGCGCTGCCCGCAGCATCGCGGCTGCCGTAGAACATGGGTCTGCCGTCAGGGTCGGTGGTCAGGTAGTTGATGTAGCTGTACTTGCCTTGCAGGGCGGTCAGGTCACTGACAAGGCCCTGCGGGCCGTACAGCCGGGTGGCGGTGGTCTCGTAGCGGTCGTTATCCTGCAATTCCAGCCAGACGTAGCCGCTGCCGCAGTTGCTCATCCGTACCCGCTGCTGGTGCTCCACCGGCTCTACGGTGGTGTCGGTCAGCAACTTGCCGTTGTCCTTGCTGTACACCCGCAGGCTGCCGTCCAGCGCGTAGACGGCTATGGTGCTGTCGGTGGCGTCTACATCGTACAGCGGGGTCTTGGTGCCAGTTTCCAAATCATAGAGCTCGTAGCCGTGATCCTCGCCACGGTGCCATGTTACCACATAGCCCGGGAAATACTGGCTGGGCTGCTCGTCAAAGGTGGCAATCAGCCCGCGGTCCTCTGTGGTCATGTCCCGCAGCTCGTACCGGCCATCGCCGGTGGAAAAGCTGGCAAGACCACCCGGGTAGACCTGTAAAAAGCCTGTGCACTGCTCGCCGGTCTGGGTGTTGTACAGGATCTGGTCGGTGGTTTCCTCTCCGGTGGCAATGTCCAGCTCCACCCAGTCGCTCAGGGTATCGCTGTCGTAGAAAAGGCGGTATGCCGAGGCGGCGTCAGCGCGGTAGATGGGGGTACCGTCCTTTTCCTGCACCATCACCCAGCTGTTCTGTCGGTAGTCGGTATCCCAGTCGTAATCGTCCAGACCTTCCGGGCGGGCGTAGCAGCTGAACACCAGCTTATCGCCGCATACGGTGCAGCTGTATGCGCCCTCCGGCACCGGCAGCGCAGCACCGGTGGCAAGGTCGATGACCTGACAGGTGCCGTAGCCGGACTCCGGGACGTATCCGCCATCGACAAGGCGGCTCTCCTGCAGCACCAGCAGGCCGTTTTGCAGGGTGGCGCTCTGCTCACCCTCAAAGGTCATCACTTCGGTGCCGGTCTTATCGTACAGGGCGGTGCGGCGCCCGCCCCGGCCGGTGGGGTCAGACCAGCTGCGCAGCCAGTAGTCTGCGGTGCCGGTGGCACTGTCCTCCACCAGCGAGACGTTCTCGCTGCGGGTAGACTGATGCAGCGGGGTGCTGCCGCACAGGATGGTGGTGCTGCTCCCGGAACGACCGTAGCAGTAGAGCGCCCGCAGACGGCCATCGTTCAGCACGGCGGGGTCGTACAGGGGCTTGCCGCTGTCGTCCGTGGGCACAGAGGCGGCAGAGCTTGCAGCGCCCGGCACGCCGGTAGCGGGCGGCAGCAGGGTACAGCCACAGCCTAAAGTAAGGGCAAGGGCGGCGCAGACCGCCCCGCAGCCGATACGCAAGACAACACGCTTCATAAAAAACACTCCTTTGCAAAAACAGGGAGGAAAATTTTTCCGTTCACTCAGAATACGAAACAGCCGCATTTTTCATTGCAGAGTTTGCAGAAAAATGCGGCTAAAAACGGTTACAATTACATTACAGCTGCGCCGGGGGCGGCAGCTTCGGCTTCCATCTGCTCCAGCTGCCGCAGAAAGGCCAGCAAAAAGGGCAGCGAGATGAAAAAGGTGAGCGCATCCGCAATGGGCTGGCAGAGCTCCACGCCCACAAGACCCAGAACCCGGGGCAGTACAAGGATCAGCGGGATGAAACACACACCCTGCCGGCAGCAGGCCAGAAAGGTGGCGCGCCCGGCCTTGCCAACGCTCTGGAAGGTCATGTTGGTCACCACGATCACCGGCTGCAAAAGGATGGCAAAGCACTGGTAACGGAAGGCGGGCAGTGCCACGGCGGTAACCTCCGGGTCGTCCCGGAACAGGCGGATCAAAGTTTCATCGTTCCACCAGCACACTGCAATCAGCACCATCAGCAGCACAAAGGCGGCTTTCAGGGTAAAGACGGCGGCCTGCCGTACCCGGTGGTACTTGCGGGCACCGTAGTTGAAGGATGCCACCGGCTGCAAGCCCTGTCCCACGCCGATGGCCACCGAGAGGATAAACAGAAAGATGCGGGTCACGATGCTCATGCCCGCCACGGCGGCATCGCCGTAGCTGCGGGCGGCGATGTTGAGCAGCATCCCGCCGATGCTGTTCAATCCCTGACGGCCAAAACTGGGCGCGCCGCCTGCAAGGATCTGCAAAAACTCGCGCGGCTCCCGGGTGACGGCAGAAAACCGGAACTGGCTGACCGTTTTTCCCCGCAGGAACATATACAGCAGGATGCCGAAGCTGATGGTCTGGCTGAGGGCGGTGGCGATACCGGCACCGGCGGTGCCCAGCCCCAGCCCGAACATGAACAGCGGGTCCAGCGCGATGTTCAGCAGCCCGCCGGTGACAAGCCCGATCATGGCAAGGTTCGCCTTGCCCTCATACCGCAGGATGTTGTTCATCACCAGACTGGAGATCATCAGCGGGGAGGCAAGCAGGATGGGGCGGGCGTAGGCGCAGGCATGGGGCAGAATGGTATCGGTGCTGCCCAGCAGCATCATAAAGTCCGGCAGGGTGGCAAGGCCGACCACCGCCAGCACTACGCCAAAGGCCAGCGCCGTAAAAAAGCTGGTGGAGGCAAAGCGGGTGGCGGCGTGGGTATCCTGACTGCCCAAGCGGCGGCTGATGATGGTGCCGGAGCCGTGCCCCAGCATAAAGCCCAGCGCCTGAATAATGGCCATCAGGCTGGAAACGACACCCACCGCGCCGGAAGCACTGGTGGAAATGCGCCCCACAAAAAAGGTATCGGCCAGATTGTAGATGCTGGTAATCAGCATACTTAAAATCGTGGGTGCGGCAAGGCTGAGGATCAGCCGGGGGATAGGGGTCTCGGTCATTTTATGATATTGCACCGCAGTGCGGTCCTGCTGGGTCATGGGAAAATATCCTCCTTCAAAAACGAGAAAACCGCCCCTTCCAGAGCGGCAGATAAGCTTTGTAAAAACAGTATAACGCAGTTGCGGCAAAATGTCGAGAGGGAGAAAAAACAGCCTTTCTCCCCTGCGAAGGGGCGAAAAAGAGGGCGAAAACAGGATGGTTTCTATATAAAGTGCTAAAGAATTGTCGAATTGCTTGTGAAAAATCACGATATGTGGTATTCTTTATAAGAAGGAATTGGAAAAATCTGTGCATTTTATGATTGGGAGGGATTTATACATGAAATCCGTAGCACAAACTGTGATCGAGGCCGACCGCTTTTATACCATTGCCGCTCACACCGGCAACGTCATTCAGGCAGTGGAGGGCAGCAAGGACGGCGGCACTGTCCGTCTGGGCAAGTACGACCACAAGCCCGAGCAGGAGTGGAGCTTTGTCCGCGAGGGCGATGGCGTGTACCGCATCCGCAACCGCGCCTCCGGCAAGCTGCTGGATCTGACCATGACCGGCACTGCCAACGGTACTTGGCTGCACCTGTGGGAGGATGTGGGCGGCACGTCCCAGATGTGGAAGGTGGAGCACACCCCGGAGGGCACGGTGCGTCTGCGCTCCTCTTGGGCAGGCGGCAAGTGCGTGGACACTGTGGGCATGGGTGCCGAGGTGGGCGCTGTGCTGCAGATCTGGCAGGAAGTGCCCGGCGGTGGCGACCAACTGTGGGTCATCTCTGAGGTAAAGGACCGCGTAAAGCGTGCTGCTAAGGTTGAACAAGCAGCACCCGCTGCCGAGACTACGGCAACACCCGCTAAGGAAGCCGCTCCCGCCAAGAAGCCCGCAGTCCACAAGCCCCGCACCACCAAGAAGGTGGAGGAGAAGCCCGCTGCTCCCGCTGCAAAGGCCGCAGAGCCGGTCAAGGCAGAAAAGCCCGCCGCGAAGAAAGCTGCTAAGGCAAAGGCAGAGTCTGCTGCCCCCGCCGCAGAGGTGAAGGCTGCTCCCGCTGTGGAGACTAAGACTGCGACTGCCGCAAAGGCTGAACCGGCTGCCAAGGCAGCGCCCGCAGCGGAAGCCAAGACTGCCCCTGCCGCAAAGCCCAAGGCAAAGCGCGCACCCTGCAAAAAGACCGTAAAGAAGTAAGAAATCATAAATAGCAAAAAATCGGACAGACCGCAGTCTGTCCGATTTTTTTGCGTTTATATAAGCTTTTTATGCAGCAGGGGAGGCGGCAGCATCACTCTGGGCGGCGGTCTGCACGAACTGTACGATGCTCTCGATGGTCTTGCGCAGCTGCACAAGGCTTTCCACGTCAGAGTCCTGCATCCGGGAGGTGGGCGCGGTCACCACGGTCTGGGCGGCAGTCACTGTGCCGGTCAGCTCCGCATGGATGTGGTGGGCGGGCACGTCCAGCAGGATATGCACCTTGGGGGACAGGGTCTTGAGCAGACCCTGCTTTTCGATGCCCAGAATCAGCTGCGGCGCATCCTCACCGGCGGCGAGGTTCGGCAGCTGAAAGTAAAAATAGCCTTCTTTCGCGTTGGCGGGCTGCACGGTCTGGATCTGCTTCAAGCTCAGCTGGAAGTCGTTCACCTGCTGCAAGCCGGTGGCGGCGGGGTCTACTCCCAGCAGGGTAGCCAGCTGGTCTTGGGAAATGTAGCTGCCCAGCGACCAGCCCGGCAGCAGCAGGCTTGCCAGCGGATACTCGGCTACAACGGTGCTGCGCAGCTTGTTGTACAGCTGTCCGGCGTCATACAGGGTCTCTTCCTCGCTGATGTACATCCGGGTCAGAGGGGCATCGTTGACGGTGCTGGTGCCCGTCGGGTACAGTGCCAGCTGCAACGCACGGGGGGTGTACTGGCCGGTCAGGCTGCCGGTGGTGCCGCCGAACTTGTCCAGCAGGGCGTAAAGGGCGGGGGGCTCGGCCTCGGTGGAGGTGATGGTGTAGTCCAGCGCAAAGCTGGCACCGCTCTGGAATGCTTTGATCTTGCGGCTGACTAAACTGTACAGCACTGCCGCAGCCACCGCACACACCAGAACCAGACACAGCAGAACGATCAGCGCCGCACGCAGGCCGGTGCGCTTTTTGTGGGAAGATGCCATGGGGAAACCTCTCCTTCCGGTAAAACGTATTTGTTCCAGCATAACGGAACTGCCCGCAAATGTCAAGCGCCGCAAACCGCGGACAAAACAAAAAACCTGAAACATTTCTGTTTCAGGTTTCTGGCGGAAAGATGGGGATTCGAACCCCAGAACGCTTTTGACACGTTACACGATTTCCAGTCGTGCGCCTTAGACCAACTCAGCCATCTTTCCACATCTTTTGTTCTGCCTTTGGGCGGGTGCCCTTGGCGCTCCACTATAATACCTGAAAGCAGGCTTTTTGTCAAGGATTTTTTTGAAAAAAATCAGACTTTTTTAAAAATGACGAAAAAACGCGAAAAGACGTTCTGCCGCATGGACGGAAAGCACAAAAAGCCCTTGACGTACCTTTAAAACAGGTCTATATTGAGGGCAAAGAGCGCTGTGGCGGGTCATTTTGTGCCGCAGCGGCGGGAAATATAAGGAGGATGCTTTTATGACTTATCCTGAAGTACTTGCCAATGCCCGTACCTGCATTGGTCAATACTGCAAGGCCTGCCCGGTGTGCAACGGCGTGGCCTGTAAAAACCAGATCCCCGGCCCGGGTGCCAAGGGCGTGGGCGATACCGCTATCCGCAATTATAATAAGTGGGCGGACATCCGGGTGAATATGGACACCCTGTGCCCCGGCGGTGCACCGGACACCACGCTGGAACTGTTCGGCAAAAGCTTCCGTTATCCCTTCTTTGCGGGCCCTGTGGGCGCAGTGAACCTGCACTACTCCGATACCTACACCGATATGACTTATAATGATGTGCTGGTGCGTGCCTGTGCCGAAAACGGCATTGCAGCCTTTACCGGCGACGGCACCAACCCCACCGTGATGGAAATGGCTACCCGCGCCATCGGCGCTGCGGGCGGCTGCGGTGTGCCCACCATCAAGCCGTGGAACATCGACACCATCCGGGAAAAGATGGCACAGGCCAAGGCCAGCGGCTGCTTTGCCGTAGCCATGGACGTGGATGCAGCGGGTCTGCCTTTCCTGAAGAACATGACCCCGCCCGCCGGCAGCAAGAGCGTGGAGGAGCTGGCCGAAATCGTGCAGCTGGCAGAGCGTCCCTTCATCGTCAAGGGCGTGATGACCGTCAAGGGCGCACTGAAGGCAAAGCAGGCCGGTGCCGCTGCCATCGTGGTGTCCAACCACGGCGGCCGCGTGCTGGACCAGTGCCCTGCCACTGCTGAGGTGCTGCCGGAGATCGCCGCAGCGCTCAAGGGCACCGGCGTGAAGGTGCTGGTAGACGGCGGCATCCGCACCGGCGTGGATGTGTTCAAGGCGTTGGCATTGGGCGCAGACGGCGTGCTGATCTGCCGCCCCTTCGTGACCGCTGTTTACGGCGGCGGCGCAGAGGGCGTGAAGTGCTACATCGACAAGCTGGCCGGGGAGCTGGCCGACACCATGCAGATGTGCGGTGCCCATACGCTGGCCGAGATCACCCCGGATATGGTAAGAGTTTAAAGATTATGGTCTGGGGGTGTTTGATAGTTGTCTTGATAGCCATTCTGATAGCACTATTTAGTGCAAAAGGAAAAGGTGAGTACGGCGAAGATAGAATTTATGATATCCTTCAAAAAGTGGACGGCTATAAAGCTACTCTGCCGAACTGTTATCTTCCGAAAGGTAATGGAGAAACGGCGGAAGTTGATTTGATTTTTCTGCACGAATCCGGTATTTATGTTTTTGAATCTAAAAATTACAGTGGCTGGATATTTGGCAGTGAAAATCAGAAGTACTGGACGCAAAGTTTTTCTGATCGAAGGGGTGGAACGAAGAAATATAAGTTCTATAACCCGTTGTGGCAAAATGATACTCACATACGAGTGCTGCAGAAAATTCTACGGGATAAGAACGTGAATATTTATTCCTATATTGTTTTTGGAAACGATTGCACATTAAAGGACGTTCGATTGAGTCAATCAAATTATTATGTGATTCAGCGTCGAGAGCTTTTAAAAAGTGTTTTAGAAAATGCAATGTATTACGGCAGAGTGCTGTCAAATGAAGATATTGACAATCTTTACAGGATGTTGTTGCCGTATACTGAAGCATCTCCTGAAGAAAAAGAAACACACAACCGAAATATTCAGGAAAAGTATAGAATGTAACTAAACAGCGGCATCTTTCCGTGTTTACGGAGAGATGCCGCTGTTTAATTGAGTATGAGTGTTACTTCAAAGTGCCGTCCAGCACCTGCTGGTAATACCACGGCTTCGGGGCGTGGAAGGTCTTGCCGCTGAGGAAGGCAAAGTCTGGCTGGGTGAAGCGGGGCATGGTCAGCTCCCATGCGCACAGCGCCTGATACTTCAGCTTCAGCTCGCGGTTGGCGCTGTTGTTGCCGTACTTGCTGTCGCCAAGGATGGGGCAGCCAATGCTTGCCATGTGGGCGCGGATCTGGTGGGTGCGGCCGGTGATTAGCTGCACCTTCAGCAGGGCAAGACGACCGGAGACGGCGATGGTCTCGTACCGGGTCTCCACCTCCTTGGCACCGGGCTGCTTGTCCTCCACGATCTTCACGATGCCGCGGTCAGCATCTTTCAGCAGGTAGCCGCCCAAGGTGGCGTCCGGCGGCATGGGACGGCCAAAGGTGACGCAGAGGTAGGTCTTTTGCACCTCGCGGTTCTTGATGGCAGAAAGGAACAGTTCCTCGGCCTCCGGGGTCTTGGCAATGATCACAAGGCCGCTGGTGCCGGTGTCCAGCCGGTGGCACAAGGCGGGGGTGTACAGGTCGTTTTCCTTGTACTCGCCCTGCTTGTTCAGGTACAGCAGCGCACGGTTCAGCAGAGTGTCGTCCTCCGGGCCATCCACCGCAACACCGGCGGGCTTGTTCACGATTAGGATCTGCGGGCAGTCGTACACCACTTGCGCCGGGGTGCGGGCGTTCTTCCACGCGGGGCCTTCCACCCGGCGGTCGGCGTCCAGCACGTCATCCAGAATGAACAGCTTGATCTCGTCGCCTGCCATCACGCGGGTGGAAAGCGGCTGCTTTTTGCCGTTCAGCTTGATCTTGTTCTCCCGCAGCGCCTTGTTCAGGCGGCCGGGGGTCAGGGCGGGGTATTGCTGGGTCAGATAATTGTCCAGCCGGGTGGGGGCAAGACATTTTACTTTTAAAATTTTCACGGGAAATTCCTCTCTATCTTAAAATCAGTTGCAATAGAATGGGTTCTTGATTCGTTTTTATTGTAGCGGAATAAATCTACCGCGTCAAGAAAGAAGGTATTTTTATGAACCTGAAATATAAGATTCTGGCTGTTCTGGCTGCGGGCATCGCATTGACGGCCTGCGGCGGCTCCGGCACCCCCGCCAGCACCCCCGCATCCAGTGCAGTGCCGGCCTCGTCCCATGTGGCAGAGGAAGGGGTCACGGAGCCCATCAACATGCTGACGTGGACGCTGGATGACCTTGATGACACGCAGACCACCACATTTGTTTCTGCCTCCATTACCTCCGGTGTGCAGGGCGGCAACCTGACTGCAAAAATCTTCAGCTATGACCTTTATAAAAAAGAAGATGTTGAAAAACTTGCCGTTGGGGATCAGATCACCCTCCACGAAGAGGGGGCTGCATGGAACCAGTTTGTGACCGTTGCAGTGGAGAGTATCGAGAAAAACGATCAGTACCATCTTGTCACCATCAATGGCGGCATGGAGGAGCAGTACGGTCTTGACCTGAAGCTGGAAGATGATGCCTACCGGACGATGGCCTTTGACGATTACCCTGTCTACTATGAGATGGGAGAAAAGACGATGCCGCTGGCAGAGGATGTAGTGCTGAAGGACAGTTCTGCCGACCCGCAGGCCGAAGCCGTGGAGACTACGGGCGCGGATGCAGTGGCAGCAGCGATCAATGCAGACCCCGATAACTGGACCACCTATAATACCACGCTGGTGGTGCAGGGCGGCAAGGTGCTGGAGGTGCGCCGCATCTGGGTGCCGTAAATTTTGCTCAAAACCGTTGACAAACGTTTTGCGTATGCTATAATTTAGCTGTACGCAAAGGGGCACTGTGCCTACTTTGCGGAATGTAAAATTATGACAGATGGCAATGATGGGGTCAGAAATGCACACACCACCGTCCAGAGAGAGCGCCCACGGCTGTAAGGTGCTCCGGTCGGGATCATTTCGCGCCACCCCGGAGCTTCCGGCGAACAAAAACCGGACGCTGCGCAGCGTTAATGCGCCGAAAGCGGCAGGGGACAAGTGATCCTTTGCAATTTGGGTGGTACCACGGAGTTTGATGCACAAGCAGCCTTCGTCCCTTTTGGGATGAGGGCTGTTTTTTGTTTTTTCACCGTGCCGCCCCTCTGCCATAACAGCATAAAAAACGGCGCATAAGCGCCAAAGACGATTGAGGAGAGAAAGATCTATGCAATGGACCGGTTTGAATGAACTGCGCGAAAAGTACCTGAGCTTCTTTGAAAGCAAGGGCCATCTGCGTCTGGACAGCTTCCCCCTGGTACCCAAGAACGACCCCAGCCTGCTGCTGATCAACAGCGGCATGGCACCCATGAAGAAGTGGTTTCTGGCACAGGAGGAGCCGCCCCGTCATCGCGTGACCACCTGCCAGAAGTGCATCCGCACCCCGGATATCGAGCGCGTGGGCATCACTGCCCGCCACGGCACCTTCTTTGAGATGCTGGGCAACTTCTCCTTCCAGGATTACTTCAAGGACGAGGTCATTCCTTGGGCTTGGGAGTTCCTGACCAGCGATGAGTGGATGGCCATCCCCAAGGATCGCCTGCACATCTCTGTGTACGAGGAGGACGACGAGGCCTACGATATCTGGACCAAGAAGGTCGGCATTGCCCCGGACCACATGGTGCGTCTGGGCAAGGAGGACAACTTCTGGGAGCACGGCTCCGGCCCGTGCGGTCCCTGCTCCGAGATCTACTTTGACCGCGGCCCCGAGTACGGCTGCGGCAAGCCGACCTGCGGCGTGGGCTGCGACTGCGACCGCTATATGGAGATCTGGAACCTCGTGTTCAGCCAGTTCGATGCCGACGGCAAGGGCCACTACGAGCGTCTGGCACGCCCCAACATTGATACCGGCATGGGCTTGGAGCGTCTGGCCTGCGTGATGCAGAACGTGGGCAACCTGTTCGAGGTGGATACCGTGCAGAGCGTGCTGCACCATGTGGAGCACATTGCAGGCAAGACCTACAAGCAGGACCCCAAGACCGATATCTCCATCCGCGTCATCACCGACCATATCCGCAGCTGCACCTTTATGGTGTCTGACGGCATCCTGCCCTCCAACGAGGGCCGCGGCTATGTGCTGCGCCGTCTGCTGCGCCGCGCCGCCCGCCACGGCCGGATGCTGGGCATCGACCACCCCTTCCTCGTGGATCTGGTGGAGACCGTCATCCAGTCCAGCGAGTCCGCCTACCCCGAGCTGCGCGAGCATGACGCCTATATCAAGAAAGTCATCGGCACCGAGGAGGCAAACTTTGCCCGCACCATTGATGCCGGCATGAACATCCTGAACACCATGATCGACCGTCTGGAGAAGGCACACGAGAAGCTGCTGAGCGGCCTGGACGTGTTCAAGCTGAACGATACCTTCGGCTTCCCGCTGGATCTGACCAAGGAGATCGCTGCCGAGCAGGGCTTGGAGATCGACGAGAACGGCTTCCACGCAGAGATGAAGAAGCAGAAGGAGCGCGCCCGTGCCGAGCGTCTGAAGAAGAACATCTCCGGCTGGAGCGAGGATCTGTTCGGCGCACTGGAGGCCGAGCCCACCGTCTTTACCGGCTACGACACCCTGACCGACAAGGGCACCGTTGTGGCACTGAGCGATGAAGAGACCCTGACCGATGCCATTGCCACCGACGAGGAGGCAAAGGACGGCGTGCTGGTGGTGCTGGATAAGACCCCCTTCTATGCCGAGATGGGCGGTCAGGCTGCCGACCACGGCGTGCTGAACGGTGCCGAGTGCAGCTTGCGCGTGCTGGACGTGAAAAAGACCCCCAAGGGCTACTACGTCCACACCTGCGTGCTGGAAAGCGGCATCGTGAAGGTTGGCGATGTGCTGACCGCACAGGTGGACAAGGACTACCGCATGGCCATTGCCCGCAACCACACCGCTACCCACCTGCTGCAGGCTGCCCTGCGTGAGGTGCTGGGCGACCATGTGCATCAGGCAGGCTCCTATCAGGATGCTTCCATCACCCACTTCGACTTCACCCACTTTAGCGCCGTGACCGCCGAGGAGCTGGCACGGGTGCAGAAGATCGTCAACGATAAGATCTTTGATTCCATGAACGTCACCGTGCAGGAGATGCCGGTGGAAGAGGCCAAGAAGCTGGGCGCAATGGCTCTGTTTGGCGAAAAGTACGGCAAGGTGGTCCGCGTGGTGGATATCGAGGGCTGGTCTACCGAGTTCTGCGGCGGCACCCACGTCAAGAACACCGCCCAGATCGGCGGCTTCAAGATCGTCAGCGAGTCCTCTGTGGCTGCCGGTATCCGCCGTATCGAGGCTGTCACCGGCCGCAACCTGCTGATCCGTGCAAACCTGCAGGAGGCTATGCTGCATGATGTGGCAAACACCCTCAAGGCCAACAACGTGGCTGCTCTGCCCGCCCGTGCCGAGGCTGTGATGGCTGAGAACAAGGCCATGAGCCGCGAACTGGAGGAGATGAAGGCCAAGATCGCCGCTTCCAAGGTGGATAGCCTGTTCGACAATGCCGAGGAAGCAGACGGCGTGAAGATCGCCTCCGCATACTTCACCGGCACCACCGGCGACACCCTGCGCGGTATGTGCGACAGCATCCGCGATAAGGCTGTGAACCCCGTGGTGGCTGTTCTGGTGGGCAAGGCCGAGGATAAGATCACCATGGCGGTTACCGTGAATAAGCTGGCACAGGAAAAGGGCCTCAAGGCCGGTGTGCTGGTCAAGGAACTGTCCGCTATCGCCGGCGGCAAGGGCGGCGGCAAGCCGGACTTTGCAATGGCCGGTCTGAAGGACGAGACCAAGATCGATGAGGCACTGGCTGCTGTGAGCGCCATCGTCAAGAAGGCTCTGGGCTAAAAAAGATCCATGTCCCCCGCCCGGTGCCGGATGCGCGCCGGGGCGGCGGGCTTTTGTAGAAGCAGGAAGGAGTGTTCCCCCATGGAAGATTGTCTGTTTTGCATGATCGCAGAGGGCAAGATCCCCTCTAAAAAGCTGTACGAGGATGACCAGGTAGTGGCATTCTACGACATCAACCCGCAGGCAAAGGTGCATTTCCTTGTGGTTCCCCGCAAGCACATCTCATCTGCCGCTGCGCTGACCGAGGAGGATGGTGCTCTGCTGGGTCACATCTTCACCGTTATCGCAAAGCTGGCTAAGGAGCAGGGGCTGGAAAACGGCTACCGCATCATCTCCAACGTGGGCGAGGACGCAGGCCAGACCGTGAAGCATCTGCATTTCCATGTTCTGGGCGGCGAAAAACTGCCTGTCTGATTCCAATACGAAAGGGAGATTTTGATTATGGCTGAAACTTATACCCTGCATGTTGCAGGCCTGACCCGTGAGCTGACCATCTGCAAGGTGAACGACCACATGGACATTGCCGCTTTTATCATGCTGGGTGATGCCGAGCTGACCGTGGCCGCCGCTGCGGAGCTGCTGAAAAAGTGCCCGGATTTTGATATCCTGCTCACCGCCGAGGCCAAGGGCATCCCGCTGGCGCACGAGATGAGCCGCCAGAGCGGCAAGCCCTACATCTGCGCCCGCAAGGGTGTCAAGCTGTATATGCCGGACCCCGTTGTGGTGGAGGACCAGTCCATTACCACTGCCGGTAAGCAGAAGCTGGTCATCGACCGCAAGGAGCTAGAAAAGATGAACGGCAAGCGGGTGCTGGTGGTGGACGATGTCATCTCCACCGGCGGCTCTCTGAAGGCGCTGGACGCGCTGGCGGAAAAGACCCAGTGCACCATCGTGGGTCAGGCCGCTGTTCTGGCTGAGGGCGACGCTTCTGAGCGCAAGGATATCATCTTCCTTGAGCCGCTGCCCCTGTTCTTTCACTAAGCCGGGATGCGCCGCCCGCTCTGCGCGTTCTGCGCCGGAATGATGGGCCTTAGTTTCCTATGGACTTTTTTGCCGCAAACGGAGCTTTTTATGCCGTTTGCGGCATTTTTTGTCGCCTTTTTGCTGCTGCTCTGCATCCTGCGCCGCAGCCGTAAGCTGGCGCTCTGCCTGCTGCTGGGCGCACTGGCGGGGCTTTGCGCGGTGTACACCACGAGCGCCCGGCTGGAGCGTGTCCGGGCAAATTACGCCGGGCGCACCGTGCTGCTGACCGCCGAGGTGGAGCGCGCGGACAGCACCTATTTTTCGGACACAGTGGACGCGACCCTGTGGGTGGAAGGCGTGAACGGCAGCCCGGCGGGCTTCCGCATAGCCTGTGCAGAACTGCCCGCCTGCGCGGCAGGACAGCGGGTGCAGGGCTGGTTCACACTGTCGCCACCGGAGGAAGCGGAACGGACGGCGCAGTATGCGGATGGCATCGCCTTGCAGGCAGAGCCTTTGGCAGAAAAGCCGCAGCTTACCGTGCTGGGCGAGAGCGGCAGCTTCCGTGCCAGCACCCACCGCTTGCAGCAAAAGCTGAGCGAGAGCCTGCGCCGGGCCATGCACCGGGACACCGGCGGCGTGCTGGCAGCCATGACGGTGGGAGACCGCAGCGGGCTTTCGACAAAGATGCGCAGTGCCTACCGGGGCGCAGGGCTTGCCCATGTGCTGGTGGTCAGCGGAATGCACGTTTCCATCCTGTGCGGGGATATCCTGAGCGTTTTGCTGCCCTACCGCTGGGAGCAGAGCTATCGCAGCCGCAGACGGCGTGCAGTGGGCAAAAGCCTGCTGGCGCTGGTGCTGATGGGCGTGACCGGCTTTACACCCTCGGTGCGCCGCGCTGCCGTGGCGGTGTGGGTCAGCGCCTTGGGCGTGTGGGTGTGGGGACCGGCAGATGTCCTCACCTCGCTGGCGGCGGCAGGCATCCTGATGACCGCAGCTAACAGCTATGCGGTGTGGGATATCGGCTTTGAACTTTCCTTTGCGGCAGTGGTGGGCACGGTGGCGGGCAACGCCTGCATCCGCCGGATGCGGAATGCCCGCGACAGGCGGTTTTGGATCAAAGCCGGGGAGAACCTGCAAAAGCCGGTCAGGCGTCCGTGGTTTAACAGGCTGCCGGAGCGTTTGCAGGGTCTTGCAGAAAGCGCCTGCATTGCAGCCTGCGCCTCGGCGGCTACCTTCCCGGTGCTGGTGCTGCGGGGCTTGAGCGTCAGCGTGTGGGCAGTGGTCTCCAGCATCGCGGTGTTGTGGATGGTGCAGCCGCTGCTTTTGCTGGGGCTGGCAGTGGCGTTTGCGGGGCTGGTGCCGTGGCTGGCACCGGTGCACGGGGTGCTTTCCCGGGCGGCAGACCTGCTCACCGGCCTATTGAACGGCTGGGCGGTCTGGCTCAGCACAAAGCCCGGGGCGTCCATCTACTTTGATACCGCCTACGCAGCGCTGGTCTGCCTGCTGTTGTGCGGGCTGGGGGTGCTTGCTTTCCGGTGGCGGGTGCGTCTGCGGGTGGCGGTACCGGGCATTTTGCTGGCGGCAGCAGTGGGCATCGGGCTGGGCAATGCCCTCAGCCGGGACGTGGTGCACATCGACCTTGTGGGCAGCGCACAGGCACCTGCGGTGGTGGTTGCCCAGAACGACCGGGCAGTGGTGCTGTTTCGGGGCGGCAGCGCCGCCCAGCGTGCGGTGGAAAACCAGCTGGCGCGGCGGGGCGTGCGCACCGTGGAGCTGGTGGTAGACCTGCGCATGAATGCAAAAACCGCCTGCACCCTGTCCGCGCAGCAGGGCATCCGGGCAGAGCGTCTGCCGGTCAATGCCAGCCGCAAGCTGCGCTGCACCCCGGCGGCGGTGGAGCTGCTGCGCACCCGGGAAGGGTGTCTTGTGCGGTTGACGATCGGCAACCGGCAGTTTGTGACCCTGAGCGGCAAGGCAGAACTGGCACAGCCGCTGCAAACAGAGTGGCTGATCGCCACGCCGAAAAAGCCGGAGACGGTGCAGTACCAAAAGCTGCTGGCGCTGCGCAGTTACAGCTGGATGCCGCCGGAGGAGCGGTACACGCCCTCCCTCAGCCTGCGCCGCACCGGCGGCGAAAAACTAGGGTAGCGCTTTGCAATCCGGGCCGAGTGTGGTACAATACAAGGAGCAATTTATAACAGGAAAGGGGCATTTGCATGGCCACGGAAGCAAAACTCCGGCAGCTGGCCGACAAGGGCTGCCCGGTCTACTATTTTTATTCCAGCGAGCGGTATCTGGTGCGGCAGGCAGTGGCGGCGGCGGTGCGGGTGCTGTCGGCAGACAGCGACGAGGACGCCACGATCCTGGACGGCGCTGCCCCGGAGCTGGAACAGCTCATCATGGCGGCGGGCACCATCTCCTTTTTTGGCACCCGGCGTGTGGTGGTGCTGCCGGAGCTCGACCCCGCCGCCTACGGCAGCAAGGATCTGGACGAGCTGTGCAGCACCCTTTCCAGCTTGGAAAACGCCGTGGCGGTGCTGGGCAGTGTGTTCCCGCTGGAGCGCAGCAAGCTTAAGCTGGGCAAACAGGCGCAAAAGCTGCAAGCCCAGTGCAAGGCCATCGGCTACACCGAGGAGCTGGCAAAGCCCCGCCCCTTTGAACTTAAAAATTTGATGATGGAGCGTGCAAAGGCGCAGGGGGCAGCCCTGCCGGACGGCGCCGCCACCGCACTGTTAGAGCGCTGCGGCGAGGACCCCTTTCTGCTGGAAAACGAAGTGGACAAGCTCTGTGCCCTGTCCGGCTACCAGACCGTGAGCGCTTCCATGGTGGCAGAGATGGGCACGGTGAGCCTTGAAGCGGACGTGTTCGAGATGATCCGCATGATCACCGCCAAAAACGCCACCGGAGCCTGCAAAAAGCTGCAGACCCTGCTGCGGTTGCAGCAGGAGCCCATTGCCATTACAGCGGCCATGATCGGCAGCTATGTGGATCTGTACCGGGTAAAGCTTGGGGCGGCAAAACGGAAAAATTACAGTGCGGTGCACAAAGATTTTGGCTATAAGGGCAGCGACTACCGGCTGAAGCGCTCGGCAGAGACCGCCGCCCACTACACCCTGCCCCAGCTGGAGGCCTGCCTGCAGGTGCTGCTGGAGCTGGACCAGAGCCTGAAAAGCCAACCTGTGGCGGCGCAGACACTGCTGGAAACAGCACTGTGCCGTTTGGCGCTGGCGGGGAGCGGAAGATGATGCAAAGCGAGATGATCCATACCGACCGGGTGCTGATCGTGGAGGGTAAGTACGATGCCGTCCGTCTGGCGCACCTGACCGATGCCATGATCCTGCTGACGGATGGTTTCGGCATTTATAAAGACAAACAGCGCCAGCAGCTGTTCCGGGCGCTGGCGCAGAAAAACGGTCTGATTTTGCTCACGGATTCGGACGCGGCAGGCTTTCACATCCGCAATTACATCACCAACATGGTGGGTGCGCAGAATGTGGTGCAGGCCTATGTGCCCGCCATCCACGGCAAGGAAAAACGCAAGGCGCAGCCCGGCAAGGAGGGCTTGCTGGGGGTAGAGGGCGTGGACGACGCCCTTGTGCGACAAGCGCTGCTGGACGCCTTGGGCGCGGAAGCCGGTGCCGCGCCGGTGCGCCCGGCAGGGCGGCAGATCACCTACACCGACCTATACGAGTGGGGGCTTTCCGGCAAGCCCGGCAGTGCCGAGCGCAAGGCCAGACTCTTGAATGCGTTGGGGCTGCCGCCGCGCCTTTCCAAAAAGGAACTGGTGGAGGCTTTCAACCGGCTATATACTTTTGAACAACTGGACGAATTACAGTTGAAAATTTTGCAGGAGTAAAAACCTAGCTGCTCTTGCCCCACGCCTGCCGCAGCAGCTCCAGCGCGTGGGTCTCTAACCGGGAAACGTAGCTGCGGCTGATGCCCAGCAGCCCGGCGGTCTCCAGCTGGGTCAGAGGTGGCTGTCCAGCCAGCCCGTACCGCAGCAGTAAGATCTGCCGTTCCCGGGCGGGCAGAGTATCCAGCAGCTGCCGCAGCCGCCGGGCATCCTCCTGCCGCTCACAGCTGTCCTCCATGCAAAAGCCGTCCTGTATCACGTCCGCTAAGGTCAGCGCCGAGTCCCCGTCTGCCTCCAAGGCTTCCTGCAGGGAGACGGTCTGCCCGCTCTTGCGCTCCCGCCGGAACTGCATGCGGATCTCGTTTTCGATGCAGCGGCTGGCATAGGTGGAAAACCGCGCCTTGCGTGTGGCATCAAAGGTGTCTACCGCTTTCATCAGCCCGATGGTGCCGATGGAAACAAGATCCTCTTGGTCGCCCGGCAGGGCGTAATATTTTTTTACGATGTGCGCCACCAGCCGCAGATTGTGGCGGATCAGCTTTTCCCGCGCGGCGGCATCCCCGGCGCGCAGGGCGCTGAAAGCGGCAGCTTCCTCCCGGGCTGTGAGTGGACGCGGAAAGCAGCCGCTTTCCAGATGGAGCGCCAGAAACAGAAATTTTGTGGCGAAAAATTGCAGCAAGGTCAGCAGCACACGATATCCCTCCCGGTACATAGTTGTTAAAGTGTATGAGCCGGGGCGCGGATAGTTGCCGGAGAAGCCTTTTGTACGCAGAAGCTTTTTTGCAAGGGGAAAGCGTGGTATACTGAAAGGGATAACTCGTAATTTGTGGAGGGAAAATCAAATGGATATTTGGAAAAGAATGTATGAGAAGGCAAAAGAGCAATATCATCCAGAAGAAGTATCTCCATTTATATATGCGCACCATGTAGTTTGCGCGATAGAAGCTGAAAACGGAGATATCTATACAGGCTTCTGCATTGAAAGTTGCAGCGGAGTGATGAATATTTGTGCTGATAGACTTGCTGCACTGAATATGTATGCTAACAGTGGTCAGACAAAAATAAAAAGATTTATAGCATTCCGCGACAGTGCGCCAAACGGAGGCGGGAGCGGTATGCCATGTGGTGCTTGTCAGGAATTCTTTTATCAATTAAATGAAGCAAACGAAGATATGGAAATCATGGTTGATTATGAAAAACGAGAAACTGTAACGTTAAAAGAACTTATGCCGAATTGGTGGGGAAAGGAACGTTACGCTGAGGCAAAGAGTAATTGACAACTTCCCATTTATCGAGTGACGAAAACAATATATCCTTCTGCGGACAACCCCAAAACGGTTGCCCGCTTTTTTATACGCTGAAATCTGAAAAAGGCAAAAATGCCAAGCAAAACGAAAACATATCTCATCCTTGCCCATTGCTTTGGGTAGCACAATATGCTTTTAAATATGTGCATTTTTCAATGGAATGCAAAGAGACCGATGATTTCCCGCTCTAGCTGACTGTCCACCGATGCAAAGACCCTGTACGGCATCCTGCTGGACCGCATGGGACTATCCGCTAAAAACGGCTGGTTAGACGGGCAGGGGAGAGTGTATATCATTTTTCCTGTGCAGGAAGTGATGGATGCACTGGGCTGCGCAGACAACAAGGCAACCAAACTGTTCCGGGAATTGGAAAAGTTTGGACTGATTGAGCGCAAACGGCGTGGGCTGGGAAAACCCAATCTGATTTACGTCAAAAACTTTGCAGACCCGCGTTTCCGGAATCGTGAAAAGAACGGTTCCGGTGCCGCGGATTCAGCGCAGCAGGAAACGGCAAAATCACGAGGAAATAAGACTGAGTGGAATAAAACCGAGGGGAGTGAACCTGATCCTTTCTCTTCCGATGAGGAGGACGAACCGGATGAGCGCACACGGCTGGAAGCGTATTTTATGCAGTCGTTGGAGGTGGACTTGCTGCTCCGGGTCTGCCCGGATGAGGAAGATACCATCGATCAAATCGTGAATCTTCTGGTGGATACCTGTTCTTCGAAACGCAGAATGCTGCGGGTGGCAGGGGATGACAAGCCCGCGGAGGTCGTGCGCAGCCGATTCATGAAGCTGAATGCAGACCATATCCGCTTTGTGCTGAAGTGCCTTGCGGAAAATACCGCACCGGTACGGAATATGAAGCAGTATCTGCTGGCTGCACTCTACAATGCACCCACGACCATGCAGCTTTATTACCAGAACCAAACCAATCATGATTTATCGAACAGGGGGTGATGAAAATGTCGAAAAAAGCAACCACGATTGCCATCGTCAATCAGAAAGGCGGAACCGGCAAAACCACGACCTGCGAAAATCTGGGCGTAGGGCTTGCACGGGAAGGCAAAAAGGTGCTGCTGGTGGATGCCGACCCGCAGGGGTCGCTTACCATAGTCGCTTCGCTCCTATGGCCAGTTGTGCGCACTGCATGCGGATTCATAGTCGTCCGCTGCGCAGACATTGCCATCAGCATGGGCTGGCAGCAGCCCGATGAACTGCCTGTTACGCTTTCTACCCTGATGGCAAAAGCCATGAACGACCAGTGCATCCCGCCCGGTGAAGGCATCCTGCACCATGCGGAAGGCGTTGACCTGATTCCGGCCAACATCGAACTGGCAGGGCTGGAAGTGTCTCTCGTCAACACCATGAACCGGGAAAAGATGCTCAAGCAGGTGCTGGAAGGTGCAAAGCACGAATACGACTTTATTCTGCTGGACTGCACCCCTTCCCTTGGGATGCTGACCGTGAATGCACTGGCAGCGGCAGACACCACCCTGATTCCCGTGCAGGCGCAGTACCTTTCCGCAAAGGGTCTGGAGCAGCTTTTGCAGACTGTGCAGAAAGTCCGGCGGCAGATCAACCCCAAGCTGAAAATCGAGGGCATCCTGCTGACTATGACAGATAGCCGTACCAACTATGGGCAGCAGATCGACAATCTGATTCGGGGTGCTTACGGCAGCAAGATCAAGGTGTTCGACCAGACCATTCCCCGGTCTGTCCGTGCTGCGGAGATCAGTGCCGTGGGCAAAAGCATTTTCCAGCATGACCCCAAAGGCAAGGTGACAGCGGCCTATCAATCTTTGACGAGGGAGGTGCTGGCCGATGCCGAAAAGCAACGCAAACTTGGCGCTGAAAGGTCTCGATGAGATGTTTTCCACCGAAGAATCCCGGCAGGAACAAAAACGGGAGCAAGTGCAGCAGATTCCCATCGAGGAGCTGTTTCCCTTCAAGGAGCATCCGTTCAAGGTGCTGGACGATGAGGCTATGCAGCGCACGGTGGAAAGCGTGGCACAGTACGGCGTACTGGCCCCGCTGATTGCAAGGCCCCGCCCGGAAGGCGGGTATGAGATCATCTCCGGCCACCGCCGTCAGCACGCTGCCGAGCTTGCCGGGCTGGACACGCTGCCTGTTATCGTTCGGGAAATGACGGACGATGCCGCAGTGATATTGATGGTGGATTCCAACCTTCAGCGCGAAAACATCCTGCCCAGTGAGCGGGCTTTTGCGTACAGAATGAAGCTGGAAGCACTAAAAAATCAAGGTGCTAGGTCGGATTTGACTTCATCCCAAGTTGGGATGAAGTTGCAGGCACTTGATATCGTTGGGCAAGAAGCGGGAGATAGTCGCAATCAGGTGCATCGATTTATCCGCCTGACGAATCTCATTCCCGAATTGCTCGACCTTGTAGATGAAAAGAAAATCTCCTTCAATCCCGCTGTGGAACTGTCCTATCTGGACGAGGCTCAACAGCGGGATTTTTTGCAGGCCATGGACGAGACCCAAAACGCACCGTCCCTGTCGCAGGCGCAGCGAATGAAAAAGCTGGCGCAGGAGGGAAAGTTCACCTATGAGGCCGCTTTTGCCATTATGGGGGAAGCCAAAAAGGATGAACTGGACAAGGTGGTCATCAAAAACGATACCCTGAAAAAGTATTTTCCCCGCAGCTACACGCCCCGGCAGATGGAAGATGTCATCATCAAGCTGCTGGAACAGTGGCAGCGCAGACAACAGCGTCAGAACGAACGCTGAAAAATCGGAACCGAAAGACCCATGAGGTCTTTTCTTTTTTGCAAAATTTTGGAGGACAACGACTATGAATACCACGATTGATTTCAAGACCGCAAAGACCATTGAGAACATGAGCCGCAAAATCGACGGCATGGAGCGTGCCGTTTCCGGGTTCTTCAACAAGATGAGCGACATTGCGGAGCGCAAGTACGGTGACCCGCAGGTTTATCTGGCGGCAGTCGGCCCGGCGAGGGACCTGAGCGCCATTCTGCAGGAAGAAGCGCCCGACATTCTGCCCTGCTTTGACGAGACGGATGACACCTTCGGCATTTCCAAGGAGCTGCCCGTGGCGGGCTGCTACAACCCCAAGCAGGTGCTGGAGCTGTCGGGCAAGCGCTACCTGACCGGCCCGGTCGTCTTCGTCCGCTTCAACATGGAAGGCGAGTATGTCTCCCTGACGATGGGCGACCTGCACTGCATTCAGGAGTATCTGGAACAGCACAGCGCGGCGCTTATGGCCGACGGCAAGAACCTGAACTGCATCTGCCTGGACTGAGGAGGCCGCAATGATAAGCTTTTTTGTGGGCTTTGCTTTCTTTGAATTGGGCGTTTTCTGCGGCTTTTTTGCCGCTTCCCTGATGCAGGCGGCACGAACCGGAGAAATTGTGATTACGGTAAAGGAGGATACGGATGGAACAGGAAAAGAATACCCTTTCGGTGCTGCAAATTGCGCCGGGGCAGCACCCGAAGCCGATTGAGATTGACAATGACCTGAAAGCGCTGCAGCAGGCGGTCGGCGGCTCGATTGGTGCAAGCTATCCCTTTGAAGACCCGGTGGCCATCGTTTACAACGATGACGGCAAGCTCATGGGGCTGCCGCTGAACCGCGCTCTGCGGGATGAAAGCGGCGAGGCCTATGATGTGGTTGCCGGAACGTTTCTGGTGGTGGGTCTGGGCGAGGAGGATTTTGCATCCCTCTCCCCGGAGCTGACGCAGAAATACGAGGAGCTCTTTCATCAGCCGGAAACTTTTATGCGCCTGGGCCGTCAAATGCTGGTGCTGCCCGTTCCGGACGAAAATGTGCGGACGGAAACAGCGAAAGCAAAGCCCCCGGCGGCGCACGAACGATGAGGAGATATTCCTGCAGAGGGGGTGGTATAAATGCAGGAGGAAGTTGAACACAAGACAGTCAACTTTGCCATTTCAACCACAAAGCTGACGGCCCGGACTTTCCTGAAAGGTGCGCAGTTTCTGTTGCGGCAGTACGACAAGAATGCTTCGCAGGGAAAACAGAGCATGAAGCGCCTGATTCGGCAAAACCGGGGTGTGACCAATGTGGAAATCGAGAAAACCGGCATCAAAGGCTTTGCGAAATATGCCAAGCGCTACCACATTGACTATGCGGTTCAAAAGGATATTTCCTGCACGCCGCCCCGCTATATGGTCTATTTCAAGGCGCAGGACACGGATGCGTTGAGCGCGGCATTCAAAGAATATTCGGCTTCGGTTTTGAACAAAACCAAGCGACCTTCCGTTCTGGCAAAACTGCAGGAACTGGTGCAGGCGGTGGCGGCAATTCCCGATAAAGTCCGCAACAAAGATCAGGAGCTTGGCCTATGAAAAAGAATTTTTCCAAGCTGCTGGCTCTGTATCTGCCCTACTTTCTGCTGGGACTTGCGGCAACGAATTTCGGTGAGGCATGGCGGCTGGTTGAAGGCAAAGAGATGGGAGATAAGATTCTGTCTCTGATGAGCACGATTCCGGCCGCCTTTGTAAATCCGCTGCCGAGCCTTCATCCGCTGGACATTCTGGTGGGCATCTGCTGCGGTGCCGGGCTTCGGCTTGCAGTTTACCTGAAAAGCAAGAATGCAAAGAAATACCGGCATGGCATGGAGTACGGTTCAGCCCGGTGGGGCAATGCCAAGGACATTGAGCCGTTTCAGGCTCCGAAGTTCGAGGACAACATCATTCTGACGAAAACTGAACGTCTGATGATGAGCAACCGTCCGCCCGACCCCAAGAATGCGCGAAACAAAAATGTTCTGGTAGTGGGAGGTTCCGGCAGTGGCAAGACGAGATTTTTTATTAAGCCGAACCTGCTGCAGTGTGATTCCAAGACCTTTCCGGTTTCATTCGTGGTTACGGACCCGAAAGGAAGTCTCATTTACGAGTGCGGACATGCCCTTGCAAAGAAGGGGGACCTCATTAAGACGATGAACACCATCAATTTCCACAAGTCAATGCATTATAATCCCTTCGCTTATATCCACGAAGAAAAGGACATTTTGAAACTGGTTACAACCCTGATGGCCAATACAAAAGGAGAGGGGACCGGAGGCGACCCGTTCTGGGAAAAAAAGCGAAAAATTGCGCTATACTGCGTTGATTGCGTATCTGCACTATGAGGCACCGGCGGAAGAACAAAACTTTGCAACGCTGCTGCAGCTGCTCAATGCCATGGAAGTCCGAGAGGACGATGAAGAGTATCAGAATCCCGTGGATTTGCTGTTTGAAGAACTCAGTAAGCGGAAACCGAACTCCTTTGCCGTGCGGCAATACCGTCTTTTCCAGCTGGCTGCCGGCAAAACGATGAAATCGATCCTTATTTCCTGCGGTGCACGCCTTGCGCCCTTTGATATTCAGGAAATTCGGGATGCCACGATGTACGATGAACTGGAGCTGGATAAGCTGGGAGACCGGAAAACGGCGCTGTTTTTGATTATGAGCGATACGGACAGCACCTTCAATTTTCTGATTTCGATGATCTACACCCAACTGTTCAACCTGCTCTGCGACAAGGCTGATGACCAATATGGCGGTAAACTGCCGGTTCATGTGCGCTGTCTGATTGACGAGTGTGCCAACATCGGGCAGATTCCGCAGTTGGAAAAGCTGGTGGCTACCATCCGCAGCCGTGAGATTTCAGCCTGCCTTGTCTTGCAGACCCGCAGTCAGCTGAAAGCTATCTACAAAGATAATGCGGATACGATTGTGGGCAACATGGACTCGCAAATCTTTCTGGGCGGCAGCGAGCCGACTACCCTGAAAGAACTTTCTGAAGCGCTTGGCAAAGAGACCATCGACAGCTTCAACACGTCTGATACCCGCGGCAACTCGCCGTCTTATGGCACATCGTTCCAGAAGCTTGGCCATGAACTCATGAGCCGCGATGAGCTTGCGGTGTTGGATGGAGGAAAGTGCATCCTGCAGCTGCGCGGTGTGCGGCCTTTTCTCTCAGACAAGTACGACCTGACCCAGCATCCGAACTATAAACTGACCGCCGACTATGACCCCAAGAACACGTTTGATATTGAAAAATATCTTCACCCGAAAATAAAAATCCACCCCAGCGATGCGTTTGTTGCGGTGGATGCTGATTCTCTCCCGCCTGTCTGATTGGACAGACGGTTTTATTTTTATCAGGCCGGAGAGGTACACCGGTAAGCCAGCTCCCGCCGCAGTTTGCGGTTCCAATACGCGGCTTCAGATGTGTACGGATGGTCTGCAAGGTTTTAATTATAAAGGAGAAACGACTATGGAATTCTTTAACTCTGCTGTGGAAGTTCTGCAGACTCTGGTGGTGGCTCTGGGTGCCGGTCTCGGTGTTTGGGGCGCAGTAAATCTGCTGGAAGGTTATGGCTCGGATAACCCCGGTGCCAAGAGCCAGGGCATGAAGCAGCTCATGGCTGGCGGCGGTGTCGCATTGGTCGGCATTACTCTGATTCCTCTGCTGTCTGGTCTGTTCGGCTAAGAGCCACAGGCGGGTTCATCCCGCCTGTACATATCATTTCATCTGTCATTCATCAATCAAAGCTTTGAAAAGTGGCAGATGAAAATGAGGCCCTTGTTTTATGCAATCGATTTGAGTATAAGCGGATAGCTCTCTGCGGTTGGCAGCTTTATGAATGTCCGTACCTCAAATCGTGTTTTTCGCTTATTCACCCATCAAGGAAAGGAAGTGCTTTTTATGCAGCTTTTGACGCACATTATTTTTGTCCTCAATCTGCTCAAGACCCTCATCAACCATTTCTTTTAAGGTGGTGGCTCTGAGTGGAAACTGTTCTCAAAGCGATTTCGGATTGGATCAAATCTTTGCTGACAGCGGCAATCATGTCCAATCTCAACGGTCTGTTTGACGATGTCAACACGCAGGTGGGCAGCATCGCACAGCAGGTCGGCACAAAGCCATCAGCCTTTGAGCCGCGAGTGTTCGCAATGATTGAAGCGCTGTCCAGAAATGTGGTGCTGCCCATTGCAGGTATTATCTTGACCTTCATTGCCTGTTACGAACTGATTCAGATGATCACCGAACACAACAACATGGCGCAGTTTGAACCGGCGCTGCTGATGAAGTGGATCTTCAAAACGGCGGTTTCGGTCTGGCTCATCAGCAACACATTCGAGATCATTATGGCAGTGTTCGATGTGACGCAGCAGGTTGTGGCAAATTCCAGCGGCATTATCTCCGGCAACACCCGTGTCAACGAGGTAGGGCTTTCAATGCTGGAAGCCAGCATGATGCAGATGGAAGTCGGCCCGCTGTTCGGACTGTTCCTGCAATCGTTCTTCATCGGCATTACCATGAGAATCTTGTCCATCGTCATTTTTGTCATTGTCTACGGCAGAATGATCGAGATTTATTGCATGGTGAGCCTTGCCCCCATTCCGATGGCAACATGGGGCAACCATGAGCAGAGCCACATCGGGCAGAACTATCTGAAATCCCTGTTTGCGCTGGGTTTTCAGGGCTTTCTGATCCTGATCTGTGTGGCCATCTACGCGGTATTGATTCAGAATGTTGCCATTTCCGGCGATGCAATCAACTCGATTTGGAGCATTGTGGGCTATACCGTTCTGCTCTGCTTCACCCTGTTCAAGACAAGCTCGGTAGCCAAAAGCATTCTGGGCGCACATTAAAAAGGAGGCGTTATGGCAGCTTATATTTCCGTGCCGCGTGATCTGGCAAACGTCAAAACGAAGGTGGCGTTCAACCTGACCAAGCGGCAGCTCATCTGTTTCGGTGCAGCGGCTCTCGTGGGAGTGCCGCTGTTTTTTGTTCTCCGGGATGTCGGCGGCAACACCGCGGCGACGCTTGGCATGATGATCGTCATGCTTCCGGCATTTTTTCTGGGCATGTACCAGAAAAACGGTCAGCCCGCCGAAAAACTGCTGCGATATTATGTGCAGGCAAAGTTCCTGCGGCCGAAGGTACGCCCGTACAAAACCTGCAACTACTATTCGATTCTGACAAAGGAGGTGACGTTCCGTGATGAATCTTCGGAAAAAGACCGGTAAAAACAGCGCAAAGCTGTCCCGGCAGAAAAGTGCAGTTCCCCGTACGGCACAGCAGTCCATCCCGATGCAGCGGATGTTCGAGGACGGAACCTGCCGCGTGAAAAACGGCTATTATACACGGACGGTGGAATTTCAGGACATCAATTATCAGCTGGCCCTGCCGGAGGACCGTACGGCGATTTATGAGGAATGGTGCTCGTTCCTCAACTTTTTCGACAGCTCCATCCACTTTGAGCTGTCTTTTGTGAATACGGCGACGGACAGTACCGAGTTCGAGAAAAGCATCCGCATCCCGTTCCAGAAAGACGGCTTTGACGATGTGCGCGCCGAATATTCCCAGATGCTCCGGCAGCAGCTGTCCAAGGGCAACAATGGCCTGACCAAGCGCAAATACCTGACCTTTGGTGTGTCCGGCGAGAGCATGCAGCAGGTCAAAGCCCGTCTGGACCACATCCAGAATGACCTGCTCAATAACTTTCATCGTCTGGGCGTGCAGGCAAAGCCTCTGGACGGCAGGGAGCGGCTGAAGCTCATGCACGGCATTTTCAATCTGGACGGTGAATCGAAATTCTATTTTGACTGGAAGAAGCTGGCTGCCGGCGGGCTGACGGTGAAGGATGCCATTGCGCCGACAGCATTTGCCTTTCAGAACAGCCGCACCTTTCAGATGGGCGGCATTTTCGGGTCGGTAAGCTATCTGTCCATTACGGCATCCGACTTGAGCGACCAACTGCTGAAGGACTTTCTGGATATGGATTCCAGCCAGATTGTCACGATGCATGTGCAGTCTGTGGACCAGAACAAAGCCATCAAAAATGTCAAACGCACGATCACAGAGCTGGACCGCAGCACCATTGAGGAACAGAAAAAGGCCATCCGTGCCGGTTATGACATGGAAATCCTGCCGTCCGACTTGAAAACCTACGGCAGGGATGCCAAAGCTCTGCTGAAGGAACTGCAGAGCCAGAACGAGCGAATGTTTCTCGTGACCATTCTGGTGCTGAACACGGGGCGCACGGAGCAGGAGCTGGAAACCAATGTGTTTCAGGCTTCCAGTATTGCGCAGAAACACAACTGCAACCTGTGCCGCCTTGATTTTCAGCAGGAGCAGGGGCTGATGTCCTCGCTTCCGCTGGCAGATTGCCAGGTGGAGATTCAGCGCGGACTGACCACCAGCAGCACAGCCATTTTTGTGCCCTTTACCACCCAGGAACTTTACCAGTCCGGGCGGGAATCGCTGTACTATGGACTGAACGCCCTCTCCAACAACCTTATCATGGTGGACCGCAAGCGGCTCAAGAACCCCAATGGTCTGATTCTCGGCACGCCCGGTTCCGGCAAATCCTTCTCCGCAAAGCGTGAAATTACCAATGCTTTTCTCGTGACCGATGATGATATCATTGTCTGTGACCCGGAGGCAGAGTATGCACCCCTTGTGGAGCGGCTGCATGGGCAGGTCATCCGCATCAGTCCGGCAAGTACCCAGTATATCAACCCGCTGGACATCAACAGCAATTACAGCGAGGAAGATAATCCGCTTGCCCTGAAAGCGGACTTTATTCTTTCTTTGTGCGAGCTGGTGGTGGGTGGCAAAGAAGGCCTGCTGCCGGTAGAGAAAACAGTCATCGACCGCTGCGTACACCTCATCTACCGTAAGTATTTCGCTGACCCTGCGCCGGAAAATATGCCGCTGCTGGAAGACCTGTACAATGCCTTGCTGCAGCAGGATGAAAAAGAAGCCCATCATGTAGCTGCCGCTCTGGAAATCTACGTCAAAGGCTCTCTGAATGTGTTCAACCATCGTACGAATGTGGATATCAATAACCGCATCGTCTGCTTTGACATCAAGCAGCTCGGTAAGCGGCTGAAAAAGCTGGGAATGCTCATTGTTCAGGATGCGGTATGGGGCCGTGTGACGGCAAACCGCAGCGCGGGAAAATCCACGCGATACTATGTCGATGAATTCCACCTTTTGCTCAAGGAAGCTCAGACAGCGGCCTATTCCATTGAAATCTGGAAGCGCTTCCGCAAATGGGGCGGGCTGCCGACAGCCATTACGCAGAATGTAAAGGACCTTCTGGCAAGTCCCGAAGTATCGAACATTTTTGAAAATTCGGACTTTGTGTATATGCTCAATCAGGCCAACGGTGACCGGCAGATTCTGGCCAAGCAGTTGAACATCAGCCCCCATCAGCTGTCCTATGTGACCCATTCCGGCGAAGGTGAGGGACTGTTGTTTTACGGCAACACGATTCTGCCGTTTATCGACCGCTTCCCGCATGATTTGGAACTCTATAAGATCATGACAACTCGTTTGTCTGAGGTGTCGGAGGGGGATAAATCATGAGCGGGCAGCCGAAGAAGCTGAGGATGGAAGAAGGCAAGGCGGATACCGCAACGCGCTCCCCTCCGAAAAAAAGCCGAGCCACACAGACGATCCCCAAAAAGAAAAAGCTGAAATCTGAAGCAGAAAAGGCCAAGGAAAAAGCAGCGAAACTCCGTTTGGGTAAGGCGGAAATCACCCCGGAAGAAGTATCCCGCATGACCAAAGCGCAAAAGCGGGAGCTGTATGCGGCTGCCGCTGCCCGTTCTGCGGCACATCGGGAAGTGGAGCAATACGAGGACGACAATGTAGGTGCACAGGCACTCAATGAAGGAGAGAAAACCGCGGAGGGTGCCGGACATTACAACCGAAGCCGCTATGCCCGCAGGCTCAAAAAGAAAGCGAAGTTGCAGGCAGGCAAGAAAAAGACGCGGACAGAAAAGACAGCAGCATCGGATGAAAGCAAAAGGACTTCTACGGCAGAAGGGGAAGTTCACTGGTTTTCGCGCTGGAAGCAGCGGCAGGAAATTCGCAAAAGCTACTATGCTGCTGCCCGGTCGGGCGGTACGGCTGCGCAGGCGGCCGGCAGCAGCAAAGTAGCATCCGGCAGTGCATCGGCAGCCCGGTCCGGCGTAGAGCAGGTGGCGGACAAAGGCAGGTCGGCAGTCAGTGCCGCAGTCAATGGCATTGCAAACTTTGCAAAGGGCAACGCACACGCGCTTGTGGTCGTGGGCGTTTTTCTTTTGCTCCTGCTGCTGGTCATGTCGGCGTTTTCATCCTGTTCTATTTTGTTTTCCGGCACTACGCATGTTTCCGGGCAGACCATCTATACCGCCGAGGACCGGGACATCCGGGGCGCAGAGCAGGACTATAAGAAACTGGAAAAAGAGCTGGACAAAAAAATCAAGCGCACCCCGCAGGACCACCCCGGATACAACGAGTATCAGTATCACCTTGACACTATTGAACACGACCCGTGGCAGCTGACCTCGTTTCTCACGACCCTGTATGACGACTATACCCGGTCGGAGGTACAGGGTAAGCTGAAGGAAATCTTCAAAAAGCAGTATAAGCTGACAACATGGGTGGAGGTGCAGATACGGTACCGGACCGTCTGGGTCATCAGCCCGGCGGGCATCCCTGTGCCCACGCAGGTGCCCTACGAATACAAAATCTTCCACACGAAGCTGGAAAACCGTGGTTTGGAGGTCGTCATCCGGGAAGAACTGACCGAAGATCAATGGCAGCGGTATCAGATTTTTCAGGACACGCTGGGCGGCAGACCCTACCTTTTTAATGGAGGCTTACCGCCCGGCGGCTCGGATGGCTCCGGCGCACCCGGCATCGACTACACGATTCCTGCGGAAGCTCTGACCGACAGCGAATTTGCGTCCATCTATGAGGAAGCCCAAAAATACGTCGGCACACCTTATGTCTGGGGCGGCAGTTCTCCCGAAACTGGCTTTGACTGTTCCGGTTACGTCTGCTGGGTCTATAACCAGAACGGTTATGACGTGGGGCGTACCACCGCCAACGGATTATGGAAGAAAAGCCGGCATATTTCCGAAGCAGAAGCAAAACCAAGCGATTTGGTTTTCTTCAAAGGAACCTATGATACGCAGGGGATGAGCCATTGCGGCATCTACCTTGGAAACGGTATGATGGTGTCTGCTGGAGATCCCATCAAATATGCAAACATTCACTCGTCCTACTGGCAGCAGTATCTTGCCGGATTCGGGCGGCTTTCAAAATGAAACGGAGGGTTTACGATGAGTGAAAAACTGGATAAGCTGCGGGCAACGCTCAAAAAGGAGCAGGAACGCCGCATTAAGCTGAATAACCGCATTGCAGTGCTGGAGCGGCGGATTCAGGAGGAAGAAGCTGCCGAGGTCAGCAGCATGGTACGCACGGCCAATGTGACCCCGGAACAGCTTGCCGCTCTGCTGCGACAGTCGGCCAACACTACCCCGAACCCGGCTGCACTGGCAGCGGTGGGAGTTTCGTTCGAGAAGGAGGAAAATGAAGATGAAGTTTAAGAAGTTTGGTGCACTGCTGCTGTCGGCGGTGCTGTGCATCGGTATGGCCGCTCCCGCTTTCGCCTATGAGGGTGATACCGCCCCGGTGGAGGAGCCTGTTCTGCCGGAAGTCGTGGAGGAAGAAGATGCCGTTACCATCACGGATGAGGAAACGGGCGCACTGACCCCGGAGGGCAATCTGTCACTGGTGGATGATTACCACACAAGTTACTCGGATGGCAGCGGTCAGCAGTTTATCACGCTGGTGTCGAAGTCTGGCAACACGTTTTATCTGGTCATTGACCGCAACGCCATGGGTGAAAACACCGTTCATTTCATGAATCTCGTGGATGAAGCCGACCTTCTGACCCTGATGGAAGAAGAGGATGCCGAAGCTTATACTGCTGAAAAAGAAGCTGTGGCGCAGGCCGAACTGGAACGGAAGCTGGCCGAGGAAGAAGCAAAAAAGGCTGCGGAAGAAGCAGCGGCATCCGGTGCTGAGCAGCCGAAAGAAAACAAAATTACAAAGTATGCAGCCGCCTTTTTGGGTGTGCTGGCATTGGTCGGCTTGACGGCGGGCGGCGGCATCTATGCCTTTATGAAGCAGAAACAGAAAAAGCAGGCCGAAAAAGAAGCCCTTGACCCCGATGCAGATTACACCGAGGACAAGGGCGATTTTGAGATTCCCACTGAGGATGAGCCGGAGGAACCCGGCGAGGAGGATAACGCAGAAGAATAATTTTACTGGCGGCATTTGCCGCCCTACATATTGAAATTCAGATAATCCAAATCGGGACGATATAGTTATCTCGATCTATGATGCCGACTTTTGGCTTCATGCAGACGATAGCACCTTTCCCGCGTGGGACAGAGGCTTTATCCAGCAAAGAAAACACCTTCGTCAGTTCGGTGCCGGGATTCGAGGTCTTTTTGATTTCGATGGGATTCAGAACACCATCCTGCTCCAAAACAATGTCAATCTCTTTTGCATCTTTATCACGGTAGTAATACAAGAACGGCTCTCTGCCGGTATTCAGATAGGTCTTCGCAATTTCGGAAACAACATAGTTTTCGAGGATTGCACCGTTCATGGCACCATACTCCAGAACCTCTGCACTGCTCCACTTGGTCAGATAGCAGACCAATCCCGTATCATAAAAATAGAGCTTGGGGGTTTTTACCAAACGCTTCAAAAGGTTATTGGAATAGGGGTGCAGATAGAAGATGATGCCCAGAGTTTCCAGAATGTGCAGCCAATCTTTTGCCTGCTTCTGGTTGATGTCCGCATCCTGTGCAATCTCAGAAACGTTCAGCATCTGCGAGCAGCGGGCGGCAACCGCTGTCATAAAACGCAGAAATTTCAGCGCATCAATGGCATCGGAAAGCTCTTTTACGTCACGTTCAATATAGGTAGAAAGGTAGCTGCTGTAAAAAATCTGGCTGTTGGTATTTTTTCCGCTTGCAATAGCGGGCATGGAGCCCCGATAGATACGCTCAAAGATATCTTTGGTATCTGCGGGCACAGCTTTTTCCTCGCGGTTCAGCAGTGCATCCAGATCCACACGGAAGGGTTCGGTATCTGCACCGTTTATTTCTGACTGCGAAAGAGAAGTCATTGACAGCACTGCAACACGCCCGGCAAGGGATTCCTGAACCCCGTGCATCAGCTTGAACACCTGCGAACCGGTCAGCCAAAAGGCACCCGGTTCATGGTGAGTGTCTGCATAGACTTTGATATAGGTAAATAGTTCCGGTGCATACTGAACCTCATCAATCAGAACCGGCGGCTTATGCAGCTGCAAAAACAATTCCGGATCATTTTTTGCGAGTGCCCGCTCATTCAAATCGTCCAGTGAAACATATCCACGGGGAGTTCCTTCCATGAGCTTTTGCAGCATAGTCGTTTTTCCTACCTGCCGGGGGCCTGTCACAAGCACAACCGGATATTCCTGCGTGACCTGCTGCACAACTTTCTCAAGGCTTCTTGTAATGTAACTCATATTGATCACCTGCTTCCGATTTCGGCTGATTTTTCTTATAATTCCATTTTAGCCGAAAACTTTGTCTTTTTCAAGTACATCTGGGTGTTTTAACCGCATTATAAAAAGTTAGGAGTTGATGCTTATTGTCTTATCGCTTAGTAATCGCAGAAAAGCCCTCAGTCGGGGCTGCTTATGCAAAAGTTCTCGGTGCGACAAACCGCCAAGATGGCTATTGGGAGGGAAACGGTTATCTGGTCAGCTGGTGCATCGGGCATCTGGTAGAGCTTGCTCCGCCCAACGTGTACGATGAAAAGTATGTCAAGTGGAGCGTGGCCGACCTGCCCATCCTGCCGGAAAGGTGGCAGTACCTTGTGTCTGCGTCCACCAAAAAGCAGTTCGGCATCCTGAAAAAGCTGATAAACCGCCCGGATGTAGACAGTGTGACCGCTGCGACTGATGCAGGACGTGAGGGAGAACTGATTTTCCGGCTGGTTTACCAGCAGACCGGGTGCAAAAAGCCTGTTTTCCGCCTGTGGCTGTCCAGCATGGAGGAATCTGCAATCCGGGAGGGTTTTGCCAACCTGAAGCCGTCAACTGAATACGATGCGCTGTACAATGCAGCACTCTGCCGGGAACGTGCCGACTGGATGGTCGGCATCAATGCGTCCCGGCTTTTTTCATGTCTGTATGGTCGGCCACTGGCGGTGGGCCGGGTCATGACCCCGGTGCTTGCCATGACGGTGGTGCGGGAGGCAGAAATTGCAGCATTTACCCCGGAAAAGTTCTACACCGTTGCCATCGAATTTGCGGGCGGCGGTACCGCATCCAGCAGGCGGTTTTCGCAGAAAGCGGATGCCGAAGCTCTGCTCACTTCCTGTCGAAAGGAGATTGGTGCCACCGTGCAGAATGTGGAGCGCAAGGAGAAATCCGAAAATCCGCCGCAGCTTTACGATCTCACCACGCTCCAGAGGGATGCCAATCGCTTGCTGGGTTTTACGGCGCAGCAGACCTTGAACTATGCGCAGAGCCTGTACGAAAAAAGATTGATTACCTATCCCCGCACAGACAGCCGATTTTTGACGGAGGATATGGCAGAATCACTGCCGGGTCTTGCATCCGGAATGGCTGCGATTTTTGGCGCAGAAGAAAAACTTCTGGTTCATGTGCAGCAGGTAATCAACGGAAGCAAGGTCACGGACCACCACGCGCTGCTGCCTACGGCAAGTGTGGCAAGGGCAGACCTTTCTGCACTGCCTGCCGGTGAAATGAGCATCCTGCGGCTGATTGCGGCACGGCTGCTCTGTGCCGTGGGAGAGCCGTACCGCTATGCAGAAACCGTTCTGACCACGATCTGCGCCGGGGAAGAATTTTCGGCAAAAGGCAAGGTGGTGTTGGACGAAGGCTGGAAAAGCATTGAGCGCAAAGTGCTGGGTGATTTGCTGAGCAAAAAGAAAGAACCTGCGGCCTTGCCGGATGTGCAAAGGCAGAGCCGGTGCAGCATTGCAGGCGCAGAGCTGAAAGAGGGGCAGACCTCCCCGCCGAAGCACTACAACGAGGACCTTCTGCTTTCGGCCATGCAGTCTGCCGGTGCAGACAGCATGGAAGACGATGTGGAACGAACCGGAATCGGTACCCCTGCTACCAGAGCCGCTACGATTGAAAAACTGGTGCAGAAGGGATTTCTGGAGCGCAAAGGCGACCGGAAAAGCAAGATTTTGCTGCCTACGGAAAAGGGCAGGGCTCTTGTTACTGTCATGCCGGAACAGATTCAGTCGCCGGAAATGACTGCTGACTGGGAAAACAAGCTGCTGCGCATCGAGCGCGGTGAAATGGAGCCGGAAGAATTTATGACTGAGATCAAAGAAATGATTTCCTCGCTGGTGAATACCACCGAGGCAGTGAAAGAAGCAAATGCGCTTATGAAAAACAAAGTGATTGGTGCCTGCCCGAACTGCGGTACGAATGTTGTGGAGCGGGAAAAGGGCTGGTTCTGTGAGAACCGCGAGTGCCGCTTTGCGCTCTGGAAGGACAATGCCTACTTCAAGCGGCTGGGTAAGCATCTGGATGGCCGTGTGGTGGACAAGCTGCTGCGGGATGGCCGGGTGCGCCTGAAGGACTGCAAGAGTGCCAAGGGCAAGACCTACAATGCAACGGTTCTGCTGTCTGCCGAATCCGATGGCCGCAGCAAGTTTTCTCTGGAATTTGAGAACCCACAACCTTGGGAAAAATGCCTGCATCTCTCTCAGCCCGGAGGAATTTGCGCAAAAACTTGCGGACCGAGAAGAAATACAGTCATATCGGATGAAGCAGTTCCAGCAAAGCGGACAGGATTGCTATCTGCTTATGCAGCTGAAGCGGGATGCAGACTCTGCGCTCCGCTTTGCATCCATGCGTTATCTGGAAAAGCAGAACATTGCTCCGTCTATTGAAGATTACGAGATTCTCTACCGTGGCAATCTTCCGACCGGAAAGCGCAGCGTTCCTCAACCGGAATTGTTGGAGCAGCTGTATCAGAAATTCAACTGTGCTCAGCCCATGGATTATCACGGCCACAGCCTGTCTGTCAGCGATGTTATCCTGCTGAATCAGGCCGGAAAAATATCGGCACATTACGTTGACAGCATCGGCTTCCGGGAATTATCTGGTTTTCAGGATAAGCAGGAACGATCTTCGGTGCTGAGCCAACTCAAGGCGAAATGCGATATGCCGGAATGCAATCCCACAAAGTGCCGGAAGGGGAGGAATGACCATGCAATTTAACCATGATGAGCTGATGCTGATGATGCTCTACAATACCGGCACCCGGCAGGGGCTGGTGCGGGAGCTGCGGCTGATGCAGTGCTACCTGATGCCGGATGAAACTGCTTTGCGGGAACTGTCGGAGCAGGTCATTGAAAAGCTGAAACGGCTGACGGATGCCGAGTTTGCGGGGCTGGAATTTCCAATGAACTGATTTTTGCCGCCTGCGGGCGGCGTACATAAGAGCTTTCGCATTCTGCAAAGGTATGATATACTGAAGCTGACAGCTTTCAGGTCGCAGATAAAAGATAAGAGGTGCTTTTTATGGCAGGT
>CAKTCK010000012.1 GCA_934539245.1 uncultured Faecalibacterium sp.
GCTATGGGCGAGCAGATGGGCGTTGGCGGCGATGACAGCTGGGGTGCCAATGTCCACCCGGAGTATATTCCTGATGTGACCAAGCCTGTGGAGTTCACCTTTACATTCCGTGGAATCTGACCCTCGTTATTAAGACACCTTCGCGTTGAGATATGGACATCCCTGCATGAGATTCCTATCAAAAGCGAGGGTGTCTTTTTTGGTATCACAAAATCTCAATTCCTGACACCACTATTTATAAGTAGTGCTTCACTCTATATAAGTAGCGTTGCTATGTCAAAATAACCGTATTCCGCTTTTGCTTAGAGCATTTCTTTGAATGGTTCTCCAAACTTTCTTTAACGTATTGAAGTGTGCAAATTTTTAGGATACAATCCGCCGTACATTGAAGGGGATGATGCAGCAGCCTGCTGAAAAGCCGGGCGGCAAACATTCTTTTTTTGAAAACGGTGTAAAGTCAAAAGTTGGGGGTTGTATAGGAACCGCCTGCAAAAGCCTGAAAACGGTGCAGGCGAAGCGATGCAGCCCCAAAAACCGGCTTCAGCAAAAAGAAAAGCACCATACTTCCTACGAAGTACAGTGCTTTTTTGGTGGAGATTACCGGGATCGAACCGGTGACCTCTTGCATGCCATGCAAGCGCTCTCCCAGCTGAGCTAAACCCCCAGATGTCTTGCCATTTGCCTGACGACGTGTGTAATTATACCAGCCACAGGGGCGCTTGTCAACAGTTTTTTGAAAATTTTTTGCAGCAAAAAATCCCCGCAGGGCATGTGCCCGGCGGGGATCGGAAAGAGGGGAAAAACTCTTTTTAAAAAACTACGCCTTAGCGTGCCTGACGGTCGAAGATCTGCGGAGCTACGCGGCACAGCAGTACGGCGGCTACCATGGTGAGCAGGGTCTCAGGCAGCATATAACTGCCGTTGTAGGTCCGACTGTAAGTCCATGCGGCCAGACCATCGCTCAGGTTGCCCCAGACCAGCACGCCGGACAAAAAGCTGCACATAAAGCGCAGGAAACCGGCGGCAAAGGTGCCCACAGCCACGCCCACGGTGCGGTTCTTGAAGGGGCGGGCGAACAGCTCGGCCAGACCCAGTGCCATAAAGGCCAGCACATAGTCCAGCAGCACCTCACCGAGGAAGTAGAGGAAAGTGGAAGCGGGAGGAGGGTAGAAGCCCATGATCATTTGCAGGCAGGCGTTCACGAAACCAGTGAACAGACCCCACTTTGCGCCGTGGCGGAAGGACACCAGCACAAAGGGCAGCATGCTCAGCAGAGTGATGCTGCCGCCGTTGGGCATGGTGAAGAACTTGATGTTGGAAAGCACCGTGCCAATGGCGATCATCAGGGCGCATTCCACCAGAATACGGGTCTTGGAATAGGTTTTGGACATGATGAAAAGATTCCTCTCTCATAGTAGTACACAAAAACAAAATGCGCCTGCTGGCAGCAGACGCATGGAGGTTTGTTGAACGTACCGGACAGTTCCGCAAACTCCCTACGCCGGCATTGCCCGGATCAGGTAAAGGGTACTCCGCGTTATGCGGATCTCAGCCTTACGGCGCCCCTGTTTTTATGTCCGCCCACAGTATACGCGCCGGGGGACAAAAAGTCAAGTCCACAGACATATTCCGCCCCGGCGACGCGTATGTTATACCATTGCAAAGCTGGAACGCAGGGAGGCGGGATATGAAAGCCGATCCGGAACAGCGTGCCGTGCAGTTGGGCGAATATATTGCCGCCCACAACGCCACGGTGCGGGCAGCGGCAGCTGCGTTCGGGTGCAGCAAGTCCACCGTGCACAAGGACGTTGCCGTGCGGCTGCGCAGCATCAGCCCTGCACTGTATGGGCAGGTGCGTGCCGTGCTGGCGCGCAACAAGGCCGAGCGCCACCTGCGGGGCGGGGCTGCCACCCGGCGCAGATACAGCCGCCGCTAAAACCAAAAAAGACCACTGCACTGCGCAGTGGTCTTTTTTGTCGTAGAGAAGAAGATTTTTTGGTAACCGGCTTTTATCCCCCGGTGTGGAACTGCTGCAATGCGCCTTTTTCCAACCGGCTTACCTGCGCTTGACTGATGCCGATCTCCTGCGCCACCTCCATCTGGGTCTTGCCGCGCAGATACCGCAGCTCCATGATGCGCTTTTCCCGGGGCGAAAGGGCAGCTACCGTATCGCGGAACTGTAAGCCGCTGATCCAGCTTTCCTCGCTGTCCGGGTCGCGCACCTGATCGATGACATACATCGCATCGCCGCCATCGGTGTATACCGGCTCGTCAAGGCTGAGCGGCTCCACCACCGATTCCAGCGCGGCGGTCACCTCGCGCCGGGAAAGCCCCGCTGCGGCGGCGATCTCGTCCATGGTAGGCTCGCGCCCCAGCTGCTTTTCCAGCGTTTCTCGCGCCTGCATGGCGCGGTAGGCGGTGTCCCGCAGGGTGCGGCTTACCCGCATGGCGTTGTTGTCCCGCAGGAACCGCCGAATCTCCCCGATGATCATGGGTACGCCGTAGGTGGAAAACCGCACCGGCTGCGTGGGGTCAAAGTTGTCGATAGCTTTGATCAGCCCGATGCACCCCACCTGAAACAAATCGTCCAGATTCTCGCCCCGCTGGGCAAACCGCTGCACTACGCTGAGCACTAGCCGCAGGTTGCCCTCCACCATTCGCGCCCGGGCAGCCTTGTCCCCGGCGTGAGCAAGGGTGAGCAGCTGCCGCTTTTCCGCTTCGGTCAGCACAGGCAGCTGCCCTGTGTTCACACCGCATAGCTCCACCTTGTTGTACATCCAAACGCCCCCGGTCTTTTAGCTTTACCGGAAGTATGGCTCTGTGCGCCGGACGCTATGCGTGGAAAAAATTGAGCGCCCCTCCGCAAAAGAGGGGCGCATTATAGACAAACCTGTAATGTTATGGTATGCAAGCGCAGCTACTCGCTTTCAAGGTGGGCTTTCAGGGTGTGGATGATGCGCTTTTCCAACCGGGAAATGTAGCTCTGGCTGATGCCAAGGGCGTCGGCGGCTTCCTTCTGGGTGCGCTCCACGCCGTCGGTAAGGCCGAAGCGCAGCTCCATGATCTGCCTCTCCCGCGCTGAAAGCGCCGCCACGGCGCTGCGCAGCACCGCGCGCTCGGCGTCCTGCTCCAGCTGCTGGCTTACCGCGTTGGCATCGCTGCCCAGAATGTCCGAGAGCAGCAGCTCGTTGCCGTCGCCGTCCACATTCAAAGGCTCGTCGATGCTGGCCTCCTGCCGACGGTTAGAGCTTTTGCGCAGGTACATCAGGATCTCGTTACCGATGCAGCGGCTGGCGTAGGTGGCAAGCTTGATGCTGCGGGCAGGGGTGAAGGTGTTTACCGCCTTGATCAGTCCGATGGTGCCGATGCTTACCAGATCTTCGGCGGGCACACCGCTGTTCTCGTACTTTTTGGCCAGATACACCACCAGCCGCAGGTTGTGGGTGATCAACTCCTCGCGGGCGGTGGTGTCCCCGGCAGTCATGCGGTCAAGCAGGGATTTTTCCTGCTCGGGGGTCAGGGGCGGGGGCAGGCTGGGCCCGCCCGCCAGATAATGCACTGCGCCGCAGTAGCGCAAACGCCCCCACAGCCGCCGCCAGACTTGCCGTAAAAACTGCAACATGGAAATCCCTCCTGTGCACCAATTATTATATGTATAATAAGGGAGTACGGCGTGCGCCCTCTCCGTCACGGCTTACGCCGTGCCACCTCTCCCAAAGGGAGAGGCAAGAGCACTACCGGAAACTTCGCCATTACACTAAAGCTTTAGCAACAGACTTTAAAACTTGGCTCTCCCCTTGGGAGAGCTGGCGCGGGAGCGCCTGAGAGGGCGGACGATTCTTACACCCCTACATCCTCCGCCACGTCATCCCCCAGCAACAGCGTCCATGCGCCGGTGGGGGTGTCCGGGGCGCAAAAGGCCGCCAGCAGGTTGGGTAAGCGGCGCTGCCCGCAGCACAGCACGGCGGGTACAGCGGGCAGCAGACAGCGGCCAGTAACCGCGGCACAGGGCACAAACTGCACCCCCAACCCCGGGGGCGGGGCGGCGCCAGAGGCAAACCAACTGTCTAAGTATTCTCGCAACGGTGCGGGCAGTAGGCTGCGCACTACCGGGTACTGCACCAGCACCACTCGCCGCCCGGCAAGCGGGTCTTGCAGGGTGAAGCCGGTGTCGTGGTAGGCCTGCACCGGCACAGCCGCCCCTGCAAGGTGCAGCACGGCGGCAAAACAGCCCCGCTGCGGGCGTCCAAACACCGCCAGCAGCCCACGCAGCAGCGTATACACTCCGGCGCAGCAGAGCAAAAGCTGCCCCGGGCGCACCGGCAGCAGTACGCTTAGGTTGTTGGCTTGTACCCCGGGCAGCACCACCGCGCCGCACAGCACGCCATTCAGCGCCGCATACCACCCGCACAGGCGGGCAAAGCTGCGCGCCCCGGGCACGCCGTAGCACACTGCCACTACCCCGCAGCAGCTGGCAATTTTATATAGTACCGCCAGTGGGGCAGGCCATGGCGGAGCCAGCAGGGCAAGGGTGCTTACCGCAGCCGCTGTGCTGCCCGCACACAGACGCAGCCCGGTGCAGCTGCGCCCGCACAACAGCCCCGCGCCCAGCAGCAGAGCGGCGGCTGCGGCAAAGTTTACCAGCAGCAATTCGTCCACAAAAACAACTGTTTTCATTGCGTTGCACCGCCTTATGATTCTGATGTTCAGTTTTTCATGAAATTGCGAAAAAATCTGTCACACCAGAAAAAACCGCATGAACAGTGCATATTTGCTACAAAAGCGGGGACGGAGTTTCACAGTTTTTACACTTTTTTCAAAAAAGTACTTGAACATTTCTGGAAAGTGTGGTATATTATTGCCATCCTAGTAAGGATTGAGCCGGAAACACCGGTTCGGAAATATTTTTTCTATTTTTGAAGGGAGTAATTCATTATGATGATGCCTGCAAATTTCTCTGCTGTGTCTGAGAACGAAATGACCTACGTTATGGGCGGTAGCGTTGCTGATTACCTGACCCCTGTCATGACCTCTAAGGAGTGGCAGAACTTCAGCAAGAACATGGTGACTCTGGTTGGCAACAAGTACCTGGATGGTTTCCTGCAGAACACCCTGGGCGCTATGTTCAGCGGCACCTGGACCCCCGGCAAGGGCATGACTGCTTTCGGCGGCGAGTTCGGCAAGATCTGGGGCGCTAACTACACTGCTGCTAAGGGTGATAAGTGGACTGTTAAGGCTGCTCAGGGCGCTACCGGCGTTGTCAACTGCGCTCTGTACGTTGTCGGCAACCTGGCTGCTATCTACAACCTGGGCTTCGGCACTGCTAAGAACCTCGTCAACGATACCAAGACTTTCGCTACTCTGTAAGTTTTGATGTGGTGTGACTGTACCTCTAGGGGCGCAGGGAACATAACAGCATAATAACACCCCCGTGGGCGTAAGCCTGCGGGGGTGTTTTTTATACCCCAGGTGACAAAAGGGGAAATCTGGCGCGGGAGCGCCTGAGAGGGCGCATTTTCCCCAGTTCACACTTCTTTTACCAGTCTGTTACTTTCCGTTTTATGCGGTTTGTGGTATACTATGGTCAACATGGGTCACCATGGCAACATTGAAACAGACAGGATGTGAAATCCTCTTATGAAAGATGGTTTTTTAAAGGCAGCTGCCTTTTCGCCCGCGCTGCGGGTGGCAGACTGCACCTATAACGCGCAGCAGATTCTGGCGCAGCTGCAAGTTGCCGCGCAGCGTGGGGTAAAGCTGGCGGTATTCCCGGAGTTCTGCCTTACCGGCTACACCTGCGGCGATTTGTTTTTGCAGCGCACCTTGCAGCAGGGCGCACTGGATGCACTGGAGTGGCTGCTGACGCAGACCCGTACGCTGGATACCGTGGCGCTGGTGGGCTTGCCGCTGCTGGTGCATGGTAAGCTGTACAACTGCGCCGCCGTGCTGTGCCGCGGGCAGTTGCTGGGCATCGTGCCCAAGACCTACCTGCCTAACTATGGCGAGTTTTACGAAAAGCGGCAGTTCACCCCCGGCAGCACCGAGGTGCAGACAGTGACCGTCTGTGGGCAGCAGGTGTCCTTTGGCACGTCGCTGCTGTTCCGCTGCCGCCAGATGCCCAGCTTCGTGCTGGGCGTGGAGCTGTGCGAGGACCTGTGGAGCGCGTTGCCGCCCTCCACCTTCCACGCGCTGGCGGGCGCGACCGTGATTGCAAACCTTTCTGCCAGCGATGAGACCGTGGGCAAAGCCGAGTACCGCCGCGCACTGGTGGCAAACCAGTCTGCCCGGCTGCTGTGCGGCTACCTGTACGCCTCGGCAGGGCACGGCGAAAGCACCACCGATATGGTGTTTGCTGGGCACGACCTCATCGCCGAGGACGGCAGCGTTCTTGCCGAGACGGCACCCTTTGCGGGTGACCACGCCGAGACCGAACTGGACTGCCAGCGCATGGAAGCCGAGCGTGCCCGCAACACTAGCTTTGAGCACAGCGCTGAGGGCTATGTTACGGTGGAGTTTGACCTTGCACCGGAGGAAACGGTGCTGACTCGACGCATCGATTCCGCCCCCTTTGTACCCGGCGACCCGCAGCGCCGCGCCGCCCGGTGCGAGCTGATTTTGAAAATGCAGGCCGATGGTCTTGCCAAGCGGCTGGAACATGCCCACGCAAAAACGGCAGTTATTGGTATTTCCGGCGGCTTGGACAGCTGCCTTGCCCTGCTGGTGGCAGTGCGCGCCATGAAGCAGCTGCACCGTCCCGCCGCCGATGTGCTGGCTGTTACCATGCCTTGCTTTGGCACCACCAAGCGCACCCGCAGCAACGCCGAAATTTTGTGCGGGGAGCTGGGCGTAAGCTTTCAGGAAATTCGCATTGCCAACACCGTGCGCAGCCATTTTGCGGATATCGGGCAGGATGAAACCGTGCTGGACGTCACCTTTGAAAATGGGCAGGCGCGTGTGCGCACGCTGGAGCTGATGGACCTTGCCAACCGCACCGGCGGCCTTGTGGTGGGCACGGGCGACCTTTCGGAGCTGGCGCTGGGCTGGGCTACCTACAACGGCGACCACATGAGCATGTACGGCGTAAACGCCGGTGTGCCCAAAACGCTGGTGCGCTATCTGGTGCAGTATGAAGCCGAAACTGCTGCCACCGCCGCTTTGCATGATGTGCTGCTGGATATTCTGGCTACCCCGGTCTCGCCGGAGCTGCTGCCCGCCAAGGACGGCGAAATTGCACAGATCACCGAGGATTTGGTGGGTCCCTACGAGCTGCACGATTTTTACCTGTATTATGTGCTGCGCTGCGGCTTTGGACCGGCAAAAATTTACCGGCTGGCAAAGGCTGCCTTTGCGGGCAGGGCAGAGTACACAGATGCCGTGCTGTACAAGTGGCTGCGCAACTTCTACTGGCGCTTTTTTGCCCAGCAGTTCAAGCGCAGCTGCCTGCCAGACGGCCCCAAGGTGGGCAGCGTGACTCTTTCGCCCCGGGGCGACTGGCGCATGCCCAGCGACGCCTGCGCCACCCTCTGGCTGGCAGAGCTGGAGCAGCTCAAGCCCGGGGAGTAAGCCATGAAGAACAAAAAGCTTTTGACCAATATCCTGTTTGCAGTGGTGGTGCTGGCGATTGCAGCGGTGCTGCTGGCTGTACGCAGCCACAACGCTACCGGCGGAAAACTGGCTGCCCAGCTGATTTACGGTGACAACAACACCGTGCTGGACATTCCGCTGGACAAGGACGAGACTTACAGTGTGGACACCGGTTATTATACGGTGCATATAGAGGTAAAGGACGGCAGAGCGCGGTTTATTGAATCGCCTTGCCCGGATCACATCTGCGAGGGCTTTGGCTGGCTGTCGGCGGAGGATCAGACCGCCACCTGCCTGCCTGCCCGCGCCGTGTTGACCATCGTTCCGGTGGGCTAAAAAAGGAGTATTCTCATGTTGGACGAAAATGAGCATTCCCGCAAGGAGGACGGCCGTTCCTTGCACCGTCTTTTGCATAAGACAGAGCAGCAGGACGCCACCGTGGAGGTGGACAGCGCCGCATTTTTCTCGGAGCTGCCGCCGGAGCAATCCGCCCCGCCGCCCCGCCGTCCGCAGCAAAATACCCCCCGCAGCACTGCTGCCGGGGAGAATGGGGCGTACCAGCCCCCGAAACGAGGGAAGATTTTGCTGATCGTACAGGCAATTTTAAGCGTTCTGGCACTGGTACAGCTCTGGCGCACCCAGATGCTGCCGGTGCTGTATCTGGTGGTGCTGGCGGCGCTGCTGTGGCTGCTGTGGCTGCTGGTCAAGCGCTGTCAGGAGTACAAAACTGCAGGTGCTGTGTCCCGGGCGTTCTCGGTGGTGCTGTGTGCCGCCATGGCACTGGGCTGCGTGTGGGCGCAGCAGGGTCTGGCGGCGCTGGGCGATATGACCACCGGCTTTTTGAGCAATGCTGAGGCGAAAAAGATCACGAAAGAGCCCTTTGTGGTGTACCTGAGCGGCGTGGATACCCGCGGCGATTTAACTGAAAAAGCGCGCAGCGATGTTAATATTATTGCTGCGGTGAACCCGAAGACCAAGCAGGTGGTGCTGATCAACACCCCGCGCGATTACTATGTGGACCTTGCTGGAACAAACAGCAAGGATAAGCTGACCCACGCCGGGCTTTACGGCGTGCAGACCAGCATGGACACCCTTGGCAACCTGTACGGGGTGGATGTGCAGCACTACATCCGCATCAATTTTGCAGGGTTTATCAACATCGTTGATGCACTGGGCGGTGTGGACGTGTACTCCGATCAGGCGTTCACTTCGGTGGGCAGCCCCGGCTACTACGACCCCACCACCTTTGCCGAGGGTTGGAACCATCTGGACGGCAAGGCTGCGCTGGCTTTTGCCCGCGAGCGCCATGCCTTCAAGACCGGCGATGTGCAGCGCGGCATCAACCAGATGAAGGTCATCGATGCCATGCTGAACAAGATCAAGTCCCCGGCGCTGCTGATGGGATTTTCCAAAATTCTGGACGCCGTTGCCGACAACTTTGTCACCAGCCTTTCCCAGAACCAGATCAGTGCACTGGTGCGGATGCAGCTGAGCGATTTTGCAGAGTGGAATATTGAAAGCTACACCGTTACCGGCTCCTCCGGCAGCAGTACCAAGTGCTACTCTGCCAAAGGGCAGAAGCTCTACGTCATGAAGCCGGACGAAAGCTCTGTGGCAAAGGCCAAAGAGATGATCGCGGCGGTGCTGGGCGGCGAGGGCACGGTAAGCTCCACCACCCAGACCCCGGAAAAGACGGACGTCTATACCCCCACTGCCGACCCCGATGCCGCTGTCTCGGTGCCGGAGACGCCCGCCGACAGCGTGATCGTGGAAGAGCCTACGGAAAGCGTGCCAGAGCAGTCTGCTGAGCAGCCCGCTGAACAACCGACAGAGCAGCCCACGGAAACGCCCGCCGAGCAGCCCGCTGCCACCGAGACGCCCCAGCCGGAGACCACCCCCGCCGAGGGCGGCAGCACCGAGACCCCCGCTGTCAGTCTGCCCACGCAGGAACAGGTAGAACAGGCCGCTGGCTCGCTGTATAGCGCCGCTTCCACCGTGCTGGATGCCATCTTAGGCACAGGCGGGAACTGAGCAAGAACTATTTATAAAAAGAACCGTTGCACAAAATAACGTGCAACGGTTCTTTTTGCACAAAAAACTGCCTGCAACAGCAGACAGCGCAAAAACACAAAAGGGAAAACGAGATAGACCGTAAGCCGGGTTCTGTATTAAACGACGATCTGTCTAGGCCTGCCATTGCTGACAGGCTCGTGCCGCCTTCGGGACACGCGAGCAGCGCTGTACGTCCCATATAGGCGTTGCTTCCGGTAGGGTTTACAAAGCCGCATGGTCACCCATGCGCTGGTGAGCTCTTACCTCGCCCTTTCATCCTTACCGCATTGCTGCGGCGGTTTCCTTTCTGTTGCACTTTCCCTGAGGTCACCCTCGGCTGCCGTTAGCAGTTACCGTGCTCTGTGAGGCCCGGACTTTCCTCAGAGCGGTCAAAGCCGCCCCGCCGCCGTATGTTCCACTCGTTTTCCGTTCCTCATGATACCATAAAAAAGTAAGATTTGCAAGTGAAACGGATTTTTGTTATAATATCATTTGTATTTTTGTAAATTTTGCAGGGGAGGGGACAGGTCATGCAGCTGTATTTTGCCGTACCGGATACCGCTGCCACCCACGATGGGGTGCTGGTGCGCAGCTTTCTGCGCCAGTGTGCCGTCTCCACCGACCTTGCCCGGTCAGTCAAGTTCCGGGGCGGCGGCTTTTTTGCGGACGGCGTGCCTGTGCTGGCAAATAAGCGCATCTTCCCCGGGCAGGTGCTTTCCTTTGCCCTGCCGCCGGAAGGGGACGGCGTGACCCCGCAGCCGGAAATCCCGTTCAAGGTGGTCTACGAGGATGCCTTTGCCGTGGTGCTGGAAAAGCCGCCGCAGCTGGCAGTGCACCCCACCCTGAACTATCCCGGGGACACGCTGGCAAACGGTTACGCCGCGTGGGCGGCTGACCACGGCCACAGCCCGGTGTTCCGCCCGGTGAACCGCATCGATAAGGACACCAGCGGCCTTGTGCTGGCGGCAAAAAATGCCTACGCCGCGCCGCTCTTGGCGGACGGGGTGACAAAGCTATACTATGCCATTGCGCAGGGCGCGCTGCCGCTGGGGGAGGGGGCTATCGATGCACCCATCGGCCGCCGGGGCGACAGCATCATCGGGCACTGTGTTACCCCCGAGGGCAAGCCCAGCCGCACCGAGTATACTATTATAAAGGAAGAAAACGGCCTTAGCCTTGCGGCCTGCGTGCCGGTGACCGGCCGCACCCACCAGATTCGGGTACATTTTGCGTCCATCGGGCATCCGCTTGCCGGGGACGACCTTTACGGCGGCAGCCGGGAGCGCATTGGCAGGCAGGCGCTGCACTGCGCAAAGCAAAGCTTTGCGGTGCCTGCATACACCCCGCTGCCGGACGGCATCCGTGTGGAAATGCCCTTGCAGCTGCGCACCGTCACGGTGGAAAGCCCGCTGCCGCCGGATATGGAAGCGCTTTTTTCGTGAAAACTGCGTGAAAAAGTAGCCAAATTTTATGTAAGCGCTTGTTTCAAACCATGCAAAGTGTATAATAAAAAAGAGAGCGTATTGTGTACAGGCCCTGTTGGCGTTTTGAACAGGGGAACGTACACCATCTAGCTGCTGTGTTCCGGGCCGAAAAAATGCCCTTGCAGCGGCGCAGGAAGGAGAAAATCCCGTTGACTGAAGATAAAACAAAGGAGCAGCAGCCCGCTGCGCAACCGGTACGGCATCCTCGCCGCCAGAAGCTGCGCTCGCTGTGGGCACAGCTCCAGTGCCGGGGTGTGCTGCGGCGGCACAGGCTGCGCCGCAAGCGTCAGCACCGCTGGGAAAAGCTGTGGCATAAGCTGTTGCACAACCCCGTAGCGCCCATGGTGGGCGAGACGCTGTATGCCGTAGGCTTTTCTGCCGAGTATGCGGTCATCCGTACAGGACGCCGCTTGCAGCACGGATTGCAGCGCCTGCTGCAGACGGTCAGAGAGCTGCTGAAAAATATCGCATCTATGGCGTTCCCCGGGGCGGCGCAGCTGCTGCGGGATCTGTTCGGCCCAGTAGTGCTTGCTCTGCGGGGCACTTGGGCGCTGCTGCGCCACGCACATCGGGTGCGCAAGGAGAAGGGCTTTGGCGCTGCGCTGTGCGCAAGCGGGCACTTCCTTGCCCATGGCATCGCCGATAACATCCGTCTTGTGCCCCGTATGGCTATGTATGTGCTGCCGGTGGCAGCATTGGCTGTTATGGTGACCGTGTTCCAGACCACCATCCGCCAGCCCTACGCCTTGCAGGTGCAGGTGGACGACAAGACTGTGGGCTATGTAGCCAACGAAGAGGTGTTCAACTCTGCGCTGGAGGCTGTGCAGCAGCGTATCAATTATTCCGGCGCAGAGCAGGCGCGCTTTACCGTGGAGCCTACTTATTCCGTGACCGTCGCCCATGATGTGATGGACGAAAATGACGTGGCCGACGCCATCCTCAAGAATTCCAGCGACCAGATCAGCGAGGGCACGGCGTTGTATCTGGACGGTGAATTGACCGCTGTGTGTTCGGACGGCACCAGTCTACAACGATACATCAGCAGTCTGCTGGAACCTTACGAGAACCCCGATGACCCCAACACCACCGTGGGCTTCAATAAGGACGTCACGCTGGAAAACGGCATCTACTTCAACGAGAGCTTCCAGGAGGAAGCCGAGGTGGAGCAGCTGCTCTCCGGCGTGCAGCAGGCAGAAAAATCCTATACGGTGCAGAGCGGCGATACCATCTGGTCCATCGCCCAGAAAAATGGCCTGACTGTGAAGGAACTGTGCGATATGAACGCCGGTTTTACCGCCAACGGCGAAAACGGCCTGACCCAGAACTCCAAGATCCTGCCCGGCGATGCACTGACCGTGGTGCGTGAGGAGGAGACGCTGGAGGTGCGCATCACCAAGGTGGAAAGCTGGGAGGAAGAGATTGCCTACACCACCGAGACCACCAAGTCCAACGAGCTGAACTCCGGTACGAAGCGCGTTACCCAGAAGGGCGAAAACGGCATCCGCACTGTGACCGCACAGCGGGTGTACGATACAAAGGGTAACCAGCTTTCTCAGCAGATCCTGAGCACCGTGGTAACCAAGGAACCGGTGACTGAAAAAGTTACGGTGGGTACCAAAAAGGTGTCCTCCGGTGCATCCTATATCACCGGCAGCGGTCAGTTTATCTGGCCGGTGCCCGGCTACCGGTACTGCTCCCGCTGGTACGGCGGCAGCCACAAGGGCGTGGATATCTGCGCCGCCGCTGGTACGCCCATTTACGCTTCGGCAGGCGGTACGGTGACCAAATCCGGCTACAACCGCGCCGGTGCAGGCAACGGCTACGGCAACTCTATCATCATCAACCACGGCAACGGCTACACCACTGTGTACGCCCACTGCCTGTCGCTGGTGGTGCACGCCGGTCAGTCGGTCAAGCAGGGACAGCTCATCGGCTATGTGGGCAGCACCGGACGTTCCAGCGGCAACCACTGCCACTTCGAGATCCGGCGCAACGGCGCATACGTTTCGCCGCAGACGGTGTTCAACCGCAACAAATATCGGTAAAAAGCAGCGAGGGCTTTTCCGCAGGGGGAAAGCCCGTCTGCTGTATCATGAATAAAAAAAGGAGAGATCATCTATGTCTACCCCTCACATCAGCGCAGAAATGGGCGATTTCGCCAAGACAGTCCTTATGCCGGGTGACCCCCTGCGCGCCAAGTTTATTGCCGACACCTTTTTGCAGGATGTCCGGCAGGTGACCGGTGTGCGCGGGATGCTGGGCTTTACCGGCACCTACGAAGGCCGCCCCATCAGCGTGATGGGCAGCGGTATGGGTATGCCCTCCATCGGCATCTACTCCTACGAGCTGTTCAGCTTCTACGGCGTGGAGAACATCATCCGCATCGGCTCTGCCGGCAGCTACACCGAGAAGGCCAAGCTGTTCGACACCGTGCTGGCCACCGGCGCTGTGAGCGAGAGCAACTACGCCCGGGTGCAGAGCGGCTTTACCGGCAACGTCACCCTGCCCAGCGCAGCCCTGAACGAAAAGCTGCGTGCCTCCGCTGCAAAGCAGGGCATCCCCCTGATCGAGGGCAACATCCACTCCTCGGATGTGTTCTATCGCCAGCCCTCGGACGCAAAGCCCACCTACTGGGAAAAGCTGCGGGACGAGGACGGCTGCCTGTGCGTGGAGATGGAAAGCTTTGCCCTGTTTGCCAACGCGCAGGTGCTGGGCAAGAACGCCGCCTGCCTGCTGACCATCTCGGACAGCTTTGTGGCCCCCGGCATCACCACCGCCGAGGAGCGCCAGAAGAGCTTTACCGACATGATGAAGGTCGCTCTGGGCGCAGAGTACTGATCGCATAATCTTCCAGCGCGGCTGCCGCCCCAAGGCACAGCCGCGCTGTTTTTGCCCATAAAAGGAGGGAGCAGCATGACAAAACTGACCATGGAAGAAAAGCAGGAGCTGATCCGCATGGCACTGGCCGCACGGGAAAAGGCCTATGCGCCTTACAGTGATTTTATGGTGGGCGCTGCATTGCGCGCTGCGGACGGCCGCATCTTTACTGGCTGCAACGTGGAGAACGCCGCCTTTACCCCCACCAGCTGCGCTGAGCGCACCGCCCTGTTCAAGGCAGTGGCGGAAGGTGTGACTGCGTTTACGGATATCGCCGTGGTGGGCAGCCGCCGGGGCGAAGTGAACCGGCAGATCACCTCCCCCTGCGGGGTGTGCCGTCAGGCACTGTTCGAGTTCGGCGGGCCGGAGCTGAACGTCATTATGGCAAAGACCCCGGAGGATTTCATCGAGCGCAGCATGGACGAGCTGCTGCCCTTCGGCTTTGGCCCCTCCAACGTGGCGGGCAACAGCGCCGTGGAAGGGAAGTAAGTGTTCTTCTTTGAAAAACAGCGCAAGCAGGGATAAATCGGTTAAAAAGAATTACTTTTTCTCAAATTATACAAAGGATTTGTAAAGAATTTGTAATCGGAAATTGCTTGCATCTGTCACATCCACCCGCTATACTTGAGCCAGTAAATGTGCCAGAGCGCACATTTCATTCATTTGACGCAATTTTTTAAAATAAAGGAGAGTTTCTTATGAAGATTTCTCGTCGTAACTTTCTGGCTGTGGCCGGTGCTGCTGCCGCTGCCGCTGCTCTGACCGCCTGCGGCGGTTCTTCCGCTTCTTCTACCAGTACTGCTTCTTCCGCAGCTGCCAGCTCTGCCGCCGCTTCCGGTGCAGCAGACGGCGCTGAGAAGATCGCCAAGGTCGCTCTGACCTGCGATACCGGCACGATCGATGATGAGAGCTTCAACCAGGCTTGCTGGGCTGCTGTTTCCGGCTACATGGGCGGCAACTGCCAGTACTACATCCCCGATTCCGATGCTTCCGATGAGGACCGCGAGACCATGATCCGTCTGGCTGTCAACGAGGGCGCTGATGTTATCGTCTGCGTTGGCTACCTGTACGGCGCATCTCTGGCATGGGCTGCTGAGCAGTACCCCAACATCAAGTTCATTGCTATCGATGTGACCCAGTTCGATATCGGCACCGACAGCATCCCCGCCAACTGCTACTGCATCACCTTCAAGGAGGAGCAGGCAGGTTATCTGGCAGGTTACGCCGTTGTTAAGGACGGCTACACCAAGCTGGGCTTCCTGGGCGGCATGGCTGTGCCCGCCGTTATCCGTTACGGCTACGGCTATGTGCAGGGCGCTGACGCTGCTGCAAAGGAGCTGGGCACCAACATCGACATCAACTACTTCTACGGCGGCCAGTTCTACGGCGATGCCAACATCACCTCCCGTATGGAGGGCTGGTATGCCAACGGCACCCAGATCGTCTTTGCCTGCGGCGGCGGCATCTACACCTCCGCTGTCGAGGCTGCCCTGAAGAACAACGGCTACGTTGTGGGTGTTGACGTTGACCAGAACTACATCGGTGTCAACGGCGTGGCAAAGGACGGCTACGCTTACAACCCGTTCGTCACCTCTGCTATGAAGGGTCTGTCTGAGTCCGTCAGCACCGCTCTGGGCGATATCGAGGCAGGCGAGTGGAGCAACATCGCTGCCACCAACGGCAACTTCGGTCTGGAGGATGGCGACTACGTTGGTCTGCCCACTGCTGATGACAGCTGGAACTTCAAGACCTTTACCAAGGACGAGTACGAGACCCTGAAGACCAAGATCGCTTCCGGCGAGCTCGTTGTGGACAACAGCTCCGACGACGCTACCAAGCCCACCGTCAGCGAGTTCACCAAGGTCAACTACATCCAGTAATCGCTTTCCCGGAATTACTCCCGTGAATAGGGGCGGGGTGCTCATGCAGGGGCACCCCGCCCTTTTTGTATGCCTGTATAGGAGAAACGCGCGGGAAATCGTGCAGACCTTACAAAAGTAATACTTTTGCTTGTGCTTTTTGACAAAAAATCAAAAAGCCGTGTGCAAACCGCAAAAAATCAGGTATAATGGTTTGTAGAATAGAAAAGGTGTCGTTACGGCACGAAAGGAGAGTGAGCAGATTGGCAGAGGATTATGTGATCGAGATGCTCCACATTACCAAGGAATTCCCCGGTATCAAGGCAAACGATGATATCACCCTGCAGCTGCGCAAGGGCGAGGTACACGCCCTTCTGGGCGAGAACGGTGCGGGCAAAAGTACGCTGATGAGCGTGCTGTTCGGCCTGTATCAGCCGGAACAGGGCAAGATCCTGAAAAATGGCAAGGAGGTCGCCATCCGCAACCCCAACGATGCCAACGCACTGGGCATCGGCATGGTGCACCAGCACTTCAAGCTGGTGGAATGCTTCAGCGTGCTGGACAACATCATTCTGGGCGTGGAGCCCAACAAGATGGGCTTTTTGCAGAAGGCCGAGGCACGCAAAAAGGTGATGGCGCTGAGCGAAAAGTACGGTCTGCGGGTAGACCCGGACGCGCTCATCAGCGATATCTCGGTGGGTATGCAGCAGCGCGTGGAGATCCTGAAGATGCTGTACCGCGACAACGAGATCCTGATCTTTGACGAGCCCACCGCTGTGCTGACCCCGCAGGAGATCGACGAACTGATGGAGATCATGCGCGGGTTCAAGAAGGAGGGCAAGTCCATCCTGTTCATCACCCATAAGCTCAACGAGATCATGGCTGTGGCCGACCGCTGCACCGTGCTGCGCAAGGGCAAGTATATGGGCACGGTGGATATCAAGGGCACCACCAAGGAAGAGCTTTCCCGCCGCATGGTGGGCCGCGACGTGCAGCTGCAGGTAGAAAAGCAGCCCGCGCACCCCGGCGAGACCGTGCTGGACGTGGAGAATGTTACCATTCACAACGACCAGCGCAAGAAGGACGTGGTAAAGAATGTGTCCTTCAAGGTGCACGCAGGCGAGATCGTTTGTCTGGCGGGCATCGAGGGCAACGGCCAGACCGAGTTCATCTACGGCCTGACCGGCCTGAGCAAGCTGAACGGTGGCAAGCTGGTGTTGGACGGCAAGGATATCACCCACGAGAGCATCCGCCAGCGCTCCAAGGACGGCATGGGTCACATCCCGGAGGACCGCCACAAGCACGGTCTGGTGCTGGATTTCAGTCTGGAAAACAACATCGTGTTGCAGCGCTACTGGCAGCCGGAGTTCCAGAAGGGCGGCTTTATCCGTGCCGATAAGGTGCGCGAGTACTCTGACCGACTGATCAAGCAGTACGACGTGCGCAGCGGTCAGGGCAGTGTGACCACCGTGCGCAGTATGTCCGGCGGCAACCAGCAGAAGGCCATCATTGCCCGTGAGATCGACCGCGACCCCAAGCTGCTGGTGGCAGTGCAGCCCACCCGTGGTCTGGACGTGGGTGCCATTGAGTACATCCACCGCCAGATCGTGGCCGAGCGCGACAAGGGCAAGGCCGTGCTGCTGGTCAGCTTGGAGCTGGACGAGGTGATGAACCTTTCTGACCGCATCCTTGTAATGTACGAGGGCGAGATCGTGGGCGAGTTTGACCCCAAGACCACCACCGTGCAGGAACTGGGTCTGTATATGGCAGGTGCCCGCAAGCAGGGAAAGGAGGAGCAGTAACACATGAATAAGAAAAAACTTTCCCGCAGCGGCAGCCTGCAAAGCTCTGTTACCAGCGTGCTGGCTGCACTGCTGTGCATCCTGATCGGGTTGCTGGTGGGCTTTCTGGTGCTGGTAGCCATCAACCCCGCACACGCATGGGGCGATGGCTTTGTGCGCATCATCAAGGGCGGCTTCCACGATGCCCCCTACGGCGTGGGCAAGGAGCTTGCCAATGCCGCACCCCTGATCATGACCGGTCTGTCCGTGGCCTTTGCCTTCAAGACCGGCCTGTTCAACATCGGTGCAGCCGGTCAGTATACGCTGGGCGCTTACGGTGCGCTGTACTGCGCCATCATGCTCAAGCTGCCTTGGTTCGTCTGCCTGCTGGCAGCAGCAGTGCTGGGCGGCCTGTGGGGCGCGATCCCCGGTTTCTTCAAGGCCTACTTCAACATCAACGAGGTCATTACCTCCATTATGTTCAACTGGATCGGCCTGTATCTGGTGAATGAGCTCATCTACCAGAACGGTACAGGCCCTATGTACGATGTGCGCAACACCCGTACTTTGAACCTGAGCAAGAACGCCGATTTTGCCCAGTCCCTGATCCCGGACTTTGGCCTGAACAAGCTGTTCCAGACCAACAGCACTACCATTGCCATCTTCTTGGCGGCAGCGGTGGCTGTGCTGATCTGGGTGGTGCTGAACAAGACTACTTTCGGCTACGAGCTCAAGGCCGTTGGCCTGAACAAGAACGCCGCCCGCTATGCCGGTATCAACGAGAAGAAGAACATCATCCTCTCCATGGCCATTGCCGGTGCGCTGGCAGGCTTCGGCGCAGGTCTGTTCTATCTGTCCAACGTGTCCCAGTGGAACCCGCTGAACTCCACCAGCCTGCCGGGCATGGGCTTCAACGGCATTTCGGTGGCACTGCTGGCAAGCTCCAACCCCATCGGTACCGTGTTCTCTGCGCTGTTCATCTCCCATATCTCGGTCGGCGGCTCCTTCCTGTCCACCAAGTTTTACCCCACTGAGATCTCGGATCTGATCAGCGGCATCATCATCTATCTGTGCGCTTTCTCCATGCTGTTCCGGGGCAAGATCCAGAGCTTGCTGTTCCGAAATGCCGAAAAGACCAATGTGAACGCAGAGCCTGCATCTGCCGCAGAAAAGACCAAAAAGGAGGGCAAGTAATATGCTGCTTCTGATCAAATATACCCTGCTGTACGGCATCGTGCTGATGCTGGTGGCACTGGGCGGTATGTTCAGCGAACATTCCGGCATCATCAACATTGCGCTGGAGGGCATCATGGTCATCGGCGGTGTGGCCGGTGTGCTTACCCTGACCATGCTGCCTGCAAGCCTTTCGCCCTTCCTTGTGGTGCTCATCTCTATTCTGGTGGCGGCACTGGCGGGCGTGGTTTACAGCCTGCTGCTGGCGTTTGCCTCCATCAACCTGAAGGCAGACCAGACCATCGGCGGCACGGCACTGAACCTGCTGGCTACCGCCATTGCCGTGGTCATCTCCAAGTACTTTAGCGAGAGCGGCAGCGCCAAGCTGAACTACTCCAACAAGCCCTTCCTGTTCAGCATCGGCGGGCTGGAGCTCAGCGTGTTCGTGCCGCTGGGGCTGATTTTGCTGGTGGTCAGCTACATCGTGCTGTACAAGACCCGCTTCGGCCTGCGTCTGCGTGCCTGCGGCGAGCACCCGCAGGCTGCAGACTCGGTGGGCATTAACGTCTACAAGATGCGCTACGCCGGTGTTATCCTTTCCGGTGCGCTGGGTGCCATCGGCGGTCTGGCGTATATCGTGCCCCCGGTGCAGACATGGAACTTTGAAGTCGGCGTGGCCGGTGCAGGCTTTCTGGCACTGGCAGTTATGATCTTTGGCCAGTGGAAACCCTTCCACATCTTTGGCGCAGCAATGTTCTTTGCCGTGTTCAAGAGCCTTGCCAACATTGCAGATTCCACCTTCCTCGCGCAGCTGCACTGGTCCAGCAACATCTATAATATGATGCCCTTTGTGGCCTCCATGGTCATTCTGGCCTTCACCTCCAAGAACAGCATGGCACCCAAGGCTGAGGGTATCCCCTATGACAAGGGCTCCCGTTAAGCGCATTCGCTAAAAATCCGTGAAAAAAGGCATCCGCAGCCAACAATGTGCTGTGGATGCCTTTTTTGTACGGGAGATGGCGCAATTTATCCATCTGCTTACCGGCAAAAATGGCATTTTCTGCTTGTAAAACACAACGAGATGTGCTATCATAATTAGGTGAATGTGTATCTATAGGAACCCGGTGTACATTTCTTGCACTGCGGAACAACAGGAAAGGTGAGTTTTTCTATTATGGACGAAAAAACAACTATGGGCCAGTCGCTCCGCAGCATGGAGGATGAGGAGACCATTGATCTGATGGAAATCGCGCGCCTGCTGTGGGCACATATTGTGCAGATCGTGGCGGCAGCTGTTGCAGCAGCGCTGATCTGTCTGCTGGTGTGTATGTTTGCGCTTACACCCAAGTATCAGGCTTCCATTAACATGATCGTGAATACCCGGCAGGACACGACCACGACCTTCACCAACGATAACTTCACCTCGGCTAAGAACCTGATCAGCACTTATGCAGTCATTATCAAAAGCAACACCGTGCTGAACGAGGTGATCGACACGCTGGATCTGGACATGACCTATGGTCAGCTGTACGGTATGGTGAGTGTTACCAGTGTGGACGATACCCAGATCATGAAGGTTGCGGTCACTGATATCGACGCAAAGCGTGCGGGCGAGATCGCCCAGACCATTGCGGACATCGTGCCCGATGTGCTGGTGGAAAAGGTGGAAGCCGGTTCCTGCAAGACGGTCAGCGATGTGTCTGTCAACCCCAACAAGGTGTTCCCCCAGACCAAGAAGTATGTTGTAATGGCCGGTCTGCTGGGTGCTGTGGCAGTGTGCGGCGTTCTGGTGCTGGCACACTTGCTGCACGATACTGTTGTGGACGACGAAGATGTTCAGAAGAAGCTTGGCCTGCCCATGCTGGGCCTGATCCCGGAGGTGTAAGACGATGTTTCGTAAAAATAAAAAAGGTGGTGCTCACCACAAAGGGAATAGTTCCCGTAGCTTGCAGCTGATCACCGATAAGGGAATGCCCTTTGGCTATGTGGAGGCCTACAAGTCTCTGCGCACCAATCTGGACTTTATGGCAGGCTCCATGGACGTGCACACGCTGGTCATCACCAGTACCGTGCCGGAGGAATCCAAGAGCAACGTGGCAATCAATCTGGCGCTGACGCTGGCTGAAAGCGGCAAAAAGGTGGCGCTGGTGGACTGCGACCTGCGCAAGCCTGTGCTGCACCGCTATCTGAAGGCAGGTCATAACTTAAAGGGTGTTTCCAACGTACTGTCCAACCAGTGCACGCTGGACGAAGCTTTGCAGGAAGTTCAGGAGATGGATCTGACCTTCCTGCCCGCAGGTACCCCGCCGCCGAACCCCTCTGAGATGCTGAGCCAGCCGCAGATGCAGGCTATGGTGGAAACTCTGCGCGAAAAGTTCGATTTTGTCATCTTTGATGCACCCCCGGTGTCTGTGGTCACCGATGCTGCCGTCATTGGCCGCTATGTGGATGGTGCCATCTTTGCAGTGCGTTCCGACTACGCCCCCGCCGATGCAGTGCGCAGTGCAGTGAAAAAGCTGCAGGATGCCGGTGTCAAAGTGCTGGGCAGCGTGCTGACCCGCTACGACATGAAGAAGACACTCAAGGGTTCTAGCTACGCATACAGCTATGCCTATAATTACAACTATGCCTACGGCAATCAGGATGCCACAGTCGGAAAATAAGGAAGCGTTGTTATGACCGATCTGCATTGTCACATTCTGCCCGGCATGGATGACGGCGCAAAGGATACGGCGGTCTCGCTGGAGCTGCTGCGCAGGGAATATGAGGATGGTGTGCGCAATATTGCGTTTACCAGCCACTTTAACAGCGAGCGCACCACGGTGGAAGCCTTTACAGCAAAGCGGCAGGCTGCCTTTGAGCAGCTGACCGCCGCACTGGAAGGGCAGCCCATGCAGTTTGACTTCAAGCTGGGCGCAGAGGTGTTCTTCTCTCCCGGTCTGTGCGAGCTGGATACCCGGGCGCTGTGCATGGGGGATACCGCCTATCTGCTGTTGGAGTTTCCCACCACCCACAAGCCGCATTTTATCCGGCAGACCCTGTACAATTTGCAGCAGCAGGGCATCGTGCCGCTGATCGCGCATATCGAGCGTTATCCATATGTGCTGGAGGAACCTACCCTGTTGTATGACTGGGTAGCCGCCGGTGCCTATGCGCAGATCAACGTGGGAGCCCTGCTGGAACCTAAGCTCTGCAAAAAACTGTGTAAGTTCATCCAGTGGGGGTTGGTCCACGTCATCTCCACTGATACCCATTCCCCGGACAAGCGCCCGCCCCGCATGGCACAGGGAGTGCAGCAGCTGGAAAAGCTGCTGGGCAAGGAAACTGCTGCCCGCATCGTGCGCAACGGCGATGAGCTGTTCCATGATCAGGAGTTGGACGCTGTGACCCTGCATCAACCCAAAAAGTTTTTGGGCAGGTGGGTCTGATCCTAAAGTAAGGAGAAAACTGCCCGGGCGGAGATGTACTCTGCCCGGGCAGCGGATTTTGGTATGAAGAAAAATAAGATCCTTAAAATCGTGTTGATCGTACTGGGCACACTGGTGGTTTTGCTGCTGGCGGCAGTCCTTGGCGTACTGTTCTACCTCCGTGGTATGGCGGCTGGTATTCCCGAAACCCTGCCGGATGCCTCGGCGGACAGCGTACTGCTCACTCTGACGGATGATGATCTGGATAAGCTGCTTAGCGGCGAGATCACGCTGGAGGAGCTGACCACCGAAACCGCTGCATCCAGTGCTGGGGAACAGGAGGCGTCAGCCAGTGCTCCGCAGGAGGAGGCAGATACTGCTACCTCCCCGGATGGCTCTGTTTCCTCCTCGGCGAGTGCTGACTCCCGGACGGAGAGCAGCAGTACTGCTTCCTCCGGTAAGCAGGAGACTGCCGGTACAGCCAGCTCCGGCACGTCTAGTTCCAGTACAGCATCTGCCGCAGAAAAGTCGGCGTCCTCTTCCGGCAAACAGGAAGGCTCCTATGAAGAAGAGGTCAAGGCACTGCTGAAGCAGCTGTACAGCGTTAAGGCGCGTGCTGAAGCAGAACTGAATAGCTGCATTGCCGGGGCAAAGGCGGAGTACAAAGCACTGCCGGAGTCTCAGCGGACACAGGCACGTAAGATCTCCATCGTGATGGCGAGAAGCGGCAAACTGTATGCGATGCAGGCATCTTACGATAAGGAAGTGGAGCGCATCGTCAGCCAGATGCGCGCCGTGCTGACCGCCAACGGTCAGAGTACGGCACTGGCAGATCAGGCGATGGCATCCTATAAGGCGCAAAAGAGCGCCATGTATTCCAAGCTGACCGCAAAGCTGTACTCCTGACTCGCAAAACGACCTATAACCACCCGCAGCACCTTCTGCCATGCACTGACCGTGCCGGAAAGGAGGGACTGCGGGTGGTTTTTTGCAATATGGAGTAAAATGATGCTGTTATGGATAAATAACTCTGAGGAAGAAACAACGCCTTTTGTACAGAAAGGAGAGAACAGGCTGTGCGCGCCAACGGAACAATCGACCAAAAGACCTAAAAAGTAGCACTTTTACCTACAAATATACAGAAAATTTGTATAAAGCATGAGATTTCACTCACGCTCTGCTATAATGAAGTGAATTTTTTTCATGTAAATTGACAAAATTCGAGGTTGTCTTTATAATAGATAGAGTGTTTCTCGGGTATGGACGATGGCGTTTATGCAGCCGCAAGATGCCATCGTTTTATTATTCGCTTATCTGTCCGTGTGCCAAGGACAGACGTTCGCTATGTGTGAGGCTGGCGGACTGCGGGAAAGTGTGGCTCGGCCTGAGAGCAAATATAGTAATTCATTGATAGGATTGGAGTGGCATCAAACGATGGCAAAGTACATCATCAAGCGTGTCGCAATGGGTATCTTCAGTATCTTCATTGTGGCTACGGTTACCTTTTTTGTCATGAACCTGGTCCCCGGTGGTCCGTTCGTGGCAGAAAAGTCCATCAGCGCCGCTGCTCAGCAGGCTCTGGCCGAAAAGTATGGCCTGGATAAGCCGCTGGGTGTGCAGTACGTCAACTACATGAAGAGTCTTTTGCACGGCGATCTGGGTCTGAGCCTGCGTCAGCGCGGCCGTACCGTGAACCAGATCATCGCCAGCAAGCTGCCGGTGTCCTGCCGTCTGGCAGGCATTGCAGTGGTGGTGGCTCTGTGCGTGGGCATCCCGCTGGGCTGCATTTCCGCTTACAACCGCGGTAAGTGGCTGGATAACGTTATTATCGTGTTTGCAACCTGCGGTATTGCGATCCCCAGCTTTATTTCCAGCGTGCTGCTATTGTACCAGTTTGGTATGAACATGAAGGTGCTGCCTACTGTTGGTCTGAACAGCGCAGCCGCCTATATCATGCCGGTCACCGCGCTGGCCATCTATCCCTCGGCTTATATCACTCGCCTGATGCGCTCCAGCCTGCTGGACGTCATGGGTCAGGACTATATGCGCACTGCCCGCGCAAAGGGCGTGTCCCAGTTCATGATCCTGTTCAAGCACGCACTGCGCAACGCCATCCTGCCTGTCATCACCTACGTCGGCCCCATGCTGGCCAGCCTGATGACCGGTTCTTTCGTGGTGGAAAAGATCTTCTCCGTGCCCGGTCTGGGCCGCGACTTCGTGTCTGCCATCACCAACCGTGACTACACCATGATCATGGGCACCACCATCCTGCTGTCCAGCATGGTCATCATTGCAAACGTGATCGTGGATATCCTTTATAAGATCATCGACCCGCGCATCAAGCTGCAGTAAGAGAAAGGAGCGATTTTCATGGAAAACATTAAAAAGAATCCGCTCAGCCTGCAGCTCAACGCGGAGGATTTTCTGCCCGCCAGCAATGAGGAAAAGCAGAGCCTGGTGGTCATGCGCGAAAGCGTCAACTTCTGGAAGGACGGTATCCGCCGCCTGAAGAAGAACAAGATCGCCATGGTCAGCTTTGTGTTCATCATTGCCATTGCCATCTTTGCCTACCTGCTGCCCGCCGTCTGGCCTTACAGCTACTCCGAGCAGATGAAGGGCAGCAACAACCTGAAGCCCTTTGAGTACTCTACCTCTGAGCAGGCGCGTATCGACGCAGGCGAAAAGGTGTTCCCGCACATTCTGGGCACCGACCGTATGGGCCGTGACTTTGCTGTGCGTATCATGATGGGCACCCGCGTCAGCCTGTCCGTCGGTCTGATTGCCTCTGTGCTGGTGCTGATCATCGGCGCCACCTATGGTGCGGTTGCGGCCTTTGCCGGCGGCTGGGTGGATAATATCATGATGCGTATTACAGATATTTTGTATACCATCCCCGATATTCTGCTGATCATCCTGCTGGGCATGGCGCTGAAGGATCCGCTGGATGCACTGGCCTCCAAGCCCGGCTTCAAGTGGATGCAGACCCTTGGCCCTAACATGATCTCCATCTTCATCATCTTTGCTCTGCTGTACTGGGTCGGCATGGCGCGTATCGTCCGCAGCCAGATCCTGATCCTGAAGGAGAGCGAGTACGTTACCGCTGCCCGTGCACTGGGCGCTTCCAGCGGCCGTATCATCAAAAAGCATCTGCTCACCAACTGCATTGGTACCCTGATCGTTACCACCACCCTGCAGATCCCGGCTTCCATCTTCACCGAGAGCTACCTGAGCTTCATCGGTCTGGGCGTTGCAGCCCCGCTGCCTTCTCTGGGTTCTCTGGCTACCGATGCCGTCAAGGGCATGAACACCTACCCCCATCTGCTGATCGCCCCCGCACTGATGATCAGCGTGATGATCCTTGTGTTCAACCTGTTCGGTGACGGCCTGCGCGATGCCTTTGACCCGAAGCTGAAGAATTGATGAGGTGAACAGAAATGAGCGAGAAAATTCTTGATATCAAAGAAGAACGCCTTTCTTTCTTCACCCCTGCGGGCGAAGTAAAGGCACTGAACGGCGTTTCCTTTACCATGAATCAGGGCGATGTTCTGGGCGTTGTGGGCGAGTCCGGCTCCGGTAAGTCGGTCACCGCCTACTCCGTTATGGGCCTGACCGCTTACCCCGGTAAGCTGGTGGGCGGCAAGGTGTGGTTCAACGGCCACGAGATCGAGAACATGAAGGAGAAAGACTTCCGCAAGATCCGCGGCAACGAGGTCTCCATCATCTTCCAGGACCCCATGACCAGCTTGAACCCGGTGTACACCATCGGCAACCAGATCGTGGAGGTCATCCGCCTGCACACGGATAAGAACAAGGCCGATGCATGGGCACGCGCCAAGGAGCTGCTGGAGCTGGTTGGCATCAACGAGCCCGAAAAGCGTCTGAAGCAGTACCCCCACGAGCTGTCTGGTGGTATGCGTCAGCGTGTGATGATCGCCATTGCACTGGCCTGTGAGCCTAAGCTGCTGATCGCCGACGAGCCCACCACCGCACTGGACGTGACCATTCAGGCACAGATCCTTGAGCTGATGCAGGATCTGCGCAAGAAGCTGGGCATGAGCATTATCATGATCACCCATGATCTGGGTGTTGTGGCTTCCATGTGCGAGAAGATCGCCGTCATGTATGCCGGTCACATTGTGGAATACGGCACTACCGACGAGATCTTCTACCAGCCGGGTCACGAGTACACCAAGGGTCTGATCAACTCCATCCCCAAGCTGAACACCGCAGAGCACGAGCGCCTTGTGCCCATTGAGGGTACCCCTGTGGACCTGCTGAATCCGCCGGCCGGCTGCCCCTTTGCGCCCCGCTGCAAGAACTGCATGAAAATCTGTCTGAGCAAGATGCCCCCGCGCACCGAGCTCAGCGATACCCACTATACCTACTGCTGGCTGCAGCAGAAGGCTGCATTTGAGAAAGGGGAAAAGGCAGAATGAGTGAACACAAGACGCTGGTCGAAGTCCAGCACCTGCAGCAGTATTTCCCCGCCGGCGGTGTGGGCAAGAACCGCAAGTACGTTCAGGCCGTGGATGACGTAAGCTTTGCCATCCGCAAGGGCGAGACCCTTGGTCTGGTAGGCGAGTCCGGCTGTGGCAAGACCACCACCGGCCGCACCCTGCTGCGCCTGTACGAGCCCACCGGCGGCAAGATCTACTACGACGGCAATCTGCTGTTTGATAAGGACAACAAGATCGCAGTGGATATGCTGCCTTACCGCCGCCGGATGCAGATCGTTTTTCAGGATCCCTACGCAAGTCTGGACCCCCGCATGACCATTGGCGACATCGTGGGCGAGGGCATTGATATCCATCATCTGGCCGAGAACGAAAAGGACCGCCACGATAAGATCATCGCCCTGCTGGAGCGCGTTGGCCTGAACAGTGAGCACGCAAACCGTTACTGCCACGAGTTCTCCGGCGGTCAGCGTCAGCGCGTGGGCATTGCCCGTGCACTGGCTGTGAACCCCGAGTTCATCGTTTGTGACGAGCCTGTTTCCGCACTGGACGTTTCCATTCAGGCACAGGTCGTCAATATGTTCGAAGATCTGCAGCAGGAGATGGGCCTGACCTACCTGTTCATCGCCCATGACCTGAGCGTTGTGAAGCACATCTCCAACCGCATCGGCGTGATGTATCTGGGCAAGATGGTGGAGCTGGCCGACAGCTATGAGCTGATCGCCCACAGCATCCACCCCTACACCCGCAGCCTGATCTCCGCAATTCCGGTGGCAGACCCCATTACGGCCCGCCAGTCCAAGCGTATCGTGCTGCAGGGCGATGTGCCCAGCCCCCTGAACCCGCCGTCCGGCTGCCGTTTCCGCACCCGCTGCCCCTATGCAGACGAGCAGTGCGCAAACGAGGTGCCCGAGTTCAAGGAGGTCTCCACCGGCCACTGGGCAGCCTGCCATCACCTTGACCGCGTGAAGTGAGAACACTTCACACCGACAAGAGGTGAAAACGTTTCAACTTAGCGCTGAAATGTTGTCACAAAATGGTTACAGTCCAAATTTTGGGCTTGTAACCGGCGTGAGAACGCATTATAATCATTCGTGTTCCTCCGGTGTACAATTTACATCGGATCGAATATAGAGGCGGCTGGGGCAACCTAGCACACTCAAATTTGATATAAGGGAAGGATATTATTATGAAACGCATTTCTCGTCGTAATTTCCTCAAGGTTGCAGGCGTGGGTGCCGCTGCTATGGGTCTGGCAGCCTGTGGCGGCAGCAAGTCCGGTTCTACCGCAACCTCCGGTTCTGCTTCTTCCGCTGCTGGTTCTTCTACCGGCAGTGTCAACACCGCTGGCTTCACCGTCCAGTACGGCCCCAACCCCGAGACTCTGGATCCCGCTCTGAACAGCGCTGTTGATGGTGCCAACACCATCATCACCATCTTCGAGCCCCTGCTGATCATCAACGAGAACAACGAAGTTGTTGGCGGCCAGGCTGAGAGTTGGGAAGCAAGTGAGGACGGCCTGACTTGGACCTTCACCATGCGTGACGGCCTGAAGTGGAGTGACGGCACCGACCTGACTGCTAAGGACTTCGAGTACAGCTTCAAGCGTATGGCTAACCCCGACACCGCTGCTCCCTACGCAGAGACCTGCCTGGGCATGATCGATGGCTTTGAGGCAGCTCAGGCCGGCGATACCGACGCTCTGAACGTCAAGGCAAGCGATGACGGCAAGACCCTGACCATCGTGCTGTCCTACCCCTGCTCCTACTTCGACAAGATGGCCGCATTCGCATCCATGAGCCCTGTGCAGCAGGCTACCGTTGAGGCCAACGGCGATGCATGGTGCACCGCCGCTGAGACCTTCGTCTCCAACGGCCCCTACATGATCACCGAGTGGACTCCCTCCGAGCGTATCGTTCTGTCCAAGAACCCCAACTACGTCGGCGGCTGGGATAGCTCCAAGATCGTTTCCGACAGCATCACCGTGCTGCTGCTGGAGGATTCTTCCGCTTCCTACGCTGCTTACAACAGCGGCGAGGCTGTCATGATCAAGGACGTGCCCACCGACGAGATCCCCAGCCTGACCAAGGCAGAGGACGGCGGCGACTTCTATGTTGACACCATTCTGGGCACCTACTACATCAGCATGAACCTGCAGCACGATGCCTTCAAGGATGCCAAGGTCCGCAAGGCTCTGGCTCTGGCCATCGACCGCGACTATGTTGCCAACACCATTATGCAGGGCACCTACTCTGCTGCTTCCAACTTGGTTGGCCCCGGCATCGTGGACGAGCAGGGCTACTTCTACGACAACGCGAACGGCGGCTCTCCCTACATTGCAGCTGACTACGAGGCAAATCTGGCCGAGGCTAAGAAGCTGCTGGAAGAGGCTGGCTACCCCAATGGCGAGGGCTACCCCACCATCGAGTACAGCACCAACGATTCCGGCTACCATGTGCCTCTGGCAGAGTACCTGCAGCAAGTCTGGGGCGATCTGGGCATCACTTTGACCATCAGCAAGATGGAGTGGTCTGCCTTCACCGCTGCTCGCCGTGCAGGTGAGTACGATGTTGCTCGTAACGGCTGGGTCATGGACTACAACGATCCTTCCAACATGATCGAGCTGTTCTCCACCGACAATGGCAACAATGATGGTAAGTACTCCAACGCTGACTTCGATGCTGCTATGGAGGCTTCCAAGGTTGCTGATGCCGCCGAGCACTTTGCACAGCTGCATAAGGCTGAGGACATCCTGATGGAGGATATGGGCTGCATCCCCGTTGCTTACTACAACGACTTCTGGCTGCAGAGTTCCTCTCTGAAGGGCGTCTGGCACAGCCCGTACGGCTACTGGTACTTCCAGTACGGCTACATTGAGGAGTAATTTCCTCTGTGTGCTGTGCAGCGTAAGCTGAACCGTAAATCATAAGCACCAAGCACCCCGCTGACCGGAAACGGTTGGCGGGGTGCTTTTTTGCTATTATCCTGCAAAAAAGACGAGTGCTCGGCAAAACCGAGCACTCGTCTTTTATATGTAAACCAGATTGAAAAGGTACCATGTACTTACACGGCAGCCATGGCAGCCAGAACGCTCTGCCAGCTCTTGCTGCGTGCGGCAGGCACCGGGGCGGGGCGGGTGCGCCGTGCAGCCGAGGCAGTATGGTAGGTCGCAGAGGATACGGTCAGGGCAGGGGAGGGGCAGAAGAACACAGCGGTGTCCTTTGCCAGCCACTGTGCAGCCAATGCAGCGGCCTGCGGGTCAGATTGCAGGGCACGGCGCTCGTTCCCGGCCAGAAAATCAGCCAGCCAGTACAAAATTGCGCCCAGCGGCAGGCAGGGGGAAGCGTCCTGATTCCAGTAACTCCAGCGTGCACCGCAGCCAAGGTGGCTTTCCACCGTGATTTGTGCGCCGGTGCGGGCATTCTGCGGGATGGTACCAACATAGTTCGTGCCGGCGCGCTGCCCCAGTTCCTCCACAAGGCGCTGGGTGCGGGCGGCGTCCAGCCGATCCTCCCGGCAATAGGCGCGGAAGTCGGTCTGGCTGAGCAGGCTATCGGCACTGGACGGGAAACGCCCGGTCAACTGCCCATCCGCATTGTGGCACAGCTGCCAGCCCTTGCGGAACAGCTGGAAATTCAGGCAGCGCCGCCCCATGGTGGAGTAGCACACAAGGGCGCTCTGTTCCCCGGGCAGCTGTTTTACTTCAAGATAGGCATCGTTGCCGCAGGTATCCTGCAAACGGACGGTAAGCAGCAGCTGTGCACCAGCGTGCAGGGTGGACATGGCGTTGTGCATGGCGTCAAAATAACGGGAAGCGTCCATGGTTGATCTCCTTCCTAAAGTTGAACAGCGAAACGTTGTGAAAACGCCAGCCGGGTGATCGGGCCGACAGGCTGCATAAAACTTCTCTGAACGTAGTATAGCATACTTTTGGAGAAAAAACAACTGAAAGTTTTCCGAAACGACAAATTTTTGCAAATACTTGTAGCACAAAGCAAACGAAAACTCGAAGCATGGTTGTGCTATATGATGAGTAGTTGTAAAAATGACCCCTGTGGGAGGTGCCGACTAAGGCCGGAGCTGCTCCCACAGGGGTCGTTTTGTTTTTTCAATCGCCAAGTTCCCGGATCTCGTTCTGGATCAGCCGTCCGGCTGCCCGGGCAAGCTGATCCATGCCGCGGATGCGTGCCATATTTTTGCCGTAGATCTGCGCGGCGGCACCGGTGCTGCTGTCCTCGCCCATAAAAACGGCAGACACCCGCACGCCTTGCCGCTGCAAGGTGCGTACCTGCGCGGCGGTGTCGGCCACACCGGCGGCGTCCTCGTAGGCGCAGCCCAGCGGGTTCTCCGCTGTGGGCGGGATGCGGCGGCTGTCGTTAGGGCTGGCATCGGTCAGCAGGATCATCAGGTGGCGCGGAGCGGGGCCGGGGGCGTACCGGATCAGATCGCCCGCAGCACGCAGCGCTAGACCGTCCCGGTTCCAGCCCGAGGCGAAGTAACGGAAAATGCTCTGCCGGTTCTTGTCCGCAAAGCCTTTCAGCACCCGCAGCACCGTGTAGCCCCGCAGGCTGCTGAAGGCGCTTACCCGCACCGGAATGCCGCAGTTTGCCAGACTTTCGGCCAGAATGGCGCCCTGCGCCGCGATCACCTCCTGACAATGCAGGCGGGATGCAGAGGCGTCCAGCAGCAGATCCACCGTAAAGGCGGGGCAGTTTTCCTCCTCCGGGCACAAAAACACCCTGTCGTCGTTCAGGTAAGGGGCGCGCCACACCCGCCCGGCGCACAGGTCGCCGCTGCGCGCCACTCGCTGGTCGGGCTGCTGATGCACCAGAATGCAGTTGCGGATCTGCTCAGTAAGCCGCAGCACCACGCTGCGGTGCAGCTCCTGATTTTTGGCGTAGTAGGCGCGGTTGCGTTCGGCCTGCAATTCGGCCTGCTGCGCCAGCTGCCGCGCCTCCGGGGTGGGGGCCTGTGCCGGGCTGGGCACACCTGCGCTGAACCACAGATGACAGCCCAGATGCACCCCGGTGCACAGCTCCTGCTCGACCTTGCGCAGCTGCTCCGGCGGGTAGAAGCAGCGCCCGAAGCAGCTTTCAATGTAGGCGCGGTCCTGCGCGGCGCGCTGTTTCAGGGTGATGTTTGCCCGGCGCTTGTCCACCGCCAGCCCGCTGCCTGCGGCATCCACCGCACCGGAATGCTCCACGGTCACCCGGTCGGTCTTGATCATCTGGGTGGGCATGGTTTTGGTGGCTAAGTTTGCAAAAAAAACTTGCAGCCGCAGGTGCAGCGCGGGCTTCTGGTGCACTTTGCCGTCAAACAGAGCAAATTTTGCAAACAGTGTCAGCAGGTCTTTTTTGAGCTGTGCCGGCTCCGGTGCGCTTTCCGGTGCCAGCGCAGCGGCAAGGCTGCTCTCGTAAGGGGTCATGACCGGGGCGGTGCGTCCCAGCACTTTGCGCCAGCGCGCAGCCTGCATGGTGTACACCAGCTGGTTTTTCGCCATCCACTCCTGCCGCGAAAGCTTGTACTGAATGGCAAAAAAGTAGTCCGCGTGGGCAAACCGCAGCGCTTCCAGCACCGGGCGGCGGGGCAACTCCAGCCGATAGGCGGCGTTTTCTAAGTACAGCCACGCCATATCGTCCAGCATGGGCTGGCGTGTGTCGCCCTCCCATGCGGAAAAAATGTCCCGGATCAGCGCGTCACCGTAGTATTTGTGCACCAGCCCGACGATGCAGTTCATGTAAAAATCAATGGTGCCGTCCGTGTTGCGGGCCAGAAACAGCGGCTCAAAGCCGTAGGCTCCGGCAGCGGCCCAGACCTGATTGGCCGCGCGCCGCTCCTGCGCGGTATAACTCTGGGCGTCCATCAGGCAAACAGCTTTCCGGCATCCAGCTTGGCCGGGATGCGCGCGGCGATCACGTCCCGGATCAGTCCCTGCTCGTAGGAGTCAAAGGCCTTATTGGTGATGCCCATATCCAGCGCCGCCCCGGCCGGGATGCCCCTGCGGATCAGCCGCAGCGCGTCCAGCATCCCGCGCAGATCCAGCGCCTTGGTGGAGATCTCGGCACTGTCGCACTTTTTCTGCAGGTCCAGAAACAGCAGTGCGAACTGGTGCACATATTTGGCGGCAAGATCCGGGAACTGCGCCCGCAGCAGCTTTTCCAGATTATCTTGGGTGATGGTGGGCATCTGCACCACCGCAAAGCGGGAGGTGAGCGCTTCGTTCAGCTCCCGGGTGCCCACGTAGCCGTAGTTCATGGTGGCGATAAAGCGGGTCTCCTCGGCCAGCGGGATGCGGTCGTACCCGGGCACGTCGATGGCGCGGCGGAAGTCCAGCACCGCATGCAGCACCGCCAGCGCCTCGTTTTTGGCCATGTTGATCTCGTCCAGTACGCCGAAGCCGCCGCACTGTGCGCAGCGGTACACCGGCCCGGGACGAAACACCACCTGCCCGCCTGCAAAGGTATCCATGCCGATGAGGGAGGCGGCATCCATGTTTACATGGAAGGAGATGTCCCACGCGGGGCGGCCAAAGGCGGCGGCAAGGTTTTCTGCCAGCACGTTTTTGCCGGTGGCCTTGCCGCCGGCCAGCAGCAGATTTTCGCCGCAGAGGACGGCCGCCAGCGCCTGCTCCCACACCTCTTTGCCGTAGTAGATAAAGGCAGGGGCGGGGATGCGCGGGCGCAGCGCCTGCTCCAGCGGATGGGCGGCGCGGTATTCCTGCACCGCCGTAAGCAGAGCGGGATCCACCCCTTCCTGCCGTAAGGTATCCAGAATATCCGACATTTGTACAAACACCTCGATCTCTGACCGGGTGGGATGAACTGCCCGGTTTTCAGCCTTATCATAGCACAATCGCGGCCATTTGTGTAGGGGGCGTGCGGGGCAAAATAACACAAAGAGGGGCAGCCCCAAATGGGGCTGCCCCTCTTCACATGAAAAAGAAGAAACGCTTAGAGTATGCCGGAGAACTGCGCCTTATCAGGCGTTTTCCAGGCCGGCCATCTGCTTGATGGCCTTCATGGCGAAGGTCAGGGTACGGCCCATTGCCACACCTGCCATCAGGCAGGGATAGTTGTTGGCAAAGAAGCTGCCGGACATATCGCCGGTGACGTACAGGCCCTCCATGGGCTGGTTGTTGGTGTCCAGAGCCTGGCCTTTTTCGTTGATGGCAATGCCCTGCTCGGTGGTCAGCAGAGAAGCACCCAGCCAGCAGCCGTAGAACGGAGCGGTGCGGATGGCGCTCAGGCGGTAAGCGGGCTTGCCGAAATCAGTGTCCTCCTGGGCGTCGTACAGCTTGTTGTAGCGCTCTACGGTTGCCAGGAAGTTCTCCTTGGCCTCACCGGTAAAGCCCATCTTGTCGGCCAGCTCATCCAGGGTGTCGCACTTGAACATCAGACCGGCTTCGATGTGCTTCTCCATGGAAGAAGTGACCATCTGGGGTATGTTGCGGGACATGGCAGAGCAGCCGATGGTGTGGAAGCGCTGGATGTCCTCGGCGAAGTTTGCGTCGTGGATCTGGGCGTACACACGGCCCGGCTGGTGAGAAGCGGCAAACACGATGTCGTTGTAGGGGCAGCTCTCGTTGGCAAAACGCTCACCGTTGCGGTTCACCTTCAGGAACGGCTGGGTGCCGGTATTGTACTGGCTGACGGTGCCGGGGAAGGCCTTGCCGCCAAAGGCGCTGTCGCTGTCCACATAACCGCCGTCCACACCGGGGGCCACGATGCCGCGGTCGAACAGCATGGGAGCTGCTTCCTTGTCCAGATTAGCGCCTGCCCACACAGCGGCGCGGATGCCATAGCCCTTGGTAGCAGGAGAGTAGGAGCAGGCAGTGGTCACGCTGGTGCCCAGGGCGTCCAGCTGCTGCATCATGTAGGGGTTACCGGCGTAACCGCCGCAGGCCAGCAGCACGCCCTTGTTGGCGTTGTAGCGGATGAAGTGGTCATCCTCGGTGCTCTGGGCGATGATGCCGGTGATGCGGCCGGAAGAATCCTTTTCCAGCTTAGCCAGGCTGGTGTTGAAGTCTACGCTGTAGCCCAGCTCTTCAATGTACTGCTGCAGGGCCACATTGCGGGGCGTGCCGGAAGCATTCTCGCTGGCCATATAGTTGTGCTCTTCCACGGGGAAGAGGTAATCGGTGTTGTGCTCGGCATTCTCTGCGGGCCATGCAGCCTCGGTGCCGGAGGTGAAATCGCACTCCCAGCCCAGCTTGTCTTCCAGGATGCTGCGCATGAAGTCGTGCATGGCGGCAGACTCGTTGATCCAGGTGCGGACAACGCGCTGGTCGCACTTGCCGGAAGCATAGCGGGAGATCTCGCTCAACAGCTTGGCGCGGTCAAAGGGCTTCTCGCCGGCTTCCTTGGCAGCAGCGGAGTCGATCGCGCCGTACCAGTGGCGGGTATCCTGCACGGCGGCGTTCTGCTCCACCACGCGGAAATTCAGGCCGTTGGCAGCGGCATAAGCTGCAGCAAACATGCCGCCGTTGCCTGCGCCCACGATGAGGATATCGGTGTCCACGGTCTCGGTGATGGCGGCCTCGTCGATGTCGGGCTCTTTGCCCAGCCAGTCGTTTGCATCGCCGGTGGGCAGCTGCACGCTGGAGACCACGGCCTCGCCCTTGGCCTGTGCATAGCAGCTCTTGGCGGCCTTCATCACGGCATCGGAGGTGATGGTAGAGCCGGAAACGCCGTCGATCTCGGCAGAACCGGCAGCCATCAGCTGCTCGCGCAGCTCATCGGCAGCAGCAGCGCCAAAGGAAGCGGTCTCGCCGGAGGTATCCACCACCACATCGGTGACAGCGCTGTCGGAGAAGGTCATGGTGACCTTGACGGTGGAAGAGATGCCCTCGGCAGTGCCCTCGTAGGTGCCGGGGGTGTACAGACCGGCAGCACCGGAAGTGGAAGCAGAGCCGGAGGCGGCATTGCAGGCGGCCAGAGCACCGGCGGTCACACCGCTCATGGCGGCGGCAGCGGCGATCTTGATAAAGCCCTTACGGGAAATCTTGTTCATAGGTACGCTCTCTTTCTTTTTGTTCTTCTTTGTGTTCCTTCTTATCGTGCAGCAAAGCAAAAGGCACTTTGCCGAATCCTTAACAATTGTAGCGTAGAAGGGTGTTGTTTACAATTCATATTTTTTATATTATAATTTAGGATAACCTAATGTATTGTAGGAGGGAGAAAAGCATGAACGAGAGCGCGCTGGAAGGCTTTGTAAAGATCGTGGAACTGAACAGTTTTTCTGCGGCGGCAGAGGCGCTGTATCTTTCGCAGTCGGCACTTTCGCAGCAGATCCGCACGCTGGAAGGGCAGTTGCAGTTCGAGCTGTTCCAGCATATACCGCGCCGTGTGGTGCTGACCCCGGCGGGGCAGGATTTTTACCCTAAGGCAAAGCAGCTGGTAGCCCTGTATCAGCAGGCGGTGCGCCATGCCCGCGCGGTGCAGCAACAGGAAAACCCGCCGGAACGGCATCTGCTCATTGCGTGGTGTCATGAAGCCATGCGGATGTTCGGGTACGACCTGTTCTCCCTGACCGATACGCTGTGCCTGCAATATTCTTCGATCATGACGCAGTGCGCCAACCGCAGCGAGGTCTGGCGCAGCCTGAAAAAAGGGGATGCAGACCTCTCCTTCCAGCTGGAAAGTGCAGAATTTTACGCACAGGGGCTTACCTTTGTGCCGCTGCTCTATGTGCCGGAGCTTTGCATCCCCATCCACCCGCCCGCCGATATGCCGCTGGGCAGGCTGAACTTAGAACAGGCGCTGCAATACCGCTGGCTGCCCATCAAGGAGATGTACCAGACCGTCTACGAGACAAGCCTGCTGCAGGAGGGGCTGGAATGCGGGGTGAACTTTACGCCGGTGGGCGGCATCCGCAGCGCGTCCTACGGCGGACCGGCGCTCAAGATGGTCCCGGCGGTCTACTACCGCAGGCCGGACCTCAGCTTTGTCCGGGTGTTGGACTGGGATAAAGGACACCGGTTCGGCATCGTGCTGGGGCAAAAGCGCGAGGACCCGGTAGTAATGGCCTATGTCCGCGCCTTGCAGCAACAGCTGCCGTCCCTCTCGGAAAAGCTGTTCGGCCTGAAGCTGAAACCGGCGGAGGAATAAAAAACAGAAACCCTCTCAGGCGCATTCGCGCCAGCTCTCCCGAAGGGAGAGCTCTATTGCAGCTGACCGACAGATGCTGAAAAGCTCCCCCTTTCGGGGGAGCTGGCATCGCGCGGCGATGACTGAGAGGGTAAAACAAAGAGCACCTGCAACCTTAAAAAGGTAACAGGTGCTCTTTTTGCAGTTATATTGCGATAACAGGTACTTTAATCCACCACGTCCTCGAACTGGCTGTTGTACAGATCAGCGTAGAAACCGCCGGCCTCGATCAGCTGGTCGTGGGTGCCCTGCTCCACAATGTCGCCGTCCCGCATCACAAGGATGAGGTCGGCGTCCCGGATGGTGGAAAGGCGGTGGGCGATGACAAAGCTGGTGCGGCCCTCCATCAGGCGGTCCATGGCGGTCTGAATGCGCTGCTCGGTGCGGGTATCCACGCTGCTGGTGGCCTCATCCAAAATCAGGATGCGGTTGTCTGCCAGAATGGTGCGGGCGATGGTAAGCAGCTGCTTCTGTCCCTGACTGACGTTGGAAGCATCCTCGTTCAGCTCCATCTGGTAGCCGCCGGGCAGGGTGCGGATAAAGTGGTCGGCGTTGGCGGCCTTTGCGGCGGCGATCACCTCTTCATCGGTAGCGTCCAGCCGACCGTAGCGGATGTTCTCCATGATGGTGCCCTTGAACAGCCAGGTGTCCTGCAGCACCATGCCAAAGCCCTCGCGCAGGGCGCTGCGGTCAAAGTCCCGCACATCGTGGCCGTTCAGGGTGATGGAACCGGCATCCACATCGTAAAAGCGCATCAGCAGCTTGACCATGGTGGTCTTGCCCGCGCCAGTGGGGCCTACGATGGCTACCTTCTGGCCGGGCTGCACCGTGCAGCTGAAGTCGTGGATAACGGTCTTGTCCGGGGTGTAGCCGAAACGCACATGGTCAAAGGTGACCTGTCCGTCAATGTCGGCGGGGTCGGCGCGGCGGGCAGGGTCGGCCAGCTGCTCCTCCTCCGGCTCGTTCAAAAACTCGAACACCCGCTCGGCGGCAGCGGCCATGCTTTGCAGCATATTGGACACCTGCGAAAGCTGCTGAATGGGCTGGGTAAAGTTTTTGACGTACTGGATAAAGGCCTGAATATCGCCAATGGTGATAACGCCGTTTGCAGCAAAAATGCTGCCCACGATGGCCACTGCCACATAGCCCAGGTTGCCCACAAAGTTCATGATGGGCATCATCAGGCCAGAGAGGAACTGGCTCTTCCATGCGGATTCGTACAGTTTATCGTTGGCGGCGTTGAAGTCCGCCAGCACCACGGCCTCCCGGTTGAAGGCCTTGACCACGTTGTGGCCGGCGTAGACCTCCTCTACCTGACCGTTGACCACGCCCAGCGTGGCCTGCTGTGCCTTGAAGTATTTCTGGCTGAACTTGACCACTACCAGCACCAGTGCCAGTGATACCGGTAAGATCAGCAGGGCGATCAGGGTCATGCGGGGGCTGATGGAAAGCATCATCACCAGCACACCGATCATGGTGGTCACGCTGGTGATCAGCTGGGTGATGCTCTGGTTCAAGCTTTGCCCCAGCGTGTCCACATCGTTGGTGATGCGGGAGAGCACCTCGCCCACGGTGCGCTTTTCAAAGTATGCCAGCGGCAGGCGGTTGATCTTTTCGCTGATCTGGCGGCGGAAGTCGTAGCAGACCTTCTGGGAAAGGCCGGTCATCAGCCAGCCCTGAATAAAGCTGAAGGCGCTGCTCAGCAGGTACATCCCCAGCAAAAACAGCAGGATGCGGCCGATATACACAAAATCGATGCTGCCGGTGCCGCGCAGCCGGGCGATCCAGCCGTTGGCAAGGGCGGTGGTGGCTTTTGCCAGCACCTTGGGGCCTGCAATGTTGAAGATGGTGGACAGAACAGCAAACAGCATGGCTGCCGCAAGGGGCAGCTTGTAGTGGCTCATGGTGCGGATGAGCTGCCGCAGCGTGCCTTTAAAGTCCTTGGCGCGCTCGGTGGTGGGACGTCCGGGTCTGGGCATATCACTCACCCTCCTTTTCTGTATTCAGGGTATCCAGCGCCAGCTCCTTCTGGCTCAGCTGGCTGCGGGCGATCTCCTGATATTCCGGGCAGCTGACCATCAGCTGGGCGTGGGTGCCCTTGCCCACCAGTCGGCCCTCGTCCAGTACAAGGATCTGGTTTGCGTGCAGCACGGTGGAGATGCGCTGTGCCACAATGATCACGGTGGCGTTGTCGGTCTGTGCTTTCAGGGCGCGGCGCAGCGTTACATCGGTCTTGTAGTCCAGTGCCGAGAAGCTGTCGTCAAACAGATAGACCTTGGGGTCCTTGGCAATTGCCCGGGCAATGGAAAGCCGCTGCTTCTGGCCGCCGGATACATTGGAGCCGCCCTGTGCAATGGGGCTCTGGTAGCCTTCGGGCTTTGCTTCGATAAAATCGGTGGCCTGCGCAATGGCGGCGGCTTTTCGCACCTGTGCATCGGTGATATCCTCGCCGCCGAATTTCAGGTTGCTGTCAATGGTGCCGCTGAACAGCACACCCTTCTGGGGCACATAGCCCATCAGGTCGTGCAGCTGTGCCTGCGGCATCTCGCGCACGTCAACGCCGTCCACGGTCACCTTGCCGCCGGTCACATCGTAAAAGCGGGGAATCAGGTTGAGCAGGGTGGACTTGCCGCAGCCGGTGGAGCCGATGATGGCGGTAGTCTCGCCGGGCTTTGCGGTAAAGCTGATGTGCTCCAGCGCATCGCTGTCTGCGCCGGGGTAACGGAAGTTCACGTCCTCGAACTGTACCACGCCCTGCCAGTCGGTGTGCGCCTGTGCAGCCTTTGCGGCGGCCTCGTCCGGATCGTGGATGGTGGCTTTGGTGCGGATGACCTCGTCGATACGATCCGCAGCCACACCGGCGCGGGGCAGCATGACGGCTACCATGGCCAGCATCAGGAAGGACATGACGATCTGCATGGTATAGGTGATAAAGGCGATCATTTCGCCCACCTGCATGGTACCGGCATCCATAGCCTTGCCGCCGAACCAGACGATGAGCAGGCTGGTGCCGTTCATGATCAGGGTCATAAAGGGCATCATGGCCACCATGGCGCGGTTGGTGAACAGCTGGGTGCCCATCAGTTCCCGGTTGGCTTTATCAAAGCGCTGCTCCTCAAACTTTTCGCGGCTGAAGGCACGCACCGGCATGATGCCGGTCAAGATCTCGCGGCTGACCAGATTCAGCCGGTCCACCAGCTGCTGCATCACCTTGAATTTGGGCATGGCAACGCTCATCAGGAAGAGCATCAGCAACAAAAGCAGTGCCACGTCCAGCACCACGATCCAGGAAAGGCCGCTGCTGCTGCCCACAACGTGCAGCACACCGCCAATGCCCAGAATGGGCGCGTAGGCCACCATGCGCAGCAGGATGACGCAGACGAACTGCACCTGCTGGATATCGTTGGTGGTGCGGGTGATGAGGGAAGCGGTGGAAAAATTCTCGATCTCCGCGTTGGAAAAGCCGATGACGCTGGAGAAGGTCTCCCGGCGCAGGTCGCGGCCGATGGCGGCAGATACCCGGGAGGCAAGGAAGCCCACGGCCACAGCTACGGCCACCATCAGCAGGGTGAGTGCCAGCATCTGGCCGCCCACTCGGAAGAGGTAACCCATCTGCACATCCTGCGCAACACCCTGTGCCTCGTATTCCAGCTGCACCAGCAGCAAAGACTGGCTTTTCAGGTTTTCCAGCAGGGTGCTGTCCAGCTGGCTCATGGCACCGTCCAGCTGCTTTTGCAGCATACTGCGGTCAAAACCGGGCATCTGGCTCATGGCGGCAAACTGGCTGCAAACGGTATCCAGATCTGCTGCCGTGGGGGCAACAGTCTCGGTGTCAGTGTCCGCGGCGGCAGAGGGCATCTCGGCAAGGCCGGTCATGCCCATGCTGTTCTGCCCGGCGGGGGTGTTGGCGGCCTGTGCGGCAGCCATATACAGCACGATATCCGGGGTGGTCACGGCATCTTCCAGCGCGGTGCGCTCATCCTCGGTCAGGTCGGAGCGCAGCTGCAATACGCCATCGTCCTGCAGGTAGTACTGGTAGGCGTTTTGCAGCTTCTGCGCATCCTCTTCGCTCATCAGCAGGCTCAGTGCGTCCAGCGTGCTCTTGCGCACCGTCTGGGGCAGGGGGCTTTCAATGCCGCCCTGTTGGATGCCGGTGTCCACGATCTTGCTGGTGTAGTCCGGCAGGGCAAGGTCGCAGTACGCCTGCACGAACAGCAGCGCGAACACCACAAGGCAGACCGCCCAGTGCCGGGCCAGCTGCTTAAAGATCTTTGTCATGGTTCGTTTCTCCCTTCGGGTCAATGTTGCGCGCAGCATTTTCCGCAAGAATGGCATCCATCAGCGCGCCGCGCAGCGCGTCCATCTGGGCTACCTGCTCCGGCTCTAACCGTGCCAGCACGCTGGCAAAGTAGTCGCGCAGAGCTTGCTCACACTGGTGGCACAGCTCGTACCCCTTGGGGGTGATGCGCACCAGTGTTTTGCGGCGGTCGGCGGGGTCCGGTTCCCGCACCACGGTGCCATCCTGCTCCATCAGCCGCAGCCCGCGCGAGACCGCCGGCAGCGGCTGGCGGATCTCCCGGGCAAGGTCGGAGACGTAGATGGCACCGTCCTTTCCGTGGCAGTTGATGGAATGCAGCAGGCCCTCCAGCATATTGAAGTGGCATTTGGGGCAATCGGCCAGCGCCGCCCGCATCCCGGCCTTGGATGCCTTGCTCAGCTGCCCGATATAGTGGCACATCCCCTGAAAGCTGGGGGTGCTTGGCTCGGACACAACAGTCCCTCCTCGTTTGCATTTTTAAATACTTAACAGCTGTTAAGTATTAACACCTGATAAGCATATTCCTTTTGCTGCCGGATTGCAAGGGGATGGGGAAATGTTAAACAAAAATTCACAAAAAACTTGTAGGCTTTGTCAGTGCGCAAAACGGTCTTTGCTGCATAGAAATAAAGGGCAGGCAGAAACGGAGGGTGTAGATGGAGCAGGGAACACAAGTGCTGTTACAGATATTCGGCGGGTTGGCGCTGTTTTTGTACGGGACAGACAGCCTGTGCCGGGCAGTGCAGCAGGGGGCGGGCAGACGGCTGCGCAGCTTGCTGGCGCGGTGCACTGCAAACCCGGCGGCAGGGCTGCTGACTGGTGCGGCGGTAACGGCGGTGCTGCAAAGCAGCTCAGCGGTCACGGTCATGGTCATCGCTTTTCTGGCGGCGGGGCTGTTGCAGCTGCGGCAGGCGGTGCCGGTGGTGTTTGGGGCAAATATCGGTACCACGGTCACGGCGCAGCTGCTGGCGTTCCGGGTGGAAAGCTGGCGGTATCTGCTGCTGTTTTGCGGGGTGCTGCTCTGTCTGGCCTGCAAAAACTGGCGGGGCCGCTGTGTGGGCGAGGCAGTGTTCGGCTTTGGGCTGCTGTTGGAGGGCGTCACGGTGATGCGCAGCGCCATGGAGCCGCTGCTGCAAAGCCCGCTGCTCCGGTTGGAGCTTGCCCGGGTGCAGCAAAGCCCGTTGCACGGCCTGCTGGCGGGCGTCTGCATGACCCTGACGGTACAAAGCAGCTCTGCCACGGTGGCGCTGCTGCAAAGCATGGCGGCGCAGCCCGGGGCTGACGGCATACACAGCCTGCTGGGGCTGACGGCAGCTATCCCCATTTTGCTGGGGGATAACATCGGCACCACCATCACGGCGGTGCTTGCCGCCATCGGGCAGGGAAGAGACGCCAAGCGGGTGGCGGCAGCCCACGCCATTTTTAACCTGAGCGGCGCGGTGGTGTGCTGCGCACTGCTGCAGCCCTTTGCGGCGCTGGTGCGGCTGTGCTCGCCCACGGGGGCAGAATGTGCTGTGATCGCCCGGCAGATCGCAAATGCGCACACCCTGTTCAACGGGCTGTGTGCGCTGGTGTGGCTGCCCCTGACCGGGAAGATGGTGCGGCTGGTCTGCGCACTGCTGCCCGATAAAAATTGCCCGAAGGAACGGTTGTAAACCGGAGCGGGGAATGGTATACCGAAGCAAGCGATACTATTATATAAAGACGGAACGGAAAATCGGCAGGCTGTGCGAGGGAGTATCGTCCGATTTTTGTGCAAAAAGTCTGCAAAAACGTTTGAAAGTCCTTTTTATGGTATCTGTGTTGTGCGATACTGTGTTCACCGGGAAAGCCCCGGGTACAAAACAGACACACAGGAGGGAAACACCATGAAGGATTTTGAGTTGCGTTATGTGGGCAGTCATGTAGAGGTATACACCGGCAGTGGTGTGTTCCTGTTTTCGGCCGACACGGTGCGGGAGGCCATGGAGGAACTGGCCGGGTAAGCGGCGGCATACCGCATCAGGGAAGATGTAATGTAAAATGTATGTAAAATAAAAGAAAGCTTTTGGTTTTACACCCAGAAATATGTTGCGAAATGTGTGAAAAAAGTAACTTTCCTGTAAAATAAACCTTGTTGAGACGCCCCCTTTGATGGTATAATAAAAATAAGCGGCTGCAGGAACAGGGCAAGCGTTGCGCGTGCAGGGTTCCGGCGGCTGTGTACTGTAAAGGATAAAAGGGAAGTTTCATATTAGGAGTATCGTTATGGATATCACACACATTACCTCTCTGCTGGGCGGCGTTGCGCTGTTCTTGTACGGTATGTCCATCATGGGCGCCGGACTGGAAAAGCTGGCAGGCGGCAAGATGCAGGGCGTATTGCAAAAGCTTACCTCCTCTACCATCAAAGGCGTGATCTTCGGCACACTGATCACCGGCGTCATCCAGTCGTCGGCTGGTACGGTGGTTATTTGTGTCGGTCTGGTCAACTCCGGTATCATGACACTGACGCAGTCGGTAGGCGTGATCATGGGTGCAAATATTGGTACTACGGTAACAGGTCAGTTGATCCGCATGGCGGATATCTCAGGCGACAGCCTGTGGTTGACCTTGATCCAGCCCAAGACTTTTGCCCCCGTGGTGGCGTTTATTGGCTGCATTTTTTATGTGTTCCTGCGCAATGCCAAAAAGAAGAATATCGGCCAGATCATGCTGGGCTTCGGCATTCTGTTTACCGGCATGAGCCTGATGGACACCGGCGTGGCTCCCCTGCGGGAGAGCGCGGTCTTTCAGAATCTGTTCGTCACCATGACCAACCCCATTCTGGGCGTTCTGGTGGGCGTGGTGGTCACTGTGATCATCCAGTCCTCCTCCGCCTCCGTGGGTATTCTGCAGGCACTGTCCAGCACGGGGCTTGTCACCTTCAGCTCTGCCATCCCCATCATTCTGGGTGCGCATATCGGTACGGCGTTCACCCCGCTGCTCACCATCGGCGGCTCTTCCAAGGATGGTAAGCGGGCAGCCCTCATCCACCTGTACTTCAACGTCATCGGCAGTGTGATCCTGCTGGCGCTGATCTATGCGGTGCAGTTCACCATCGGCATCCCCATGTGGGGCGATGTGATGAACAAGAGCTCCATTGCAAACATCCATACCATGTCCAGTGTGTGCGCCATGCTGCTGTTCCTGCCTTGCAGCGGGGTGCTGAGCCGTCTGGCGATGCTCACAGTGCCCAGCAGCGTGGAGGAAGCGCAGGAGCTGAGCATGCCGGTGCTGGACGAGCGTTTGTACAAGAGCCCGGCTGTGGCTTTGCAGCAGGCTAAGAACGCGGTGATCAAGATGTCCCGCCGTGCCGCCCGCAATGTGGGTTTGGCTGCGCCGCTGCTGCTGAAGATGGACGAGGAGACCGTGAGCGCCATCAAGGTGCGTGAGAACCTGATCGACCGCATGGAGGTGGAGATCACCAACTACCTGATCAAGCTGACCGATCAGGAGCTGGGCGACGACGAGAGCCATGCGGTGACCGAGCTGCTGAATTTTGTTACCGAGTTCGAGCGTATCGGCGACTATGCCGTGAACATCATGGAAAAGGCCGAGGAACTGTACGATAAGGAAGCCAGCTTCAGCGAGAGCGCCAAAAAGGAACTGCAATTGCTGGATGCCGCATTGGAGCGCATTCTGGCTTTGACGGACGATGCCTTTGAAAACGACGATACCCAGAAGGCTGCACAGGTGGAGCCGCTGGAGGAGATCATTGATGTGATGGTGGAGCGCCTGCGCGACCAGCACATCCGCCGCCTGAAGGACGGCGTCTGCTCCATCGACACCGGTGTGGTGTTCCTCGATGTGCTGAACAACGCCGAGCGTATCTCCGACCACTGCTCCAACATCGCAGTGCGCATGGTGGGCATGGAGGCCGGCGAAGATTACGACTCCCACACCCTCAAAAACATCATGCACCACAGCCCCAGCAAGGATTATATGCTGGAATACGAGCAGTGCCGCAAGGAATACCTTGTGCCGCTGGAAGAAATGGAAGCTTGAATTATCTAAATGCAATAGACCGCTGCATATCGCGCAGCGGTCTATTGCATTTATTCCCCCAGATCTTCCAGCAGCAGATCCAGCTCCCGGGGGCTGTTGACCACAAGCCCGCGCTTGATGCGCAGGGCATCATTTTCCGGCAGAAGATTGGTGTAGATGCCGGTCACGCGGATCAGGGTGCCCGGTGTGCCGTCGGCGCGGCAGGTGTACACCGCTACCCGCCCGCCGCTGTCCCGCAGGCAGTAGCGGGTGGCGTCCGTCTGGGGCACAGCCTGCGCGGCAAGGCTCAGGGGAGAGGCGGGGTCGGTCTCGGACCCGGCGGGGCTTTGGGACAGCGGCAGCTTTGGCAGCGCCATCCAGAACAGACTGAATACAATGGTGAATACGCAAAGCCCGTAGAACAGGCAGACAGACAGCTTGCGCATAAAAAACACTCCCTTTCCCCGTAAGTATGCCCCATTTTTGCGGATGGCAGACAATTTTCACACGCGGGCACTGTACTTTCCGTGGCGGAGTGTGCTATACTATTTACATCTGCTCAGCGCGCAAAGATTGGTTCTTGCCCGGCTGGGGCTTGCGTGCTATAATATGGTATTGCAGTTTGAAGTTTCGTGTCACAAACGATGTGGATAAAGCCCGGCGCAGCAATGCCCGGCAACAGTCTTGAAATGTCAGGAGGCGATCCCTATCTCCAACAATGAGATGAGAAAGATCCATCGGAGCGGCGAGGAGCAGTCTGCCCGCCCGGTGGGACGTAAGGTCAATGTTTCCCAGAGCCGCCGCGAGGCACGCCCCGCAGCGGAAAACCGTACCCGCGCACCTAAGTCACCCAAAAGCCCCAAGCCGCCGAAGGAAAAGAGCAAGCACCCCATTCTGCGGTTCATCGGCCGCACCCTTGCTACAGTACTCTGCCTTGGCGTCATGCTGGGCAGCGTGGTGGCTGTGGGCATGGTGTACTATGTGGTGCAGGCTACCGCCAACGACGGTGACCTGCTGGACTTGGACAACATCCAGCTGAGTCAGTCCAGTATGGTGGTGGCTACCGACCCGGATACCGGTGCACAGGTGGAGTATGCCACCCTGCGCTCCTCCAACAGCCATCGCGTATGGGCAGACCTTGAGCAGATCCCTTCCAACTTGCAGTATGCGTTCATCTGCACCGAGGATAAGGACTTCTACTCAGAGCCCGGCGTCAACTTCAAGCGCACCATCGGTGCAATGATCAATGAGTATCTGCTGCCCATTTATAGCTCCAAGCAGGGCGCATCCACGCTGGAGCAGCAGCTCATCAAGAACCTGACCGATGACAACAGCGCCAGCGGCATTGATGGTGCACTGCGCAAGGTGCGCGAGATCTACCGCGCCCTCTGCCTGAGCCGCAGCTACTCCAAGGAGACCATTCTGGAGGCTTACCTGAACACCATCAGCTTTACCGGCACCATTCAGGGCGTGCAGACGGCGGCCAACGAGTACTTCAACAAGGACGTCAGCCAGCTGAGCCTGTGGGAGTGCGCCACCATTGCCTCCATTACCAAAAATCCCACCAACTATAACCCCTATACGAACCCCGAAAACCTGATCCACCGCCGCAACTTCATCATGTACAATATGTGGCAGCAGGGCGTGATCAGTGAGGAGGACTACCGCAACGGCGCTGCACAGCCCCTTGTGCTGGCCGAAGAGGACAGCGGCAAAAAGCCCAGCACCGTCACCTCCTACTTCACCGATGCGCTGTTCAACGAGGTCGTGCAGGATATCATGGCCAAGGAGGGCATCAGCGAGTCCGAGGCGCAGAAGCTGCTCTACACCGGCGGCTTTACCATCGAAGCGACGGTCAACACCAAATTGCAGTCCCAGATGGAAAACCTGATGCTGAACACCGGCGATGCCTACTTCCCGGCGGGCTGGCATGAGGAAGAGGTCACCTCCATTTCGGACGATGATGTGCAGGTAATGAATGAGGACGGCACCCCCAAGACCCGCACCGGCGAGGACGGCACCGTCTATTACTACCGCAATGTGCGCACGCAGGCTGCCATGGTCACGCTGGACTATGACGGCAACGTGCTGGCTATTGTGGGCGGTTTGGGCGAAAAGACCAAGAGCCTTTCCCTGAACCGCGCCTACAACGTGGAGCGGCAGACCGGTTCTACCATCAAGCCCATCGGTGCCTATGCACTGGGTATCGAGTACGGTCTGGTCAACTGGTCCACCATGCTCAACAACTCCCCCCTGTACCAGAAACAGGATATGATCATCCGGGACGAGGACTATTGCCGCAAGAACGGTCTGATGGGGCTCTCCGATAAGCAGCTCCGCGCTTACCCCAACGCATGGCGCAGCTGGCCGCGCAACTATGGCGGCAACTACGGTGATGGCAGTGATATCCCGCTGTGGAACGGCCTTGCCCGCTCGCTGAACACCATTGCGATCCGCGTGGGCGACCTTGTGGGTGCAAGCAATATCTTCAACTTTGTTTACAATACCTTACAGCTGAATACGCTGGACCCCACCAACGACGTGGGTCTGGCGCAGATGGTCATGGGCAGCCAGACCAAGGGTGTTACCCCCATGGCGTTGGCCGCAGCTTTCCAGATCTTCTATGATGGCGAGTACACCACCCCGCACCTGTACACCCGTGTGCTGGATCGGGACGGCAACATCTATCTGGAAAATAACGCCACCAGCTATCAGGCACTGACCCCCGATACCGCTTACGTCATGAACCGTCTGCTGAAGAACGTTCTGTTCTCCAGCGTAGGTACTGCCAGCGGTCGCTACCCCAACTCCAACGGCATGGAAGCCTTTGGCAAGACCGGTACTGCCAGCGACGAAAAAGATCTGTGGTTCGTGGGCGGCACGCCCTACTATGTCACCGCCGTATGGTGGGGCTACGATGCACCTTACGATATGACCAAGACCCTGTCCAAGCAGCAGGCCAAGACCCGCACCTGCGTGACCGCGTGGAAGGCACTGATGGAGCAGGCACAGGCAGACCTGCCCTATAAGGCATTCCCCACCTCCGCAGGCGTGGTGGAGCGCCGCTACTGCACCCAGAGCGGACTGCTGGCCGGTGCAGGCTGCCCGAGCACTGCCGTGGGCTACTACCGTGCCGATGACCTGCCCGATACCTGCACCTATTCCCATGCTGCACCGCAGGCTGCTGCCTCTACTGAGAACACAGACAGCGCCGTGCCCACCCAGCCGGTCATCCCCACCGATACCAGTGCGCTGGATACGGAATAAGGGCAAAAATCGTACTTTTTCGCCCCTTTGCTGAAAAATCCGGCAAGGACAGGGCGCACTTTACAAGACAAAACTGGACAAAGTGACAAAATAGCATCCGGGCTCTTGCATTGCAGGGGTTCGGATGCTATTATATTTTCTGCAAGAACACTTGTGTTTGAGAGGTGAACAAGTTGGAACGCCGTTTTTATCTGGTGGATGCGCAGGTGCTGCCGGAGGTCTTTCTCAAGGTGGTGCGCGCCAAGGAGCTGCTGGCCAGCGGAGAAGCCCGCAGTATTTCAGCTGCGACCCGTGCGGTAGAGCTTTCGCGCAGCGCATTTTATAAGTATAAGGATTGTATCTTTGATTCCGAGAACGGCCGTGAGGTCATCACGGTCATGGCCACCCTGCGGGACGAGACCGGTGCGCTGCAAAGCCTTCTGGCAGGCATCAGCGCCGCAGGTGCCAGCATTGTGACCATCAACCAGTCCACCCCGGAAAACGGGGCTGCGCTGGTAGCGGTCACCATCCGCACCGATACCATGCAGATGTCCCCGGAGGAACTGACCGAAAAGCTTTCGCGCCAGCGCATGGTAGTGGGTGTGCGCTGTGGGTATAACCTGTAACAAAACAGGAAACGAGGGAAAGAGAGTATGGCTAAAATTGCAATTCTGGGCTTTGGCACGGTAGGCAGCGGCGTATACGAGGTGCTGTGCCGCAATGCCGCAAGCGTCTCCCGCCGGGCTGGCGAACCGGTGGAGGTAAAGTACATTCTGGACCCGAAGGATTTTACCGGCAACCCGGTGGAGCCTTTGGTGGTCAAAAGCATTGATGTGATCCTGCAGGACCCGGAGATCCGGGTGGTGGTGGAGACCATCGGCGGCACCCGCTTTGCTTACCCCTACGTCAAGGCCTGTCTGGAGAGCGGCCGCAGCGTGTGCACCTCCAACAAGGAGATGGTGGCCACCTACGGCGCAGAGCTGCTGGCACTGGCCAAGGAGCACGGCTGCGCCTTCCTGTTCGAGGCCTCTGTGGGCGGCGGTACGCCCATCATCACCCCCATGCACCAGTGCCTGGCGGCGAACGTCATCACCGAGGTGGAGGGCATCGTGAACGGCACCACCAACTTCATGCTCACCAAAATGGTGCGGGAGAGCCTTGGCTTTGAGGATGCGCTGCACATTGCGCAGGAGCTGGGCTACGCCGAGACCAAGGACCCCAGCGATGATGTGGACGGCCGCGACGCCTGCCGCAAGATCGCTATCCTGTCCTCCATGGTATGCGGCCACCAGATCTATCCCCAGAACATTCCCACCCGGGGCATCCGGGCCATTACCGCCGCCGATGTGGCAAGTGCCGAAAAGCTGGGCTGCGTCATCAAGCTGATCGCATGGATGAAGCTTGGCAAGGACGGCAGCGTGGCCGCCGGTGTAGAGCCGTGTCTGGTGCCCAAGGCAAACCAGCTGGCCAGCGTGGACGATGTGTTCAACGCGGTGCTGGTCAAGGGCGATATGCTGGGCGATGTGGTGTTCTACGGCAAGGGCGCAGGCAAGCTGCCCACTGCCAGCGCTGTGGTGGCAGACGTGGTGGATGCCCTGAAAAACGGCGCACAGGTGCACGACAGCCTGTTCTGGCAGCCCGCGGACCCGGTGGACGGCATGCTCACCGACCCGGCTCCCGCTGCATATTATGTGCGTGTGGCGGGCATTGCACCCGCTGTGGTGGAGGCCATCTACGGCTACGGCAAGGTGGTGGATGAGCGGTACGAGGGCTGCGCCTACTTTGTGGAGCGCGCCGATGAGCGTGCGCTGGCAGAAGCCGCGCGCAAGGTGGAGGCCGTGGGCGGCAGCGTGAAGCTGGTGCTCAAGCGTCTGCCCGAGGAAGTGTAACGGAAAGGAACTGCGGCAATGAAGATCAAGGTTTCGGTCCCTGCCACCAGCGCCAACGTAGGCTCCGGCTTCGATGCGCTGGGTCTGGCAGTTACGTTGTACAACACAGTTACCTTTGAGGACAGTGAGGTGCTGGAGATCTCGGCATCGGACGGCACCCGCATCCCCCGGGGCGAGTCGAATCTCGTGTACCGCTCCGCCAAGGGATTATTTGAAAAAGTTGGCAAGCAGATCCCGCCCCTCAAGATCACCCAGACGAATCCCATCCCCATGGCGCGCGGTCTGGGCTCTTCTTCGGCCTGCATCATCGCGGGTCTGCTGGGCGCAAACCGGATGCTGGGCGATGTGCTCAACACGCAGGAGCTGCTCACGCTGGCGACTGCCATCGAGGGACACCCCGATAACGTGGCTCCGGCCCTGCTGGGCGGCCTGACCAGCAGCGTGTTCGAGGACGGCAAGGTGTATTCGGTCAAGCGGAATGTGGACGAAAGTCTTTGCTTTGCCGCCATCGTGCCGGACTATAAGCTGCTGACCGAAGCAGCCCGTGCAGCCCTGCCCAAGGAGGTATCCCATAAGGACGCGGTGTATAACCTGTCCCGTGCGGCACTGGTGCCCGCAGCCTTCTGCGAGGGTCGGCACGACCTGCTGGCCATTGCCACCGAGGATAAGCTGCACCAGCAGTACCGGATGCCCCTGATGCCCGGCTCCCGCGAGGTATTCGATATGGCGCGGCTGTGCGGCGCAAAGGCTGTGTATGTCTCCGGTGCAGGCAGCACCGTAATGGCTGTGGCCGAAAAGGCCGAAGCCGAAAAGTTCTATTCCAAGCTGGAAAAAGGTCTGGAGCTGCTGGAAGGTCTGGACGGATGTGAAGCATTTACACTGTTGCAGCTGGATGCCGATAACACCGGCGCGACCGTGGAATGATAAACGGGTAAGGGAAGTGCAAGAACGCTTCCGCCCGGCAAGCCCCCGCAAACGCGGGGCGTAAAGAGGAGAGTGACAAGATATGGCGTTGATCGTACAGAAATTCGGCGGTTCCTCCGTAAAGGACCGTGACCGTATCTTCAACGTTGCGCGGATCGTGGCCAACACCCACAACGCGGGCAATGACGTAGTGGTGGTAGTCTCCGCACAGGGCGACACCACCGATGACCTGATCGCCAAGGCAGGGGAGATCACCCATAACCCCTCGGCGCGTGAGATGGATATGCTGCTGGCCTCCGGCGAGCAGATCAGCATCGCACTGCTGGCCATGGCGCTGAACGAGCTGGGCTGCCATGCCATCAGCCTGACCGGCTGGCAGGCGGGCTTCCGCACTGACCGTGCCTACACCAAGGCGCGCATCACCCGGCTGGAGACCGAGCGGATCTCCTCCGAGCTGGAGCGCAACCGTGTGGTAGTGGTGGCAGGCTTCCAGGGTCTGAACAAGCTGGACGACATCACCACGCTGGGACGCGGCGGCTCCGACACCAGTGCCGTGGCCATTGCTGCTGCTCTGCACGCTGACCGCTGCCAGATCTACACGGATGTGGAGGGCGTTTACACCGCCGACCCGCGCAAGGTGCGCAACACCCGCAAGCTGGAAGAGATCACCTTTGACGAGATGCTGGAGCTGGCATCTCTGGGCGCACAGGTGCTGAACAACCGCAGCGTGGAGCTGGCCAAAAAGTACAATGTGGAGCTGGAGGTGCTCTCCAGCCTGAACCCCATCCCGGGTACGGTGGTTAAGGAGGTTACAAAGGACATGGAAGGTATGCTGATCAAGGGTGTTGCCAAGGACACCGATGTTGCTGTTATCACGATTCTCAACGTTCCCGACGAGCCGGGCATGAGCTTTAAGATCTTCGGCCTGCTGGCACAGAAGAACATCAACGTGGACATCATTCTGCAGTCCACCGGCCGCGACGGCAAGAAGGACATCAGCTTTACCTGTGCCGAGGGCGAAGCCGAGCTGGCTATGCGTGTGCTGAAGGACAGCGCACACTTCAGCAATGTCAGCGTGGACACCACCTGCGCCAAGGTCTCCATCGTGGGTGCCGGTATGCAGAGCCACAGCGGCGTTGCTTCCAAGATGTTCGAGGCACTGTCCAACAACAATATCAACATCAAGATGATCTCCACCAGCGAGATCAAGATCTCCTGCATCATCGACCGTGCAGACGCCGACAAGGCTGTCAGTGCCATCCACGATATGCTGTTTGACTGATCTGCGTAAAATTTTTGGTTATGGCCTGTCTGCTCCCTGCCGGGGGGGCGGGCGGGTCATAATTTTTTTACACACAGCGGCGTTTACACAAATTGCAAAGGGGTGTATAATATAGTTTGAATCTGTGCGGCGCACCGGCGCTGCAACAACGCCGAAAAGGAGCCCCGCCGCATGAGTGAATCCACCCGTACCTCCAGAGCGCCTGCCGATAAGCGCCTGACCTATCAACAATGGAAGCGCCGCAAAATGCTGCGGCTGGCCCGCAACTGGGTGCTGTTTCTGGCCGGCTGCGCTGCGGTAGTAGCGCTGCTGACCGGCGGCATCCTGTGGCTGCTGCCCAAGGTGCACGGCCTGCTGTCCGGGCCAAAGGTGTTTGCAGCCAGCGTGTACGATGGCACAGACTATGTATTCAACGCCGCAGATGCCCGGCTTACGCTGGTAAATGCCAACCTGCCCTATACTGCCGAGCCGACCCCGCTGCTGAATACCGCTGACGAAGCCACCGGGCAGCAGCTGGAAGCTGAAGCCGCCATGCAGTACCGCAGTATGGCCGCCGCCGCGCAGGCGGACGGCGTCAGCCTGACCCTTGTGGCGGGTTATCAGGACGCCGACACCCGGCAGGCTGCTTATGAAGCCCGGGTGCAGACCTACCGCGATAAGCGCAAGTCCGAAGAGGAAGCCGCCCGTCTGGCGGCTACCATCCAGCCCGCCGCCAACGCCAACGAGCACGGCACCGGCTACGCGGCAGATATCCTCAGCGCGGACGACCCGCAGCAGGACACCAGCTTTGCCGAGACCCGCGCCTACGAGTGGCTTACAGCCTACGCGGCGGAATATGGCTTTATCCTGCGCTACCCGCAGGACCGGCAGGCCGCTACCGGTATCGTGTTCGAGCCGTGGCACTGGCGCTATGTAGGGGTGGAAAACGCTCTTGCCATCCGCGCCAGCGGCCTGAGCTTAGAAGAGTTTATCGCCCTGCAGCGGGCAGACTGAATCAAATGCTCTGTGCTGCGGCGCAGAGAGAAGGGAATTACCATTGGAACGTACTCTCATTGCACCGGGCGTGCATCTTTCCTGCGACCCGGCTTCTAAATTCAACCGCTGCCGCATCAGCATCCACTTTGCCTTTCCGGCTGAGCGTAAAACGGCCACTGCCCATGCGCTTTTGCCGCTGGTGATGGAGCGCGGCTATGCGGACTGCCCGGATATGACCCGGCTCACCAAAAAGCTGGCAAAGCTCTACGGTGCAGATCTGACCGTGGACGCCCGCCCCATGGGCTGCAACCACAACCTCTGCGTCAGCGTGACCGGCATCAAGGATGCCTTTGCGCTGGAAGGCGAGGCGCTGACCGCCGAGTATACCAAAATTGCGCTGGGTGCGGCCTTCCATCCCTATCTTGTGGATGGCTGCTTTGACCCGCAGGCCGTCAGCATTGAAAAGCAGATGCTAAAGAAAGGCCTTGAGGACGAGATCAACGATAAGCGCATCTACTGCCTGCATCAGGCCAACCGGGAGTTCTTTGGCGACAGCCCGGCGGGCGTGCGGCAGGAGGGCTATCTGGACGAGGTGGACGGCCTTACCCCGGCCATGCTGACCGATGCCTACCGGCAGATGCTGCGCACCGCCAACATCGAGCTGCTGGTGCTGGGCTGCGATGCCGCCCAGACTGCTGCCATCCGGGACGCCTTGCTGGCAGAGCTTGCCTGCATCGACCGCGCCCCGCTGCCGCTGGTGGAAAACATGGCGATGCCTGCCATTGCACCGGTGCACAAGACCGAAAACTACGATATGGTGCAGGCAAAGCTGTGTATGCTGTTCACACTGGGACAGCCCATGCAGCCGCAGCAGCTGGCTGCCGTGCGCCTTGCCATGGCGCTGTACGGCGGCAGCGTGACAAGCCGCCTGTTCCTCAATGTGCGGGAGCGGGACCATCTGTGCTACTACTGCTCCTCCTCCTTCCAGAGTTTTACCGGCAGCATGGCGGTGAACAGCGGTGTGGAGCATGCCGATGCCGCCCGCGCAGAGCAGGCGATTCTGAAAGAGCTTGCAGACCTGTGCACCGGCCCCATTACCGACGAGGAATTTGAGGACTGCCGCCGGGGTCTGCTCAGCGGCATGAACGGGGTAGAGGACAGCCTTGGCGGCATCGAGAGCTGGTACTATATCGAGGTGCTGCGCGCCGGTGCCAACAGCGCTGCGCCTATCCAGAGCCCGGAGCAGGCGCGGAATGCCCTGCGTGCCGTGACCAAGGACGAGGTGCGGGACATCCTGCGCCGCCTGACCCTCTCGGTCAGCTATCTGCTTACAAAGGAGGATGCTGCCCATGCCGCAGAATAACCAGACCCTGCTGGAAAAGACCGTGGCCGACCAGTGGCAGACCCTGCCCTCCGGCCTGACGGTGCTGGTGCGCCCCATGCCGGGCTATTCCAGCACGCACGTCATTTATGCTACCAAGTTTGGTTCTATCGACCGGGATTTCTGCCTGAACGGGCAAACGGTGCATCTGCCGGCGGGTGTTGCGCATTTTCTGGAGCACAAGATGTTCGAGGACGAGGACGGCGACGCCTTTGCCAAGTACGCAAAGACCGGTGCCAACGCCAACGCCTTTACCAGCTTTGACCGCACCTGCTACCTGTTCACCGCCACCCAGCAGTTGGACGAAAGTCTGGACGTGCTGCTGGGCATGGTAGGCCACCCCTATTTTACTGAGCAGACCATCGCCAAGGAGCAGGGCATCATCGGGCAGGAGATCAAAATGTACGATGACAGCCCGGATTGGCGGCTCATCACCGGCCTGTTCGAGTGCCTGTACCACAGCCACCCCATCCGCAGCGACATCGCGGGCACGGTGGAAAGCATTGCCGAGATCACGCCCGCCATGCTGTATGACAGCTGCAAGGCCTTTTATGCCCCAGGCAATATGGTGATGGCTGCGGCCGGCAACACCACCATGGAGCAGATTTTGGCCGCCTGTGAACGGCACGGCCTGATGGAGCCCCGCCCGGCACAGAAGGTGCAGCGGCTGTGGGCTTCCGAGCCCATGACCCTTGCCGCTACGGAAAAAACGCTGACCATGCCGGTCTCCAAGCCCTGCTTCGGCGTAGGCTTTAAGGAAGAGCCGCTGCCCGCGGGCGACCTGCGCACCGAGGCGCTGTACGACCTTGTGCTCAGCTGCATCGTGGGCGGGATGTCGCCCCTGTACCGCCGCCTGTACGACGAGGGCCTTGTGAACCCCGGCTTTGGCGGCGAGGTGCTGCGGGTGGACGGCTGCTGTTGCATCCTGTTCACCGGCGAGAGCGATGTACCGGACACCGTGCGGCAGTTGCTGCTGGACGAGATCGCCCGGGTGCGCGCGGCTGGCGTAGACAGGGAAGTGTTTACCCTGTGCAAGAACGAGAAATACGGCCAACTGATCGAAAATCTGGAAAACGTGGAGGACTCCGCCAGCCAGATGGCAGATTTTGCCCTCAGCGGTCAGACGGTGGCGCAGCAGATTTCCATGCTGGCAGGGCTGACTGCGGAGGATGCGGACGCTGCCCTGCAGCGCATCCTGTGCACGGATCGTATGGCTACTATGTACATCCTGCCGGACGGCACGGCACAGGCGGCAGAAGAGGACGAGGAGGAAGAAGAATGAACTATCTGACAAATCTGGTGCAGTTCCCGGGTCTGGGGCTGAGCTTTCAGCTGAACCGCGTGGCCTTTACCATCGGCGGGGTCAGCATCTACTGGTATGGCGTGTGCATCGCGGTGGGGTTGTGTCTGGCACTGGTCTTTGCTTTCCGGCACAGTCTGGAATTTGGCGTAGACCCGGACAGCATGGTGGACGTCATCCTCATCGGCGTGGTGCTGGGCATTATCAGCGCCCGCGCCTATTATGTGGCTATGGCGCCGTTCCAGTACAATAGCATCTGGGAGATGATCGCTATCCGCGATGGCGGCCTTGCCATCTATGGCGGCATCATCGGCGGCTTTCTGTTCGGCGGTCTGGCCTGCAAGTGGCGGGGCGTGCCGGTGCTGCCCATGTTCGACCTTACCGCCATGGGCTTTCTTATCGGGCAGGGCTGTGGCCGCTGGGGCAACTTTTTCAATCAGGAGGCCTTTGGCTGCAACACCACCCTGCCGTGGGGAATGTACAGCGAGGCGACCCGTGCCTATCTGATGGGCAGCACGGTCACGGTGCCCAATGGTATGGTCATCGACCCCAACCTGCCGGTGCACCCCACCTTTTTGTATGAGAGCATCTGGTGCTTTGCGGGCTTCTTCCTGCTGTTCCGCTACATCAAAAAGCGCAAGTTCAACGGCGACATCACCCTGCGGTATCTGATCTGGTACGGCGCAGGCCGTTTCTGGATCGAGGGTCTGCGCACCGACAGCCTGATGCTGGTGCCCTCCATCGGGCTGCGGGCATCCCAGCTGGTGGCAGGCATCGCCGTGGTGGCTGGCATTGCGGCAGAAGTGTACTTCACCCGTAAGTGCAAGGGCAAGCCCCTGATGGTGCCGCTGGCGATGAACGCAGAGAACAAGGCGGCCGTCAATAAGCTGCGTAAGGAAAAAGGTGCCAGCGGTCTTGTGCTGGATGCGGACACCCAGCTGCTGGCTTCCAGCCCGCGCAAGCTGTTTTTGGAAAAGACCGAGGCCTATAATGCGCAGGTGAAAGCCGCCATAGAACAGGCCAGGCAGAAAAAAGCGTAAAAATCTGCGCAAAAAGGGAAATTTCCTCTTGCAATCCGGTTGGGTTTTTGCTATAATACTCTAGCCGCATGGTGTGGGCGCCTGAAATGGCCCGCTGTAAGGGTCTGCCTTTACGACCAGCGAGTACAACGAAAAGGAATGAACAAAATGTACGCAATCATTGTTACCGGCGGTAAGCAGTACCGCGTGGAGCAGGGCGACATCGTCTACATCGAAAAGCTG
>CAKTCK010000013.1 GCA_934539245.1 uncultured Faecalibacterium sp.
GTCAAGATGAAGATGGATCTGGGCGTGGACGTTCTGCCCAAGTTCAGCAAGGACACCACCGACCGCAACCGTACCTCCCCCTTCGCCTTCACCGGCAACAAGTTCGAGTTCCGTATGCCCGGCTCTGCTGAGAACCTGAGCGACTGCAACACCATCCTGAACACTGCTGTCGCCAAGGAACTGAAGGGCTACGCCGACGAACTGGAGGGCGCTGAGGACTTTACCAGCGCAGCCATCGCTCTGGTCAAGCGCACCATCCGCGACCATCGCCGCGTTATCTTCAACGGCAACGGCTACACCGCCGAGTGGGAGGCCGAGGCAGCAAAGCGCGGCCTGCCCAACAAGAAGAATACCCCCGCTGCTCTGCCTGCACTGATCGCACCCAAGAACATCCAGCTGATGGAGGAGTTCGGCGTGCTGACCAAGGTAGAGATGGAGAGCCGCTATGAGGTGGAGATGGAGCACTACTCCAAGATCATTAACATCGAGGCTCTGACCATGCTGGAGATGGCGCGCAAGCAGCTGCTGCCCGCCATCAACGCCTACATGAGCGAGGTTGCCAACACCGCCGCCTCCAAGCTGGCTGTCAGCGAGCACATCAGCGTGCGCAGCGAGACCAAGACTTTGGAAAAGCTTTCTTCTGACGCCGATGCCATGAGCGATGCCATCGACACCCTGCAGGATGCCGTGAATGCCGCCAAGGCACTGCCCACCGAGAGCGAGAAGGCTGTTGCCTTCCACGATAACGTTCTCCCGGTGATGGACGCCCTGCGCGCCGCTGCCGACGATGCCGAGACCATCTGCGGCGAGGATTACTGGCCTCTGCCCAGCTACAGCAAGATGCTTTACTACGTCTGATAGTCTCCTGACAGCGTAAAGAATAAGCATCCGCCGGCTGCCGGATCAATTAGCCATTCTCCTTTTCCTATTTCTTACACCAGCCCAAAGACCTGCTCCCTTTTTGAGGGCAGGCCTTTGGGCGTTTTATTTGAAAAGCAGTTTTTGTAAGGGGGTTATTTATGAGCTATTCCACCCAACAGGATATTCTGGATTTTGTGGAGGACAATAACGTCAAATTTGTGCGCTTTGCCTTCTGCGATATCTTTGGCACCCAGAAGAACATTGCCGTGCTGGCCAGCAACCTGTCCAAGGCGCTGGAAGAGGGCGTATGCTTTGACGGCAGCTCCATTGCGGGCTTTATGCACGTTGAGGAAAGCGACCTTGTGCTGCGGCCGGATCTTTCCACCGTGACCATCCTGCCGTGGCGTCCCACCGAGGGGCGGGTGATGCAGTTCTTCTGCGATGTGGAAAAGCCGGACGGCGCAGCCTTTGACGGCAACTGCCGGGGCTTTTTGCGGGATGTGAACCGCAAGTTCAAAAAGCTGGGGCTTACCTGCAACGTGGGTACCGAGTGCGAGTTTTATCTGTTTGAAAAGGACGACCGGGGCCGCCCCACCTGCATCCCCATCGACTTTGGCGGGTATTTTGACGTTGCGCCGCTGGATGCAGGCGAAAACCTGCGCCGGGACATCTGCCTGACCATGGAGCAGATGGGCATGGCGCCCCAGCACAGCCACCACGAGAGCGGCAACGGTCAGAACGAGATCGACTGCCGCTACGCAGGGCCGCTGAAAACCGCCGACAATGTGATGACCTTTAAGCAGATCGTCCGTGCCATTGCCATGCGCAATGGCCTGCACGCCAGCTTTTTGCCCAAACCCCTGCCCCAGCAGGCCGGCAGCGGGCTGCACATCAACCTCTCGCTTTACATGGACGGCAAGAACCTGTTTGAGGGCGATATTGCCCCGGACAGCGTAGCAGGCAGCTTTATGGCCGGTGTGCTGGCACACAGCCGGGAACTGACCGTGTTCACCAATCCCCTGCCCAACAGCTACCAGCGCTTTGGCTGTGACGAAGCGCCCCGCTATGTCAGCTGGAGCCGCCAGAACCGCAGCCAGCTGGTGCGCATCCCCATGGTCAAGGGCGACAGCTGCCGCATGGAGCTGCGCAGCCCGGACCCCGCCTGCAACCCGTATCTGGCCATTGGTCTGATCCTTGCTGCCGGACTGGACGGTATTGAGCATCGCATGGTGTTACAGCCGCCGGTGAACCGCAATCTGTTCGATGCTGCTGAGGCCGAGGGACTGGGCCTTGAGACCCTGCCCGCCACCCTTGAGGAGGCGGTGCAGGTAGCCGAGGAGAGCGAGTTCTTGCGCAAGGTGCTGCCGGAGGGGCTTTCTAAGCGCTATTTCTCGGAGGAACTCAAGCGCTGCGCCGCATTGCGGAATGCGCCTGACCGAGCCGAGCACGAGCGCGTCTACTATTTCAACGCCATCTGATCCCTGCCTGCGCAGAAGAAAGGAGTGCGGAAAATGGGACGCGCACTGATCGTAAGCGCCGGTGCCAACTCCAATGAATATATTGCCGCGCGGCTGTCCGAGATAGGCTACAGCCGCCCGGTGATCATTCCCAGCGGAGCCGAGGCGCGGCGCAGAATGTCGGAATCTGATTTTGAGTTGATCGTGGTCAACGCTCCCCTGCCCGATGAGTTCGGGCACGAGCTGTGTATCACCGCCGTGGAGCAGACCGATGCCGGTGTGGTCTTTCTGGTAAAGGCCGCACAGGCCGAGCAGCTGCTTGCCCCCCTGAACGAGCAAGGGGTGCTGCTGCTGAGCAAACCCTTCACCACCCCGTTGTTTTTACAGGCCATGCACATGGCGGCTGCCGGCAACCACCGCCTGCTGCGTCTGCGGCAGGAGAACGCCCGCCTGCAAGACAAGATCGGGCAGCTGCGGCTGATCAGCCGGGCAAAGTGCTGTCTGGTAGAGCACGCCCACATGACCGAGGCCGAAGCGCACCGCTACCTTGAAAAACAGGCTATGGACACCCGCCGCGACCGCGCCGAGGTGGCGCAGGAGGTGCTGGAGGAATACGCTGACAGAAGCGACTGAGAAACAGGGCTTCGCCCCGCACCCGCAGGGAAAGGGGTGCGCCGGGAGCGAGCCTTTTATGAGAGAGTTTTATTTTACGACAGAGGAAGGTATATTTTATGGCAAAATTTATTTTTGTGACCGGCGGCGTGGTTTCCGGTCTGGGCAAAGGCATTACCGCTGCATCTCTGGGCCGTCTTTTGAAGTGCCGCGGCCTGAAGGTAGCCAGCCAGAAGCTGGACCCCTATGTGAACGTGGACCCGGGCACCATGAGCCCGCTGCAGCACGGCGAGGTGTTCGTGACCGATGACGGCACCGAGACCGATCTGGATCTGGGTCACTACGAGCGTTTTATCGACGAAAACCTGAACAAGTACTCCAACCTGACCACCGGCAAGGTGTACTGGAACGTGCTGAATAAGGAGCGTCAGGGTGCATATCTGGGGCAGACGGTGCAGATCATCCCCCACATCACCAACGAGATCAAGAGCTACATCTACAATCTGGCCTCCTCCACCGAGGCGGATGTGGTCATTACCGAGATCGGCGGCACCACCGGCGATATCGAGAGCCAGCCCTTCCTTGAGGCCATCCGTCAGGTTGGGCTGGAGCAGGGACGGGATAACTGCTGCTTCATCCATGTGGTGCTGGTGCCCTACATCTCCGGCTCGGACGAATACAAATCCAAGCCTGCGCAGCACTCGGTCAAGGAGCTGCAGGGCATGGGCGTAAGCCCCGACATCATCATCCTGCGCGCTGACGGCAGCGTGGGCAGCGATATCCGCCGCAAGATCAGCACCTTCTGCAATGTCAAGCCGGAGTGCGTCATCGAGAACCTGACCATGCCCAGCCTGTACCAGTGCCCGCTGATGCTGCACACCAACGGTCTGGATGATGTGGTGGTGCAGCAGCTGCACCTCGATGTTCCCCCCGCCGACCTGACCGAGTGGAAGCAAGTGGTCTCCCGCATTGCCACCCGCAGCAAGACCTGCACCATTGCACTGGTGGGCAAGTACGTCAAGCTGCACGACGCTTACCTCTCGGTGATGGAAAGCCTGTACCACGCCGGGTTTGAGAACGACAGTCAGGTGGAGATTCGCTGGGTGGAAAGCGAGGATCTGACCGATCAGGCCGCCTGCAAGGAAGCCTTTGCGGACGTGGACGGCATTATCGTGCCCGGCGGCTTTGGCGACCGCGGCATCGAGGGCATGATCCAGGCCGAGCAGTACGCCCGCGAGAACCATGTTCCCTGCTTTGGCATCTGCCTTGGTATGCAGATCATGGTCATTGAATTTGCCCGCAATGTGCTGGGCTACAAGGACGCCAATTCCAGCGAGTTCACCCCGGACGGTGCCCACAACGTCATCTCCCTGATGCCGGACCAGCAGGGTAACATCCCCAAGGGCGGCACCATGCGTCTGGGTAAGTACCCCTGCGCGGTGAAGCCCGGCACCAAGATGGCCGAGTGCTACGGTGAGAGCGAGATCTGGGAGCGCCACCGCCACCGCTACGAGTTCAACAACGACTTCCGGCAGGAGATGCAGGACGCCGGGCTGGTCATTTCCGGCACAAGCCCGGACGGCCATCTGGTGGAGACTGTGGAGCTGCCCGGCCGCGACTTCCATCTGGGTGCACAGTTCCACCCGGAGTTCAAGAGCCGCCCCAACCGCGCACACCCCCTGTTCAAGGGCTTTATCGCCGCTGCGCTGCGCTACCGCGCCGCCGCCCAGCGGGATATGCTGCATCTGTAATAGCATAAAATAACGGCAAAGCCGCAGCGCATATATAAAAATCCGCATGAACACTGGATTTTCCAGCATTCATGCGGATTTTTGCGCTATGCAGAAGAAGGGACTTGAACCCTCACTCACAAGGAACTGGTGCCTAAAACCAGCGTGTCTGCCATTCCACCACTTCTGCTCATAGAAAAAAGGCAAGTCAAAAACCGACTTGCCTTCTGGTGCGAGGGAGGGGACTCGAACCCCCAAGGATAAACCACACGCACCTCAAACGTGCGCGTCTGCCAGTTCCGCCACCCTCGCATACCTGTTTCACAGTTCTCCGGTTTTTGAGGTAGAAAACCGTTGGTGCGGACTGCTTGCATATAGTAACACATTTCTGGCGGTTCGTCAAGGGGTTTCTTTGTTTCTCATAAGTTTTTTTAAATTTCATATCTATATTAGCAGCGCAGTGCGCGCGCAAAGGCAGCTTTTCGGGCAATTACACAGATCATTTGTCGCGGAAAGCTTGCCTGCGGCACTGCGCCCAGAGCAAAGGAGGGGTTTGTGTATGAAACTTTTTATGCGGCGCACCGGCAGGCGCATCGGGCTATGGGGCGGGCTGCTGGCGGCAGCGCTGGCAGCATTTGCGGCGGGGTGGCTGGTACCGGTACGCGCGCCGGTGGGCTGCAAGCTGAGCGAGCTGGCTGCTGCGCCGGATTTCAGCCCCTTTTCCCCTGCCGCACCGGCTGTGGCTGCATCCGATGCCGGTGCGCCCGCCGCCCCTTCCCTGCCGGAAAAATGGGTCTGCCTGACCTTTGATGACGGCCCCAGCAAGACCACCCCGGCTGTGCTGGCGGCACTGGATGCCGCCGGGGTGCACGGCACCTTTTTTGTGGTGGCCACCGGTTACAACGAGAAATATCTGCCCCTGCTCACACAGGCTGCTGCCGCCGGACATCAAATCGCGCTGCACTCTGCCTCTCACGAATACAGCGACATCTACCGCAGCAGCGCCGCCTACTGGCGGGACATTGCCCTGCTGAAGGAACGCATTGCACCCTATGTGGACGCCGAGAGCATCCGGTACCTGCGCTTCCCCGGCGGCAGCACCAACACCGTGAGCCGCCGCTACGGCGGTAAGGGGCTGATGCCACAGCTGAAAACCGAGGTAGAGCAGCGCGGCTGGCAGTGGGTGGACTGGAACGTCTGCGCCGAGGATGCCGTGGGCGGGCACCCCAGTGCGGATACCATCTACCGCAATGTGGTGCGAGAGACCGGCAAGCAGACCCATTGCGTGGTGCTGATGCACGACTCTGCCACCACCCGCACCACCGCCGAAGCACTGCCGGATATCATCCGGTGGTATACGGATAATGGCTACACCTTTTTGACCGTAGCCGAGGCGCTGCCGCTGGGGTAACGCGCCTTACAGCCACTTTTCAAAACAGCGTCCCAGCAGCACCCCGGTAGAGCCCAGCACCGCCAGCCAGAGCCAGTCTGCACCGCCGGTAGCCACCCACCCTGCCGCCAGAATGGCGGCAAAGGTACATACTGGCGGCACAGCGATGCGCAGAATGCGCAGCAGCTTCTCCCGCCGGGGCGGCAGTCCGGCGTCCAACTGCTCAGGGTGTACAGCATCGCAGCAGATCTCGTCCCGGTACCTGCCCGGGTTGCGGTAGGCTTTATACGCGATGCCGTCCAGCGAAAACTCCGGGTACATCCCTTCTTTGGTCAGGGCGAACTGCACCCCCTTTTCCTCTGCATAGGCCTGCAACGCCGCTGTAAACTCCTGCGGTGTGTTGATGCTGCCCTGCGGGATAAAGAAAAAGTGCTTCTGGTGCTGCACCTGCGCCAGCGTGCAGTAATCCTGCAGCCAGCCGGAGAAGAAACCCTGCTGCGGGGCGGGGCTTTCCATGCGGGTCAGGCAGGCGTCCACGTCCAGCGTATCTGCCTGCGGAGCCTGCCGGGCAAGGTCGGCGCAAAACTGCACAGCTGCTGCCAGCTGCGCCGCCTGCTGCTCCAGCACGGTCTGCTGGGCTTGCAGCGCCTGTTGCAAAGGCTGTTCCCCGCGCAGCACCGCCTTGATGGTGGGCAGCGGCACGTCCAGCATGCGCAGCATACGGATGAGCTTGAGGGTGCGGACGTCGCCGGCGGTGTAATCGCGGTAATCGTTGCCCTGTCGGCGCGCCGGTGTGAGGAGCCCCTCTTTTTCATAAAAGCGGATGTTCGGGGCGGACACACCGCTTTGTTCGGAAGCCTGTTTGATGTTCATTTGCTTCACCTCCGCCCTTACATTACACCTTAAAGCCGGTTGAAGGTCAAGGGTTTTGCGCAAAAAACAGAGCCGCCGCACAAAAATGTGCAGCGGCTCTGTAAAAAGGTGCGTTTATTGCGTGTATGCCGCAGGCTGCGGCGCACGCATTTTTTTAGTCCTCAGACTGGCAGAACAGGCTGAAGGTACGGTAAGCCATGTACAGGTCGGTCTTATGGATGACCTCGAAGGGAGAGTGCATGGACAGCACGGGCACGCCGAGGTCCAGCACCTTGATGCCGCGGTTTGCCACATACTTGGCAATGGTGCCGCCGCCGCCCAGATCCAGACGGCCCATCTCGCCGATCTGCCATGCCACGTTGTTGGCATCCAGCATACGGGTGATGTCGCCCACCAGCTCGGCGTTGGCATCGCTGGCAGAGCTCTTGCCGCGGCTGCCGGTATACTTGAAGATGGCAATGCCGCGGCCTGCGTAGGTGCCGTTCTGCTTCTCAAAGGCGCTTGCCCAGGAGGGGTCGAAGGCGGCGGTCACGTCCGCAGACAGGCACACACTGTTGCGGAAGGCCAGAATGTCATCCTGACCGGCAGCGCGGCAGAGCAGCTGCATAAAGTGGAACACATACATGCTCTGCATACCGGTCACGCCGTCGGAGCCGATTTCTTCCTTATCGGTCAGCACGCAGATGGTGGTGTGCACGGGGTCCTTGGTCTCGATCTCGGCCAGCAGTGCGGGGTAAGCATCCACGCGGTCATCGTGGCCGTAGGCACCGATCATGGAGCGGTCAAAGCCCACGTCACGTGCCTTGGCAGCGGGAACTACCTCGATCTCGGCGCGGGTGAAGTCGCGCTCGGTGATGCCGTACTTCTGGTTCAGCAGGATGAGGGTGTTCAGCTTGACAGCCTCCTTGACGTCCTCTTCCTCCACGGCGTCAGAGCCGATGAGCACGTTCAGTTCCTCACCCTTGATGCCCTCGCTGAGCTTGCGCTCGTTCTGCTCGGCACCCAGATGGGGCAGCAGGTCGGTGATGCAGAACACGGGATCGTTCTCGTCCTCACCGATGGCAAAGTTGACGCTGGAGCCGTCGGCGCGGGTGAACACGCCGTGGATGGCCAGCGGAATGGTAGCCCACTGGTATTTGCGCACGCCGCCGTAGTAGTGGGTGCGGAAGTAGCTCATGTGGTCAGACTCGTACAGGGGGTTGGGACGCAGGTCCAGACGGGGGCAGTCGGTGTGGGCGATGACCAGACGGAAGCCCTCCTCATAGGGCTTCTGGCCGATGGTAGCCGCCACAACAGCCTTGTTCTCCTGAATGAAGTAGACCTTCTCGCCGGGGGCGTAGGCCTTTTTGGGCTCAAAAGCCTTGTAGCCGGCAGCCAGCAGCATCTGCTCGCTGACAACGGCAGCCTCGCGCTCGGTCTTGGCGCTGTCCATAAATTTCTTGTAGCCCTCGGCAAAGGCAGCAGCCTTTTCCTTTACGTCTGCCTGCTTGTCGGCAGCGTATTCGGGGGTGTAGAGCAGCTTTTCGGCGTACTCTTTTGCAGTAAGTTTCTCGCTCATGATTTTTCGCTCCTTAACTTTTTATCATTGACCTGCGTACAGACGCTGATAGGTCTGGTAGCAGGCGGTGATCTTGTTGACATAGTGGTGCATCTGGTTATAGGGGAAACCTTGCAGGGTTTCCCCATCTGCCGAGTGTTCTTCCATTTGCAGCAGCTGATCCACCGTACCCCAGCCGCTGTGGTAGGCCGCTGCCGCCGTGGATACATCGCCCTTGTAGCGCACCATGCACAGGTGCAGGTAGTAGCACCCGAACCGGATGGCGGTGCCGGGGTTGTAGAGGTCGGCAAAGGTCAGCGGTTCCTCCGGGGCGATCTTGCTGCGCATCCAGAGAAAAGTCTCCTCGGTCATCTGCATCAGGCCGCGGGCGTCCACGCTGGAGGTAGCCTGTGGGTCAAAGCCGCTTTCGGTGCGGATAAAGGCGTAGACCAGCAGTGGGTCCAGCTCGTAGGTTTCTGCCCATTTTTCCACCAGCTGCTCGTACTTGCGGGGGTATAAAAATTGCTTTGCCCGGTTACACAAAGGCGGCACTGCACACACTGCCACCACCACTACCAGAAACAGGGAAACCAGCCGCAGCACCAGCTGACGGCGGCGCTGCTGTTTGCGGCGGCGCAGTTTTTCCCGCGCCGCGCGGCGCTCCCGGGCTGCGATGGGGTCGTAGGCTTTTTCATAATTTTGTTCGTTCAAAGCGCTGCCGTCACGCCCCCTTCTGCCTGCAGCTGCACACACAGGCGGGCGGCTGCGGCTTGCAGCGCCTCCAGCCCGGCGTCGTTATGCAGGGTGTAGTCTGCCTGTGCGGTCAGGGTCTGTTCCGGGGTCTGAGCGTTCAGACGGCGGGCAGCCATCTCCGGCAAGATGCCGTCCCGTGCCACGATACGCGCCACGCTGGTCTCAAAGGGCGCGGTGACCACGCACAGGCGGTCGCACTCGGCCTGCGCCGCCGTGCCCACGATGACCGCACCGTCCAGCACAAAAAGGGGCGCACCGGCGGCCTGTGCCGCCTGCTTTGCGGCGCGGATGCGTGCCACGATGGCGGGGTGGGTCAGGCTGTCCAGCGCGGCCTTACCCTCTGGGGTAGCAAAGGCACGGTCAGCCAGCAGACGGCGATCCAGCGTGCCGTCCGAGCGAAGGATATCCCCGCCGAACCGCGCCGCAAGCTGCGGCAGCAGCGGCGAGCCGGGCAGCAAAATTTCCCGGCTGAGCTGGTCGGCGTCCGCCAGCGGCACGCCATGGGCGGCAAATACCGCTGTGACCGTGGACTTGCCGCAGCCGCTGCGCCCCGTGATGCCCAAGGTGATCATAGGTCGATCACCCGGAAGGCGGCGGCGCGGATCAGGCGGTTGTACACTGCCATGGACAGGCCGTCCTTCTGCGGGCAGCGGGCGTAGACCACGCCGTCGCCCTGCTCATCCAGCGCCCGCAGAGAGCGGAAGATGTGCTTTGCCTGATCGGCACCGTCCCCCTCGCGGCCGTACTCCACGCAGGGCACATCCAGCTTTGCGCTTTCGCCGGTAAAGCACAGGCAGCTGGGATTCTCATTTTTATGGGCGTCCACATAGGCCTTGAACTGCTCAAAGGTGCCGTTGAGCAGGGTCACATCCGCCTTGGGGGCGTAGTGCTTATACTTCATGCCCGGGCTGCGCACCACGGCACCCTCCGGCAGCTTTTCCAGAATGGCCTTGGACACCTCTACTTCTTCACCAAGGGCGCGCTCCAAGTCCTCCAGCGTGATGTGACCGGGGCGGAACAGGGTGGGCTTCTCCCCCACCACCGACACCACGGTGCTCTCCACGCCCACATCGCACTCGCCGCCGTCCAAGATCAGCGGCAGGCGGCCGTCCATATCGGTGAACACATCCTGCGCGTTGGTGGGGCTGGGCTTGCCGGAAAGGTTGGCGCTGGGGGCGGCAAAGGCGCAGCCGCTCTGCTGGATGACCGCACGCGCTACCGGGTGGCTGGGCATACGGATGCCCACGGTATCCAGCCCGGCGCAGCACTCATCGGCCACCTCCGACCCGCGCGGCATGATGATGGTCAGCGGCCCGGGGCAAAAGGCTGCCATCAGCAGCTGGGCACGCTCCGGCACCTCGCTGACAAGACCCGGCAGCATCTCCGGCCCGGTGACGTGGACGATGAGGGGGTTATCCTGCGGGCGTCCCTTGGCTACAAAGATATTGCGCACCGCCGCACCGTTGCGGGCATCGGCGGCAATGCCGTAGACCGTCTCGGTGGGCAGGGCTACAAGCTGTCCCTGCCGCAGCAGCTGTGCGGCTTCGGCTACGCCTGCTTCATCGGCAGGCAAAACTCTGGTTTTGATTTCCATACGAATCATCGTTCTTTCTATCTGTAAAGTATATTTGCTTGGCAGTCGTTTCGGTGGTTTTGCACCCGAAAAGCGGAGATCACCCACCCAGCTTTTGCAGCTTTTCGGTCTGCTCGCGGGTGGCAAGGGCGTCGATGACCTCATCCAGATTGCCGTCCATGATCTTTTCCAGATTGTGGACGGTCAGCCCGATGCGGTGGTCGGTGCAGCGATCCTGCGGGAAGTTGTAGGTGCGGATCTTCTCGCTGCGGTCGCCGGTGCCCACCTGCCCCTGACGCTGGGCGTTGATGGCGTCCTGCTGCTCCTTCTGCTTTTGTGCCAGCAGGCGGCTGCGCAGGATCTCCAGTGCTTTATCCTTGTTCTGGAACTGGCTGCGCTCGTTCTGGCACTCCACCACCGTGCCCGTGGGGATATGGGTCACGCGGATGGCGCTGGAAGTCTTGTTGATGTGCTGACCGCCCGCACCGGAGGAGCGGAAGGTGTCAATGCGCAAGTCCTTCATGTCCAGCGCAAAGTCCACCTCCTCTGCCTGCGGCATTACCGCCACGGTGGCGGTGGAGGTGTGGATGCGGCCTTGCGTTTCGGTCTCCGGTACACGCTGTACCCGGTGCACCCCGCTCTCGTACTTAAGGCGGTTGTATGCACCCGCACCATCCACCGAGACGATGGCTTCCTTTACGCCGCCAAGTTCGGTCTCGTTCAGGTTGAGCACTTCCAGCGTCCAGCCACGGTTCTGGGCGTACATGGTGTACATGCGCAGCAGGCTGTGGGCAAACAGAGCGGCTTCCTCGCCGCCAGCGCCGCCGCGTATCTCCATGATGACGTTTTTGCCGTCGTTCACGTCCTTGGGCAGCAGCAAAATTTTGAGATTATTTTCCAGCTTTGCCACATCTTGACTTTTTTCGCTGATTTCCTGCTGTATCATCTGCTTGAAGTCCGGGTCCAGTGAACCGGGCTCCTCCAGCAGGGCTTTGGCCTGTGCCAGATGATCCAGCGCGGTCTGCCAGTCCCGGTAAGCGTCCACCACCGGCTCGGTGTCGTGGTACTCCCGCATCAGCTTGCGGAACAGTGCCGGGTCGGCGGCGGTATCGGGCTGGTTCAGCCGCATGGAAAGTTCCTCAAAGCGGCGGCAGACCGCATCCATCCGGGAAGAAATATCTTGCATCCTTGCAGTTCTCCTTACAAATTCGTTCCGGTTCGGGTGCGTTGGCTGCGCTACTGCGCAGCGCCGGGCTTTACCACCTTTTTGATGTTCTTTTCAATTTTGGCGCGGGGCAACATGACCTCGCGTCCGCAGCCGGTGCAGCGGATCTTAAAATCCATGCCCACCCGCAGCACCTCGAAGCTGGATGCCCCGCAGGGGTGCTTTTTGCGGGTGAGGATGGTATCTCCCACAGCGATGTCCATATTTATCCGACCTCTCCCTTCTTTTCTGCCGCGCAATCGCCCGGCAGAGCCAGTGTGTGCCGCCGCCCGCCCAGCGGGTGCTGCGCATACAGATATAGTATAATGCAAAGCCGCACAAAATGCAAATATCTGCGCACACTGCTGCATATCGTTGTAGCATCGCACAGAGACCCAAAAACCATATAGAAAGAGGAATGAAACATGATGCAAGCTTATCGTACCGAAAACAGTTATCGTTCTGCCGCCCGCCTTTCCCCTGCCGAGCTGCGGGCTGCCATGGCCAGCGGCGAAATTTTACAGGCCACCGCCCTTGCCTTTGACACCCGGCGGCAGCTGCGGTTTGAGCTGGGCGGTGTAAAGGCGGTGATGCCCTTTGCCCAGTGCGCAGACGGTGCCGAGACGGGCGCCGTGCGGGATATTGCGGTGCTGACCCGGGTGGGACGCCCCACCTGTTTTGTCATCGAAGGACTGGATACGGACGAGGACGGCGCACCCTGCTACCGGCTTTCCCGCGCCGAGGCGCAGCGGCTGTGCAAGGCGGAGTATCTGGACACGCTCTCGCCCGGGGATATCCTGCCCTGTACCGTGACCCACATCGAGCCGTTCGGTGCGTTTTGTGACGTAGGCTGCGGCATCAGCGCCCTGCTGCCCATCGACTGTATGTCGGTAAGCCGCATCTCCTCCCCTGCCGACCGGGTCAGCGTAGGGCAGCAGATTCTGTGTGCCATCAAGAACCGGGACGCGCAGGGGCGCTTTGTGCTGACCATCCGGGAGCTGCTAGGCACATGGGCGGAGAACGCTGCCCGGTTCACCGTGGGCGAAACGGTGGTGGGCATTGTGCGCAGCGTGGAGGAATACGGCACCTTTGTGGAGATCGCACCGAACCTTGCCGGCCTTGCGGAAAGCTGCACCGGTCTTGCGCCCGGGCAGGCGGTAAGCGTCTACATCAAAAATATTCTGCCGGAGAAGATGAAGATCAAGCTGGTCATTGTGAACCACGCCCTGAGCCAGCCCCACCGGTTTGAACTGCGGTACTTTATCACCGAGGGGCATCTGGACCGGTGGGTGTACTCCACACCGGAATGTCCCAAGCGCATTGAGACAGATTTTGCCGTTGCGGCTTGCAATCCGGGCTGAAAGCCTTTATACTAATAGAAAGAGTTTTTGTCTGCCCGCTGCCCGCCCTTTCCGCAGCGGCACAGGCCTTTGATACCATGTGAAAGCGCAAGGGGGATGTAAGGAACGATGAGCGCCAATGATGCTTTTACCGCCGGTGTCCGTCCCGGCGGCCTGACCAGCAGCACCGAGATCCGGCTGCTGCTGTGCTATCTGGTGAAAAACGCCGGTCCCATTGCCCGGCAGGAGATCGAGAACGCCCTGATGGAGGAAGCCCTTGTCAACTATTTTGAGATCGGCTCCTGTCTGGACGATATCACAAAACAGGAACTGGTCACTCTGACCGGTGACAGCTACACCATTACCGACAAAGGCCGCAAGGTAGCGCAGGAGCTTGCCTACGATCTGCCCCGCACCGTGCGGGAGCGGGCAGTCGCTGCCGTGCTGCGCTGCCAGACATGGGCCCGTAAGGAGGCCAAGTACAGCGCCCGCATCACCGAAAAGGCCGATGGTCACTGCACCGTGCGCTGCACCGTAAAGGGGCTGGACAGCGAGCTGTTCTGTCTGGAACTGGGTGCGCCCGACCGGCTGAGCGCCGAGCTGGTGAAGAAGCAGTTCATCCTGAAGGGCAACGAGATCTATCAGCTGCTGATCAACAAGCTGACCGAGGAAGAAAAGTAAGACAGAACAATCCCCGCCCGCCGTAAGCAGAACTTACGGCGGGCGGGGATTTTTTCAGATACACCCTAGATCAGGATACAGATCAGCCCGGTGCAGCCCTCGTTGATGACCCGCTCTAGCGTTTCCTGCAAGCGGGTGCGGGCTTCCTGCGGGATGTGGAGCAGTTTGTTCTGCAAACCATCGTTCACCAGTTCGTGCAGACTTTTGCCGAAAATGTTGGACTCCCACAGCTGCACCGGGTCGTCTGCAAAATCGGCCAGCAGGCTCTGCACCAGATCCTCGCTCTGCTTCTCGGTGCCCACGATGGGGCTTAGTTCGGTGTGGATGGTGGCTTTCATCATCTGGATGGAGGGCGCACATGCTTGCAGCCGGACGCCGCAGCGCCCGTCCTGATGCACGATCTCCGGCGGTTCCAGATGCAGCTCGTCGATGGAAGGCATCACGATGCCGTAGCCGGTAGCTTCCACCTGCTCCAAGGCGCTGCGCACCTTCTCGTAGGCACGCTTTGCCCGGGCAAGCTCCATGATGCAGGGCATCAGCCCGGCTTCGTCCCCGATGTCCAGCCCGGTCTGCTCGCTGAGCACCTGATAAAAGATCTCCGGCTTCAGCTCCACACTTACCCGCACACTGCCGGCGGCAAGGTCTGCCCCCGCCACCGCCGAGCGCTGCACGGCATCGCATTCCAGCGCAGGGGCGTCTGTTCCAGTGGGCAGATCCTTCATGCGGGACACCCGCTCGGCCAGCTGCATGGCGGCTGCATACACCTGCGTTTGCAGCCAGTGCCCGGGCTCCAGCATCGTCACCCAGCGGGGCAGGGCAAAATCCAGCTCCTGCACCGGGAACTCGTACAGTACCCGCCGCAGAATCTCCCCCAGCATGGCGGCATCCAAGTCCACACAGCTTACCGGCAGCACGGTGCGGCGGTAGTCCCGTGCCATGCCCTCAGCCAGCTGCCGGGTCTCCGGTGCGTCCGGGTGGGTGCTGTTGAGCAGAATGATATAGGGTTTGCCCAGTGCTTCCAGCTCCGTGATGACCCGCCGTTCCGCCTCTGCGTAGCCCGCCCGGGGGATATCGCTGACCGAGCCGTCCGTGGTGACCACCACCCCGATGGTGGAGTGCTCGCAGATCACCTTGCGGGTACCGGTCTCTGCAGCAAGGTCAAAGGGCACCTCCTGCTCGAACCACGGACTTTTGACCATACGGGGCTTTGCATCCTCCTCGTGCCCCATGGCACCCTCCACCATGTAGCCCACGCAGTCGATCAGCCGCACCCGGCACGCCCCGCCGCCCTCCAGCTGCAAGGGCACGGCGGTCTCCGGGATGAACTTGGGCTCGGTGGTCATGATGGTGCGCCCCGCTGCCGACTGCGGCAGCTCGTCCCGGGCACGTTCCCGGGCGGCGGCAGAGCCGCTCATGGCGGGCAGCACCAGCTGCTCCATGAACCGCTTGATAAAGGTGGATTTGCCGCTGCGCACCGGGCCCACCACACCGATGTAGATATCCCCGCCGGTGCGTGCGCCGATCTCACGACAGATGCTGTTCTGTTCCTGTTTCTCCAAAGTCCTTCTCCCCTTCCTGTTGCGCTGCGCACCGCGCCCGTAGGGGTGGGTGTGCTCGTTGTATCGTATGAAAAGGGAGCGCTTATTATGCCGGGACGATACAGCAGTCCTTTTTTCACAGGGCCACATCCAGTGCCATCATCAGCGCAAAGCCCAGCACGATGCTGATGACACCGGCCACTTCATCCGGTTCCACCGCCTCAGGGATCATCTCCTGTGCGGTCACACACACCATACAGCCCGCTGCTGCGCTCATAAGCCACGGCAGCGCCGCACCTACCCACTCGGCCAGTACAAAGGCCAGCACCGCGCCCAAAGGCTCCACCAGCCCGGAGGCCGCACCGGCGGCAAAGGACTGCCCCCGGGTACGCCCGCTCTGGGTCAGCGGTAGACTGACCGCCGCGCCCTCCGGGATATTCTGCAAGCCGATGCCTAGGCTCAGCGCCAGTGCCCCGCTTACAGCATCCGCGTCCCCGTGCAGCGCCAGCGCCGCAGCCAGCCCCACCACCATGCCCTCCGGCAGGTTGTGCAAGGTGACCGCCAGCACCATGCGCCCGCAATGCCCGGGACCGCCCGCCAGCAGCTGCCCGGCGGCATCCTCCAGCCGCAAAAGCCCCACAGCGCCTAAAATAAGCCCCAGCGCCGGGGGCACCCATGCCGCCCTGCCCTGCGACCGTGCAATGGCCGGCAGCAACAGGCTCCACACGCTGGCCGCCAGCATGATGCCCGCCGCCATTCCGCACAAGATGCGCCGGGTAGCCGGTCTTGCCTGCCTGCGCAGCAAAAACACCCCTGCTGCTCCCAGTGCGGTACACGCCGCCGGGAACAGCCAGATTCCAAGTGTGAAAACGATTCGGTTCAAGCCGCATTCCCCCTTTGCCCGTTGTATGCGCAAGCGGGCAGAAAGGTGCGGACTTAGAAATCGTCCTCTCTGCTATCGCAGCTGTCTGCATCGCAGTCTGCGTCATCGGACGAAAAGCTGTCGGTGCTGTCCGTGCTGAAATTGCGCTCGAATGCGGTCATGTACTGGGCATAGCCCTCATCGCCGGTGCCAAAGTAGCCAAAATCAAAGTCTTTCATTGTAGTTTCCTCCATAAATGTCTTGTCGTTCAAGCCCTCCGGGGAATGTTCCTCCCTTGTTGTGCCTCTATTATCCACATTTGCAGTACAATAAAAAGGATTTTATGAGTGTTTTTCAATTTTTTCTGTTTTTGTGCTTCTCACCCGACGGTATAGACTCTATGCTGAGCTTTATTTTTGCCAAAAAGTCTTTGACTTTTGGAGAAAGTTTATGACAACTATGCAGATTCTTTACATGGATTATAACTTTCGACCAAATTCCTCTTGATTTTTTTCAAAAACAGACTAGAATATAGCATCGCAGTGAGGCGCACATGAAAGCCCGCTGCAAAACATTTACAAGAAGAACAAGGAGATCATTAATATGAAACTCAAGAATATTTGCATCGCTGTTGTCGCTTTGGCTCTGGCTGCTGGTATGACCGCTTGCGGTACTGCTGCCGCTGCTTCCTCCACCTCTGAGGCTGCTTCTGCAAGCACCGCCGCTGTTTCCGAGGCCGCCTCTTCTGAGGCTGCTTCCAGCGAGGCCGCTTCTTCTGAGGCTGCATCTTCCGAGGCTGCATCTTCTGAGGTCGCTTCCAGCGAGGCTGCTTCTTCTGAGGCTGCTTCCACCACTGCCGCCTAAGTTTAGCGCGCACAGCGTACATAACAGGATAGCAGAAAGCCCGTTGCACAAAACAATGTGCAGCGGGCTTTCTGCATATAATCGGACAGTTCTTTCTATTTTTTAAGAATTGCGCGGATCTGCGCAAGGTCGGCGGCAAAGGCGATGTTCCGCTGCCGCGCCGGGGTGGAAAGCCCCATAGCGATCATCTGTTGCAAAAGCTGGTGCAGGGGCTGGTAGTAGCCGTTCAGGTCGTAGAGGATGCAGGGCGCGTCCAGCTGCCCCAGAGACAGCTTGCTGATGACCTCGGTGATTTCCTCCAGCGTGCCAGTGCCGCCGGGAAACGCGATAAAAGCATCCCCCAGCTCGATCATTTTGGTCTTGCGGGCGGGGATGTCCTCGGTCACGATCAACTCGGTCAGTCCCTCGTGCTGCAGCTCTGCGTCCAGAAAGCACTTGGGCTCTACGCCGGTCACCCTGCCGCCTGCGGCCAGCACACTGTCGGCCAAAAGCCCCATCAGTCCGCTTTTGCTGCCGCCGTACACCAGCGCGTTGCCGCTTTCGCCGATCCAGTGCCCCAGCTGCTGCACAGCCTGCGGCAATGCAGGGTCGGTGCCAAGGTTTGCCCCCAGATACACGGTAATGTTCATTGCAGTATCCTTTCTTGCCGGGTCAGATGCTCCACAGCACTGCGCCCAGCACCGCAGAGAGTAAGATCATCCCGATGGGGGACGGCGCTTTCTGCGTTTTCTTTTTATAGGCAAAATGCAGGATGACCAAAAGGGCAAACACCGCCAGCGCACGCATATCCGGGGCAAAGCCGCCGGAAACGGTGGTAAAGCCCCCCAGCGTGGAAAGCCCCATGGTGCAGGCGGTAGCCAAGATCATAGCCACCACGCAGGGGCGCACCCCGGCCAGAAAGGCGTTGACCCCAGCGTACTTCATCAGGCTGTGCAGCGCCGCCGCAATGAGCAGGATGATAACAAAGGAGGGCAGCACCACCCCTACCGTTGCCGCAAAGGAGCCTGCCAGCCCCGCCTGCGAAGCGCCGATAAAGGTAGCCATGTTCACCGCCAGCGGGCCGGGGGTGGACTCTGACACCGCGATAAAACTGAGAAATTCGCTCTCGGTCAGCCAGCCGTGCCCCAGCACCGTTTCCCGCACCAGCGAGATCATGCCGTAGCCACCGCCAAAGGACACCGCACCGATGACAAGGAAGTTCCAGAACAGCTCTAGCAAGATCATTTTGTGCCGCCTTTCTTCCCCTGCCCTACCGCATAGGCCAGCACCCCGGCTGCGCCGCAAAGCAGGATGCAGCAGATGGAGGAAAAGTTTACCGCCAGCACAGAGCACCCCACCATGGCCGCCAGCACCACCGCCACCACTGCCGTGTTGAAGGGGGTGCGCTGCAGGTTTTTGAGCATCTTGACCCCTGCGGATAGGATCAGGTAGATGACGCAGGCCTGTATGCCCTTAAAGGCATTGGCTACCACCGTCAGCTGCAAAAAGCGGTCGAAGAAGAGCGAAATAAGATAAATGACCCCAAAGGACGGCAGACACACCGCCAGAGTGGAGGCCGCCGCACCGGCTACACCGGCCAGCTTATAGCCGATGTAGGTGGCGCTGTTCACCGCCACAGGGCCGGGGGTGGACTCGGCAATGGCGACCATATCCAGAAACTCCTCCCGGGTGAGCCAGCGCTTTTCCTCCACAAATTCGTGCTCCAGCAGCGCCACCATGGCGTAGCCGCCGCCAAAGGTAAAGGCACCAATCTTAAAAAAGGTGCCGAACAATTCTCCGGTTTTGGACATAGGCATCCCTCCATGTTTTTACTGCTTGACCGGCTCCAGTTCCAGATAGCACTCGAAAGCCGTTTTGTCTGCATGCTTTGCAATAAAGTACCAGCCATCATCCGAAGGCGTGTAGAACACCTCCACCTGCTGTCCCATGGGGACTTCACGGTGATAGTTGATGGAGGCAAACTTCACAACGTGATCGCGCATGATCTCCAGCGGCAGCGCGTCACAGACGATATCCAGATAAAAAGCGTTGTTGATGTGGTAGTGCAGGTCGCACTGGGAGTAGCGCGCCGTAAACAGGCCGGCGCTGGTCAGGCTGTCCCGGCGCTTATGCAGCAAAAGGGGCAGCTCCTCTTTCACCGTCTCGTTCCAGTATCCCTCTACCGTCCAGCCCGGCTGGCGCAGGATGTGCCCATCCTCAAGGCTGGACATGATCCAGCGGCTGTCCACCATGGCTACCTCCTGTCCGGCTTCGTCCGTAAGGGTGGTGACGCGCTTGATAGAGCCGCGGAGAGCCTTTTCTGAGCGGGAGCAAAGGGTCAAAGTCTCGCCACGGCGGGGCACGCGGCTGAACCGCAGCGCCTGCTTGCCCACCAGAAACGCTACGCCGTGATCCTCAAAGAACTTATCGTCCATGCCAAAGTGGCGGGCGTGCATGGAAGCAATCTGCTCCACATAACGCAGCAGGGCGCTGGCCTTGAGCAGGCTGTGGCAGTCCGCATCGGCATTTTCTACCACAGCGGTACCTTGATAATAAAACTGTTCCATAGTTTTTCCCTCCTATCGGAAAAAGGCCGCCGCACCACGTCCGGAACGGCAGCCTTGGTTGAAACGATCAATACTGATTGCGGGTCTTTCTGCGCACCTTGCGCCAGATATTAAAGCAGGCCAGCGCCAGCATGGCCAGCAGCAGCAGTAAAAACAGATAGCTGCCGCCGCCTTCATCGTAGCTCTTCATCTCGCTCCACTTCAGATCCAGCTCGCTGTTCACCTCATCGCTCAGGGCGGTGAACACCTTCTCGCGGGCGGCGTCCTCCTCAGACGGATAGGCGATCTCGCTGGTTTTCAGATCCTCGTCCAGTACCTCCCATACATCGTGCATGGGGGTGGTGTAGCCGATATACTCGCTGTTGGCCTTGCCAATGTCGGTCTCGCACATGAAGTTGATGAACATCTCGGCGGCTTCCTTGTGCTCGCTGGCGGCGGGCACAGCCATGCAGTCCACCGAAAGCACACTGCCCTCCTCCGGGAACACCCAAGCCAAGTCCGGGTTATCATCGATCATGGTAATGGCATCGCCGGAGTAGTACACGCCGATGGCAGCCTCGCCGCCGATCATCTTATCAAAGATCTCGTCCATGACGTAGGCCTGCACCAGCGGCTTCTGCGCCTTGAGTTCCTCTACCACCTCGTCCACCTCTTCCGGGGTGGCAGGGTTGATGCTGTGGCCGCTCTTGAACGCAGCGATAGCGTAGGCATCGCGGCTGTTGTTGAACATCAGGATGTTGCCCGCATACTGTTCGTCCCACAGGTCTGCCCAGCAGGTGGGGGCTTCGTCTACCATGGTAGTGTTGTAGATGATACCGGTGGTGCACAGCATATAGGGCACAGTGTAGGCGTTCTGCGGGTCATAGTCCGGGTTGCGGTAGCCTGCATCGATCTTTTGGAAATTGGGGATATTGTCGTAGTCAAGGGGTGCAAGCATCCCTTCGTTGATCATCTTTGCCACCATGTAGTCGGAGGGGATGATCACATCGTAGTTGGCTGCGCCGGACTTGAGTTTGGCGTACAGGGACTCGTTGGAGTCGAAGGTAGTGTAGTTCACCTTGATGCCGGTCAGTTTTTCAAAGGCGGCCACCACGTCCACACTGTCATCCGAGCCGTTGGAGATGTACTCGCCCCAGTTGTAGACGTTCAGGGTGACGTTCTGTCCCTTGAAGCGGGTCCAGTCGTAATCGTCCGACACCGAGACGTCCTCGGTCACCTCAATGGTGCCGGCGGCAAACACCGGCAGTGCGGCGCACAGCGCCACAGCCAACGTCAGCAGCAATGCAGCAGTGCGTTTCATCATGCACCCTCCTCTCGCAGCGTTTTCTGATTCTTGCGGTAGCTGCGGCTCTCCATGGCATTGGACACCAGAATGACGCTGAGGATGACCACGAACATGATGGTGGACAAGGCGTAGATCTCCGGGCTGACCTTTTTACGTGTCATGGAGTAGATGGCAATGGGCAGGGTCTCCACCGTACCGCAGTTGAAGTAGGAGATCATGAAATCGTCAATGGAATAGGTCAGGCAGATGAGGAAGGCCGACAGGATGGCGGGGCTGATCTCCGGCAGAATGACCTTGAAGAAGGCCTGCCGGGGATCACAGCCCAGATCCAGCGCTGCCTCGTACAGCTTGATGTCCAGCTGCTTGAGCTTAGGGCTTACGTTAAAGATAACGTAGGGCACGTTGAACGCGATATGCGCAATGAGCAGCGTGGGCAGACCCATGATGTTATCCGGCAGCCATGCAGATTGCGCGGCAAAGCGCTGGTAGGCCACGAACAGCAGCATCAGGGAAATGCCGGTGATGATCTCCGGGTTGACCACCGGGATATAGGTGATGTTGGTCACCAGCAGGCGGCTTTTGCGGCTCATGGAGGCAATGCCAAGGCTGGCTGCCGTGCCCAGCACCGTGGCAATAATGGCAGACAGAATGGCTACCTCAACGGACACCCATAGCGCATGGAGGATGGACGCATTCGTGAACAGGCTGCGGTACCACTTGAGGGTGAAGCCGGTAAACAGCGAATAGCCCTTGCTCTGGTTGAAGCTGAACACGATCATGTAGGCAATGGGCAGATACATGAAGCAGAAGAACAGGATGATATAGACCCGCTGCATCAGGCGCAGATGTTTTGTTTTCATCAGGATACGCCCTCCATTTCATCCTCGTCAAAGCTGGATGTAAAGCTCATGCACAGCAGCACGATGATCATCAGCACCAGGCTCATGGCAGAGCCGACGTTCAGGTTGTAGCTGTTGCCCAAAAACTGCATCTCGATCAGGTCGCCGATCAGCAGGTTGGAGCCACCGCCCAGCATACGGCTGATGACAAAGGTAGACACCGCCGGCACAAACACCATGGTGATGCCGGTGCTGATGCCCGGCACGCTCATGGGGATGAGCACCCGCACAAGGGTCTTGGTGGTGTTGGCACCAAGATCCTGCGCAGCCTCCACAAGGCTCTGGTCGATCTTGGTCATGCTGGTGTACAGCGGCAGGATCATGTAGGGCACATAGTTATACACCATGCCCAGCACCACCGCGCCGGAGGTGTTGAGCATGGTATAGGGGCCAAGACCGATAAAGCCCAGCAGGGTGTTCACCGGGCCGTTGACGCTGAGCAGACCCATCCATGCGTAGGTGCGCAGCAGAAAGTTCATCCACATGGGCAGCATAACCAGCATGAGCATGATGTGCTGCTTGTTCACCCGCAGGCGGGACAGGAAATAGCCCACTGGAAAGGCGATGATAAGGCAGATGACCGTAGCAATCAGCGCCAGCAGCAGGCTGCGGGCAAACACCGAGCCGTAGCCACTGATGGAGGTGAGGTTATTCAGGGTAAAGTTGCCCTCGGCGTCGGTCATGGCGTAGTACACCACAATGAACAAGGGCACAACGGTAAACAGCACCATCCATACAAAGTACGGATAGGCCAGCTTTTTATCATAGATCTTCATGGCACATCACCCCTCGCTCCGCGCCATGATATGGATCTCGTTGGGGCCGATGCGCATACCGATGGTCTCGCCGGGGGTGCAGGCACGGGTGGAGTGGATCAGCCACTCGCGGCCTTCGCACTCAACGTGCATCTCAAAGTGCACGCCCTTGAAGATGACGTCGTTCACCACGCCCACAAGCTGGCCCTCCACGGGGGATACCACCTCGATATCCTCCGGGCGCACCACCACCTGCACGCTCTGTTCCCGGGCAAAGCCGCGGTCCACGCAGGGGAAGTCCACACCGGAGAAGGACACCAGAAAGTCCTTGTGCATCACGCCGTCCACGATGTTGGAATCGCCGATAAAGTCTGCCACAAAGGCGTTTTTCGGCTCATTATAGATATCCTCCGGGGTGCCGATCTGCTGCACCTTGCCGCCATTCATGACCACGACGGTATCGGACATGGTAAGCGCTTCCTCCTGATCGTGGGTGACGTAGATAAAGGTGATATTCATTTCGCGCTGCAGCCGCTTGAGTTCCAGCTGCATCTCCTTGCGCAGCTTCAGGTCCAGTGCACCCAGCGGCTCGTCCAGCAGCAAAATCTCCGGCTCGTTGACCAGACTGCGGGCAATGGCCACGCGCTGCTGCTGACCGCCGGACATCTGGCTGATGCTGCGGCGCTCGAAGCCCTTCAAGCCCACGACCTCCAGCATATCGCGCACCTTGCGGCGGATGGTGTCCTCGTCCAGCTTTTTGAGCCGCAGACCAAAGGCCACATTCTCGAACACGTTCAGGTGCGGGAACAGCGCGTATTTCTGGAACACGGTATTCACCGGGCGCTTGTAGGGCGGCACACCAGTAATGTCCTCCCCTTTCAGCAGCACCTTGCCGGCATTCGGCTCCAGAAAGCCTGCGATCAGGCGCAGGGTGGTGGTTTTGCCGCAGCCGGAGGAACCGAGCAGCGTCACGAACTCCTTGTCATGGATATCCAGATTCAGCCCATCCAGAATGCGCTGTCCATCAAATTCCACTACGATATCCCGCAGTGAAACGACCACCGAGTTGTCCATTTTATATGTTATCCTCCTTGTTCTCAGATACGAAAAAAGACAGGAAACCTGCCCCATCTTTTTTGCGTATAAGGGGTGCTCCGCCCCGCGCAGCAGCATGATTTTGCGCGGCGAGCTTACCCTACCACGGTTTATAATAAACAATCACAGTCGGATTGTCAATCACTCTGCCGATGTTTGCCGAAACTTTATAAAAAGATGCAAAAAAATATACGCTGCACCTTGGTTTCGGCACAGCGTACAAAAGGAATCATTCCTGCGTTTTCAGGTCATTTTCCGTCAGCAGAAGCGCCTGCACAGTGCTTGCATCCACTGTGTATACCGAAGGTTCCCCTTCCACTTGCAGATACCACCCGTCCGTACCGCAGGCGTAGGCCAGCTGCACGGTGGAGCCATCCTCGCTGGTGACTGCGGCGGTAAATACCGGTGCATCAAAACCGCAGGCGGCAAGGTCTGCATCCGTAGTCTGAGCGGTGGCATAGGTGCACAAGGCAGACAACAGGCTCTGCACCTTGTCCTGTGCAAGGCTGGCAGTGGGGTCAGAGGCCAGCCGCCACACCGTCTCGTAGGCAGTGGAAGAGGCACTGTCCGCGTCCGTGCTGTCGGCGCTTTCTGACGGCTCGCTGACAGCATTCAGGGTGACGGAACTGCCGTCGGCCAGCGTATAGGCTACCTGTGTAATGGCCGAAGCCGTAAGCCCGGTGGGGCAGAAGCTGCCGAAGAGCCCGGCTTTATCCAGCTGGAAGCAGGCGGCTTTGTTGCCGCTGACGGTGTAGATGGCATCGTCCCCGGCTTTTTGCACATAGAGATCCCCGGTGACCGGGTTCTCTGCCCCGAAGGTCAAGGTGGTGCTCTGCCCTGCCGCCGTAACCGTGACGGTGAGCTGCGAGGCATCCAGACCGTAGTCCTCCCCTGCCTGCGGTGTCAGGCTGCGCTTGGCGTTCAGTGCCATCAGGGCGGTGCGCATGGTGTTGCAGGCGCTCTCGTCCAGATGATAGGCGGGGTCCTGTGCCAACTGCCAGCTGCCGCCGGAATATTGCAGGGTGTAAGTCTCGCCGTTATAGGTGTACTCGATCTGCTCCAAGTCCTCGGCGGCAAAGCTGGAAAGCGGAATGCTGCCCTCGGCGGCGGCGCTTGCGGCCTGCTCAGCTTTTGCGTTGCTGCACGTCACCGCCCACAGCGCCGCGCCCAGCAGCACTGCCGCTGCCAGCAGCGCCAGCAGGGCATGCTGTTTTGTTTTCATGGCAGTCTCCTTATCTGCGGCGGCGCAGCAGCACCACCACTGCCCCGGCGATGAGCACCGCCGCCGGGAGCACGAACACGAAGGTCAGCCCCAGTGCTGCGGCGGTGGAGCCCGCCACCGTGATGGGCTCAGCTTCCAGCGCCTTGGTGTCCACAAGGACATCCTGCCCTACCAGCGAGGCAGCGCAGCCCTGCAGGAAGGTCAGGTTGCCGGGCATGGACTGATAAAGCTGTTCGTTATCCATGTTGGGACAGCCGATCCAAAGGACTTCGGCGCCGGTATCCTCGTTCCGCGCCCAGACAGCCAGTGCAAAGGGGCCGTCTGCGTCTCCATCCTCCCGCTCCATGGTGGTAAGGTCGTTGATATCGGCCTTGGCATAGGCAGAGGCGGAACTGTTCAGCAGCGGCTCTGCAGTGACATCCTCGGTCTCTGTGACCGTGATGCCCTGCGCCACCGACAGCATGACATGGGTATTGGTGTTCACGCCGTTCAGCGCGGTGCTCTCGGTGGGCGTGCCGTAGTCCGGCAGCAGCGACCATGCAGAGTTATACAGTGCCTTGCTGCTGTCGCCCTCCACCACCATGCCCTCTGCGCGGGCAAGGCCGAACTGCGCCAGCACGGCATCCAACTGCGGGGTCTGGGCGTAGACGCTGCTGGTCAGCAGCAGCTTGCCGCCCGCCGCCAGATACTCCTGCAGCTGGCTGATCTCATCCACAAGGCCGTCCCCTGCGGTAAAATCGCTGGTGGGTGCGTTGATAATAAGCAGGTCGCAGTCCTCCGGGATGGTGCTTGTGAGCAGATCCAGCGGCTGGGCGTCGATATTCTGGGCGTCCAGTGCATCGGTCAGGGAGTCGGTCAGGGTCTGCTCGCCGTGGTTGGTGGTATAGTAGGCGTGGCTCTGTCCGGCTGCGGTAAGCTTATAAATGGCAGAGGTGATCTGCTTTTCGCCGCCGAAGGTCACGCTGGCAGAGCCGGTGGTGTAGTAGTCGGTGTAGTCGTACTCGTACAGGTCGGCGGCATCCAGCACGGTGCTGTTCTCCCCGCAGGTGACGATCAGACTGCCGGAGGAAACATTCTCCGCGCCGTACTTTGCGGCAAAGGTGGGGTACAGGGTGGGGTCTTTCTGCTCCCAGCTCAGGTGCCCGCTCTCGGCGGCGTAGTGATCCAGCAGCTTTGTGATGATGGCATCCTCGCTGCCAGTCTCGCAGAGGTAATAGATGTGCACATCCTTTTCCAGCCCCTCCACCAGCGCTTTGGTGCTGTCGCTCAGGGTGTACATTTTGGCCTCGGAGAGGTCAAACTCGGTATATTTTGCAGGGATTGCCCGCACCAGCAGGTTGAGCAGCACCGCCAGCACCAGCACTGCCGCCAGCATGGCGGTGGACAGCAGTCCGCTGCGGAACACCCTGCCTTTCTGAGAGGATGCGTTCTTGTTCCATTTCATCGTTGTGGCCTCCTCTCAGTTCCAGCGGCGCTTTTCCAGCCCCTGCGCGGTGAAAAACAGGAACACTGCCACCACGGTCAGGTAGTAGACCAGCGTAGGGATGGAAAAGCTGCTGTTGACAAATTCTTCAAAGGGGGTAAACAGACACAGGGCGCTGAGCACTGCGCTGAAAGCCTCGGTCAGCCAGCTGCTCTTGAGCAGAAACAGCGCCGTAAGCGCCACGCAGCACCCCGCAAAGGAAAGACAGCCCAGCGTAAAGCTTTTGCTGCGCAGCCCCGCCACCACACTGAGCACAGCGGCAATGGCAGTGAACAGTGCCAACGCCACCGCACTGCCGGCGGTGAACATGGTGCGCAGGCTGGGCATCATATAGGCCAGCAGCAGCGCCGCCACACCAGACACGGCTGCGATGATCTGATTTTCGGTCAGGCTGGAAAGAAACACCCCGATGGCAATGGCGGCGCAGCCCATGAGGTAATAGCACAGCAGCGCAGAGAAATTGGCCAGCGTGCTGGTGCCGGTAGCGCCCAGCACCTTCAGCACAAGGATCATGCCCGCATCCACAAGGCAGGGCAGCGCAAAAATGACGCACAGGGCAAAATATTTGCCCAGCACGATGTCGCTCACCGACACCGGGCTTGTGAGCAGCAGCTGGTCGGTGCGGCTGTGGCGTTCCTCGGCAAAGGAGCGCATAGTGAGCACCGGGATGTAGAGCAGCAGCACAAAAATGGTGCGGTACAGCGTATAGTAGCCAAAATCCGGCAGGCCGTAGCCCAGATTCAGCGCCACAAAGTAGATGGCCGTCGCCGCCAGCATAAAGGCGGTAAGCACCGCACCGATCATGCCGTGAAAGCAGCTGCGGAGTTCTCGTTTAAAGATGGCCAGCATCTCAGTTTTCCTCCCCTTCTGCCGGGGCTTCCTGCTCCGGCGTTTTTTCGGTCAGCGCAAGGAATACCTCCTCAAGGCTGCGGTTCTCAGCGGCAAGCGCCAGCACGGTGCAGCCGGCCTCGGTCAGTGCCCGGGACACGGCAGCACGGCGGTCGGCGGCGTCCTCGCTCTCGGCGGTAAAAGTGACCTGACCATCTGCGGCGCTTTCCAGCTCTACCTTGCAGATGCCCGGCACACTGCGCACCGCAGCCAGTACGGTTTCGGTCTCGCCCTGCGCGGTGGCGCGCAGACGGCTGCCCGGGTTCAGGGTCTCACCCAGCTCCTCCGGGCTGCCCACGGCCACCAGACGGCCTTTAGACAGGATGAGCACCTGCTGACACACTGCCTGCACCTCACTGAGGATGTGGCTGGACAGAATGACCGTGTGTGCCTTGCCCAGTTCCCGGATAAGGTTGCGGATCTCGATGACCTGCGCTGGGTCCAGCCCCACGGTGGGTTCGTCCAGAATGATGAGCTGCGGACTGCCCAGCAGCGCCTGCGCAATGCCCACCCGCTGACGGTAGCCCTTGGACAGGCTGCGGATGACCCGGGGCAGCACTTCTTCCAGCCCGGTGCGGCGGGCAGCGGCCAGCACCTGCTGCTTGCGCTGCGCACGCTTGACCCCCTTGAGTTCTGCCACAAAGTCCAGATACTCCTGCACGGTCATTTCCGGGTAGAGCGGCGGCTGCTCCGGCAGGTAGCCCACACAGGCTTTAGCCTGCTGCGCCTGCTCCGGCAGACGGAACCCGGCCACCTTCACCTCGCCCTCAGTGGGGGCCAGATAGCCGGTAAGGATATTCATAATGGTGGATTTCCCCGCGCCGTTGGGCCCCAGCAGGCCGTAGATCTGGCCGTCCGGCACCGTAAACGAGAGATCCTGCACGGCAGGGCGGCTGCCGTAGGATTTGCTCAGGTGAGAAACTTCGATCACAGCAAACTCTCCTTTTATTTCAGAAGCTGTTTTTCGGAAAGCGGCATGGAACCAGCACTTTCCGGTTTGGAACTGCTTTAGTTTAGACGGAAAATGTGTTCAAAATAAGACAATCCTGTGTGGGAAAACGAAATATTTGCCCGCGAAAAACGCAAAAATGCCGCCTCCCGAAGGAAGCGGCATGAGATAGCCTATAATTACTTACGGCCGAAACGCTTGTTGAAGCGCTCAACACGTCCGCCGGTGTCAACCAGCTTCTGCTTGCCAGTGTAGAAAGGATGGCACTTGGAGCAAACTTCGACGTGGATCTCGGGCTTGGTGGAACGAGTGTTGATGACATTACCGCAAGCGCAGGTAATGGTGCAGTCAACGTAGTTCGGATGGATACCCTGTTTCATTCTTTTCACCTCAATTCTGGTTCTGACGTATTGGGGCCATATTTAATGTATGTGCCCATCACAACCTTCAATATCGGCTACCCCGTCGAGCGGCCTTGGAAACGATTGCCTTACTATTATAGCACGAATCGGTCAGAATGCAAGAGGGAAATTTAATTTTTTTACAGCTTTTGCAGCATCCAGCCCTTTTTTGCGGCCAGCTGCTCCAGCTCCCGGTAAGAAAGCCGCAGCTGTGCAATGTTAAAGCTCGGCAGCTCTGCAAGGCAACTGCCATCCTGTGCCCGGTGCAGCAGCTTGTGCACCTGCAGCTCCTGTTCGCCATCCAGCGTATCCAGTCCGGCCACATATTCTCCACACCGAGGCAGCGGCTGCTGCCAGTCGATGGTTTTGCAGACCCTTGCAAGTGCAAGATGGTTGCAGGTTACCGTCTGCCAAAATTCCAGTTTCATGATCTTCTCCCCTTTTGCGCCGGATATTCACAGCTGCGCCCGGCACGCTACCATGATATAACATTTTGTTTTATATGTCAATATAACATTTCGTTATGTCTATACTTTACCTTGAATAAAATTTTTGAGGTAAGCGCCATGTATCAACGCATCCGGGATCTGCGGGAGGATCGTGATCTGCTGCAAAAAGATGTTGCAGCGTATCTGAAATGCACACAGGTCTGCTACTCCAATTACGAGACCGGCAAACGGGATATCCCCACCGAGGTGCTGATCCAGCTTGCCTGCCTCTACCATACCAGTACCGATTATATCCTTGGCCTGACAGACAACAGCGCTCCTTCCATCCCCCGCAAAGCATAAAACCGCCCCCGAAACAACACGGTCTTGCGTGCGCTGCTTCGGGGGCGGTCTGTTATCTATTCTATTATAAGGTTACTGCTTTGCGCTTTCCGGGGCGACCTCAAAGTCGATCTTGCCCAGATTGACATCTGCGCGCACGATGGTGATCATCATGGTATCGCCCAGATTCCAGTTCTTGCCGGAAACAGGGTCGGAAAGGCGGACGCCCTCAGTGAGCATGGTGCCGGTGGCGGTCAGGCTGGAAGCGGGCACAAAGCCCTCCACGCCGTTTTCCAGCTCGATGAACAGGCCACGCTGGGTCACGCCGGAGATGCGGCCCTCGTAGCACTCGCCCAGATGGCGGCGGGCATACTCGGCCTTATAGCAGTCCTCGGCCTTGCGTTCGATCTGCATGGCGATCACCTCGCGCTCGCTGGCCTGCTTGCTGACATCCTCGGCAAACTCGCTGTAACGCAGGATCATGGTGTCCTTATCGGTACCCTTGAGCTGGGCGGTCATGATGCGGTGGATAGCCAGGTCCGGGTAGCGGCGGATGGGGCTGGTGAAGTGGGCGTAGTCCTGCAGCACCAGTCCATAGTGTCCCTTGGGTTTTTCCTCATACACAGCTTTGGACATGCAGCGCAGCATACCGGTGTTGATGATCTGCTCGTAGGCAGTGCCGCGCACACCCTCCAGAATAGCGCTCAGCTCCTTGGGAGTGGGCACATCCTTGGCAAAGTGGTCGTTGACGCCGCAGGCCTGCAGCAGACCGTGCAGACGCTCCAGCTTTTCGGCGTTGGGTTCCTCGTGCACACGGTACACAAAGGGGATCTGCTTCACCCGGGCAAAGTGGGCGGCGCACTGGTTTGCCAGCAGCATGAACTCCTCGATCATGGCCTCGCTCTCGCCGGAGGTGCGCTTTTTCACGTCAATGCAGTGGCCGTCCTCATCGAGGATCAGCTTCACCTCGCCGCTCTCGATATCCATGCAGCCGCGCTCCTTGCGCAGGCGGGCACGGTGGCCGTACAGCTCCTTCATGGCAGGCAGCTGTGCCAGCACCTCATGGTACTTGCCGGTCAGCTCGTCGTCAGCGTTACCGGCCAGCAGGGCGTTGATCTCAGAATACACGCCCTTGACCCGGCTGCGGATGATGGACTTAACGAAGCGGTAATCGGTCAGGTTGCCGTCCTTATCCAGCCGCATCAGGCAGGAGAAGGCCAGACGCAACACGCCCTCGTTCAGGCTGCAAATGCCGTTGGACAGCTGCTTGGGCAGCATGGGCACCACCTGATCAGCGTAGTAGACACTGGTAGCACGGCTGAAAGCCTCGTTGTCCAGCTCGGTGCCGGGCTTGACGTAGTTGGAAACATCCGCGATGTGCACGCCCAGCTCAAAGCCGCCGTCCGGGGTCTTGGTCAGGCTGATAGCATCGTCGATATCCTTGGTCTCGGCGCTGTCGATGGTAAAGATGGGCAGAGCGCGCAGATCCATGCGGCCTTCGCAGTCCGCAGCGGATACCTCGGCGTTGTCCAGCTTTTTGGCTTCGTCCCGCACCTTGTCCGGGAAGCGACTGCGGATATCCTGCGCGTAGAGCAGCGCCTTTGCGCAGCGCTTGGCCTCGTCACAGCTGCCAAAGCGCATCGCCACGCCCACGCGGTGATCCTCCTGACGGCTGCCGCGCAGCAGGATCTCCACTGCCACCTTGTCGCCGTCCTTGGCGCTGCCTTCGCAGTCCCGCATGACCTGCATGGAGATGGCGGGGCAATCGTCCGGTACAAACTTCAGGCGACCCTCCATGCGGTGCATGGTGCCCACCAGAGCGTTTTTCTCTTCCAGAACAGCAAGGATCTCGCCCTCATCGCTGCCCTCTACCCGGGGGTGTGCAAACTTTTCCACCAGCACCTTGTCGCCGGGCATTGCGCCGCGGGTGAACCGGCCGGGGATAAAGATATCGCTGGTGCCGTCCTCCAGCATGACAAAGGCAAAGTTTTTGCCCAGCTTTACTACCTTGCACAGCAGTGCCTTGTCGGCACGGCCGCTGCGCACGGTGAAGAACACGCCCTGACGCTGGCAGATGACGGCCTCGTGCACCAACTGGTCCACGGCCTCCATCACCTTGCGGTCTGCGCCGCGATCCCCGCCGAACTTATTTTTCAGATCCTTTACGGTGCACGGCTGATTCTGGATCGCGTGCTCAATTTTATCGCGCATTGCCATAAAATATTTTCTCCTTCACTTCCGTGGCCGTGCATCTCCTGCGGAGCACAGCCCTGCCTTGGGACGGGCACTTTTCCCCTGTCCCCTCTTTGCGGCAGCCCGCAGAACCGGCCGCCCACACTTTTTCTGCACAGAAAAACAGCCCCGTCCGTTCACGGGGCTGCAACGCTTTCTCAGCCTGCCAGACGGCCTGCAAACAGGCAGGCCAGAATAGCTACCACAAAGAACACCACGCCTGCAATGCGGGTGACCTTGGCCAGCATCTGGTCTGCCGGGGTCAAACGTGCATTGTTGGCACCGCCCATGCTGCCGTTGATGGCACCAGACAGGCCCTGACCGTGGGTGTGCTGCATGAGGGTGAGGAAAACGATGACCAGCGAAGCCACCAGCAGAATGGCACCGCCAACAATTTCGATAACAGACATGAATCGTAACGCTCCTTTTATTTGTAAATACGGAAAACTACGCAAAAATACAACTATATAGTAGCATAACAAAGCCAAAATTGCAAGTAGAATCCGTGCATTTATCCCGCTGCTTCCATCGCGTTGCAGACCTGCGCAAAGATAGCCGCACCGGAGTACGCGGTGTGCACTGCACCGTCCTGCAATACCACAATGGTATAGCGGGGCTTTTCTGCCGGCCAGAATCCCGCAAACCACAGGTTGCAGCGCTCGGTGCCCTCCGGGGTGAACTGCCCGGTCTGGGCAGTGCCGGTCTTGCCGCCCGCCCCGCCGAAAAGCCCGGCGGCATCCTGCGCGGTGCCCTGCTGCACTACCTGTACCAGCATAGCGCGCAAAAGCGCTGCGCTCTGCGCCGGGAGCACCCGCCGTTCCCGGGGGTGGCTGAGGGTCTCCATCGGCTGCCCGGTGGTCTCGTCCAGCGTGGCTTGCAGCACATAGGGAACGCGGTATATGCCGTCCGCTGCAATGGTGTTGAACAATGCCGCCACTTGCATGGGCGCAGCCAGCAGACTGCCCTGCCCAAAGCTGAAATTGGCCAGCTGTCCGCTTTGCGCCAGCTCCTGCGGGGCGGGCAGTTGCCCGGCCTCGGCGGCAAGTCCTTCTGCCAGCGGCAGGCTCTGTCCAAAGCCGAAGTCCTTGGCAGTGTCCAGCAGTTTTTCCGCGCCCAGCTGCTGCCCCAGACGGATAAAATAGCCGTTGCAGCTTTTTTCCAGCGCAGCGGCAAGGTCAACCTGCCCGTGGGGCACCCCGCCCGCGCAGTGGAAAATTTTTCCATCCACCATCACTGCGCCGGTGCACTCGAAAACCGGCTGCAAGCCCGCTTCCAGTGCAGCCGCCGCCAGCACCGGCTTGAACACCGAGCCCACCGCGTAGCTTTGCAGTGCCCGGTTCAGGAAAGGACTGTTCTCTGCCTGCAGGCTGTCGGCAAGATGCTCCGGGTCGTAGCCCGGCACACTGACGCTGGCGCGCACCGCCGCTGTGGCGGCATCCAACACCAAAATGCAGCCACTTTGCATAGTGGCATGTGCCACCGCCTCCACCGCCCGCTGCACCGGGCGGGAGATGGTCAGCTGCACCCCAAGTGCCCCGCTGTCAGCTTGCAAAAGTTTGGGCGTTTCCCCGGTGCGCAGCGTCCCCTGCGCCGTCACATTGCAGACAAGACTGCTGTACTCCCCTGTACCGGAAAGCACGGCATCTAATGCCTTTTCCAGCCCGGCAGCGCCGTGACCTGTGCCATCCAGATAGCCCAGCAAATGCTGACACAGCGGCACCGCCGCATACCGCCGGGCAGTGGGGTAACCGGTCAGCCCAAGGCGGGCGGGGTCGCAGTTTACCTCCAGCAAAAACGGCGCAGCGCGGCTGCGGCTGCGGTACAAAAGCGCCTGCCCGGCGGCATCAGTGCAGGCATACAGGCGGTCGTAATTGCCCTGCCCGGGAAAACACACCACCTGCCAGCGCTCCTCTAAGCCGGTGAGCAGCCGCCCCTGCGCATCATAAAAGTTGCCCCGCCGGGCGGGCAGCTGCAAAGTGACCGTGCTCTGCGTCGCTGCACGCCCGGCATAGGTGGGGTGCTGTGCCAGCAGATACAACCGGCACAGCACCACTGTAAACCCCAGCAGCAAGGCGGCATATACCGCCAGCACCCGTTTGCCGGACATCTCCATGCCCCCTTTCCCTATGGTTAGGGTGGGCAGCAGGGGTGTGGGGTATACACAAATCATAGGGCTGTTGCAAAATAGCATCCCTTCAAGCTGTTGAAAACCACCGCATTCACCGTGCAAGTCGGGTAGAATGTCGAAAGCTCAAAGGCAACTCCGCAAAAATGAGTACAGCAAAGCTGTGGCATGGCTTAAGCAATCTACGTCTTTGTCTAGGGCCAAAGCCGTTTTTATTCCACCAGCGGAGCTGGTGTTTTTCTTCTCAAAAAGAGAGAGCCGTTGTGCAAAACGCACAGCAGCTCTCGGAAAAGCTTTATAAAATCACGGAGTCAGGCGGTTGGGGCCGCGGAACAGGAACTCGGCGTCCTTGATGCTCAGGCCGCACAGCAGCATGGTCAGGCGGTCGATGCCCAGACCGAAGCCGCCGTGGGGCGGGCAGCCGTACTGGAAGAACTCCAGATAGAACTTGACGTCATCGGCCAGACCCTTTTCCTCAGCCTGCTTCTTCAGCACCTCGTAGCGGTGCTCACGCTGGGCACCGGTGGTGATCTCCACGCCGCGCCAGATCAGATCATAGCCCTGCGGCACGCCGTTCTCGTCACGCATATGGTAGAAAGCGCGCTTCTCGGCAGAGTAATCGGTAATGAACAGGAACTCGTGGCCGTAGTGCTTCTTGACCCAGTCGTAGCTCAGGCGCTCGGCCTCGGTGGTCAGGTCGCCCTTCTCGCTCTCGTCCACGGTGTAGCCGAACTCTTCTTCCAGAGCCTTGTACAGGTCTGCCAGCTTGACCACCGGGAACGGAGTGGTGGGCACGATGACCTCCTGCCCGAACAGCTCCTTGATCTGGTCGCCGTAGCTGTCCTTAACAGCCTGCAGACCAGCGGTCAGCAGTTCCTCCTCCATCTTCATCACGTCCTTGAAGGAGGTGATGTAGCTGAACTCCAGATCGAAACCGGAGAACTCGGTAGCGTGCTTGTTGGTATAGCTCTTCTCGGCGCGGAACACAGGACCGGTCTCGAAGATGCGCTCAAAACCGGCAGCCATAGCCATCTGCTTATAGAACTGGGGACTCTGTGCCAGATAGGCGTTGCGGTCGAAGTAATCCACCTTGAACACCTCAGAGCCGCTCTCGCTGGCAGCAGCGATCAGCTTGGGGGTGTGGATCTCGATGAAGTTGCGGTCCAGCAGGAACTTGCGCATGGCGTTGACGAAGCAGCTCTGTGCCTTGAACATCAGCTGATTCTCGTCGGTGCGCAGGTCGATCCAGCGGTAGTCGATGCGCTGGTCGATGCTGGAGCGCTCCACAGCCTTCTTTTTCTTGGTAGCTGCGATCTCCTTGCGGACGATGGGCAGTGCATCGGCAGTGCTCTCTACCTCGATGCTCTCGGGGATCATCTCCACGCCGCCCATCTTGACGTAGTCGTTCTCCATCACCTTGCCGGTAACGGTGATGACAGAGTCCGGGGTAAGCTGGTCGATGGTATCCACCAGCTCAGGGTGGTCAGCCTTTTCCACCGTGATCTGCAGCTTGCCGGTAATATCCTTCAGCACGATAAATGCCATATACTTGCTGTTGCGCAGGTTCTCGATAAAGCCCTGCACCTTCACCGTGCCGCCGATGGCCTTTTGAGCCTCATTGATATAGGTGCGTTCCATATACAGGAATCCTCCTTTAACGTCTTGTGTACTGTTTTATTATACGCTTTTCAGGGGATAAATCAAGAGATATCCTGATTTCGGCCACGGTTCACGCATGAATAAGTACAAGAACCCGAACTAAAAACCCATCATCATAAGAGCAATGCCGCTTTTTTTTGGCAATGAACATCTCAACATCTCTTGCAAACATAAAACAAAACCTCCTGTACGCATCGGGCACTACACCCAATAAATACAGGAGATTCATCGCCATTCATTTGACCTATTTATCGCTATGAGAGCATAATTCTACATTTTTATAGCGATAAATAAAAGTCATGATTCCAGAGATTCCAATTTGTGCCTTTAAATATTACTTATATACGTCACCTGTTCAACCCACCCTCTGCCGTTTATCCAGCCGCATCTTGTCAGCAATCATTGCGATGAACTCGCTGTTGGTGGGTTTTCCGCGCAGGTTATGGATGGTATAGCCGAAGTAGCTGTTCAGGGTACAATGTATTCGTTAATACGTTGATTATTTAACAGTAATTTACACTTATGGTTCGACTTTGCTCTCCCCTGCCCGGCGGGCTTAGGGGCAATAAATCAGCTCATTTTTCTTCTATATTTATCGGTATGGACTTGAAGTGTTTGTTGCTTTGCTATTATAACATTTTCAGCGATTCAACGCAATATATCTATACAAATCGTTGATTTTTTCTCTTGAAAGTGCACCTTTAAGCCTCGTTCGTGAAGATTCCATCATAGGGGCAGTATCGTCCACCCGGCGGTGCTGTCCTTTTGCTGTATATACCGCCGTCTATGCATCCAGCTATTAAAAGTAAATATTTAAAGTCAAGCGTTCATATATGCCACATAAAGTTGTCATAATGTGTCACAAACGCTCTAAAAATAAAGTGAATCGTCCGTTTTACCTTGATAAATACACCATTATGTGGTATAATAAGGTTGTAAAGAAAAGCTGTGTTTGCGGCCAGAATATTCACTCATAAAGACCTATATAAGGAGGACACATCATGGATACCACTAACAAAACGCCCCGCGATATCATCGTTATCTACTCGCCGCGTATGGCAGGATACTTGATGCTCCGGGGCTTTTATCTTGTCGGGGTGCAGCCAAACCTCAAACGCCCGGGCAAAAACTGCTTCTCGTTCTTCTCCTCTCCGATGCTCAAGGAAACGATGGAGGACTACCTGAACCGCCGCGATGAACTGAACAATCTGTAATCGGGGGTGGCTCAGATGTGTAATGATACCGCAAGTGCTACTACTGCAATCGCAACCACTGTGCTCGCCGGGAATGTCTGGGTGTCAGATATCATCGGTGAGGACTTCAAGAGCTGGGAGAATGGCCGTGTGATACTGGATTGTGGAACAGGCCGTGGCAAGAACGAATTTATCATCAAGAAGCTAGTAAGATGGCTCGTGGATGAAATGCTGACCGGTGGCAAAAGAGGCCGCATCCTCTATCTGTGCCCGCTGAACTCGCTCCATGCAGAGATGATACAGCGCCGGTTTGAAGCGGAAATTGCTGAGATGGGAGAAGAAGTTGCCGCAGAATTTCCGATTTATGAAGATATTCTTGAGGTTCAGACCTATCAGTACATCGAAACGCGCCGCAGGAACGCTCCCGCCCGGTTGGAAAAGTATTTGGCTGGTTTCAAGTACATTGCGGTTGATGAATGCCACTACTTTACAGACTTCTCTACCTATAACATCAATACCTACCTGTCATTGGAAGTATTGCAGAGCGCTGAGAAAGACCATGTGGTAATTTATATGAGCGCAACCGGTGGTCAGGTTTACGAGATGCTGAACGCCAGTTCTTCAACACCGCCAGACCGTATCTATACCCTCCCGCAGGATAATGCGCACATCCAGCAAATGTACTACTATGCCAGAGAAAACCTTGTGATGATGCTAAATGACCTCCCGGCGGATGAAAAGGCAGTAATCTTCATGTCAAGCGGTGCTGACCTTATCGAGATGAAAAAGATATTCGGTGATGTCGCCAGGTACTACTGCTCTGAGAACAATACCAAATATGGCAGGAAAATGGACGCCCTGACCGATTGTATCAAAGACAGAAAGCTCCAAAAGAGGTTCCTGTTCACCACAAAAGCAATCGGCATTGGTATCGAGATCAAAGACCGCACAGTAAAGCACATCTTCATCGACCAGTGGAAGCCGACCGATATCGCACAGTCTATGGGACGCAAACGCCCGTTGGATGCAGAGGATACCTGTACCGTTTACTTCCGTGACTATGATGCAGACTGGTACATGGGTGGTTTAAAGAAATACCTGTCAATTATTGAGGAAGAACTAAAGCCCGTGGAAGCGTTCCTAGCTGGTGAAGAAGCCTTTGCCGAGTATCGTCATAGTGACACGCCCGATAAAATCCAAAAGAAGCTGACCGACAGTAAAATCATGGAATGGGACGCATCGGAGAACACATATCGCGTTAATCCTCTGGGTGTCAAACAACTGAGATATGAAAGGGAGATGTTGGATAAAATGACGCGAGAATCCTATCTGAAATACTTTGTAGACTATGCACAAACTGATTTGAGGCGTGGTGTACAGCGGTATCGCATGGAAGTCCTTACCGACTGGATTAAAACGCATCTCAATCAGCCGATGGCCAAGGAAGATATGTATGCCGGTATCATGCTGTCAAAGGTATTTACCGAATACAGAAATCGTCCAATGGGTCAAACTGTCCTGAATGAGAAATTAAAAATCTATGGCGTGAAAATCGTGAGCATTCGTGACAAGAAGCGTGTCAAAGATGGTGAACGTAATAATAGCCGAGATGCTACATTTTGGAAATTGGTTGAGATTTGATTTTATTCTGTATATAAAGCGAGTACATAAATAGACGCAAAACAGTTTGGGGCAAAAATTGTACATACTCTATATATAGATATATGACAAAAATTGCCCCAGAGCAAAATATCACAGAGAAAAGAGAAATCAATAGAAAATTAAAAAGTATATTTCGATCTCTGGTGATGTTTTGGCACCGAATGACGCAAGGAATGAGGCGTTAAAGCATCGACAGAAAAAAGGAAAAATGAGGGGGTGGGAGAAGAAAACCCACCCTTATTCTATCAGCAGTGAATTGTTTTCTCTGTTCTCTAAAAAGTACACTTCAAAAGCCAAAATAATCGTATCAATGTTGAAATTTCGAGTTGTCCAAATCGCCCTCACCTGTCTTGAAATGTGCACTTCAAATCAGAAACAACGAATTATCGTTTGATGTTATGAAGGGCGTCCACATCGTAGACATCCTTTGGTGACGCGATACCCGCCGGGAAGGAAGTCGTGAAATGTGGCACCCAGCTTTGAACCCCGCTCAATTTTGAGCAGACGGCATGACCTAACTCAAACTTACCTCATGACAGACGGCAGATTTCCATGACACCGCGCATATTATATACGTAGGTTTGCTGTTTTCCACCAGGGGTAATCAAATTGATTAACCCTGAAAGCGGGTCAAGACGGTCTGCGTTTCGTTCGCGGCATGAGGGGTATTACAAACCCCCTACCCTGTACTGTCCAGAATGTCACCCGTAGCTCAAAGTGGATGTGCGTAAAATTGCGCACATAATTCCATCGCATTTCACGACGCAAATAGGTTTTTCAAAAATGCGAAACCAATCATCGAGCCGTAAATCCGCCGGGAGTGCTCTTTAAAAGTTCACTTTCAGGCCGGATTCATAATAAAAACAAACGTATGTAAAGGAGAAATGCTATGACAAAAACAAATTTGCCCAAACTCCACCTCAACCGTATGTCCTTTGAGATGACCCGTCAGTGCAACCTCGCCTGTGCCCATTGTGCCCGTGGAGAAGCACAGGATGCCATTATCAAACGGGAATACATTGACCGTGTGCTAGACCAAATCGACTACCTGTATCACTTGACCTTGACTGGCGGTGAACCCTCGCTCCATCCTGACCTGATAGAATATGTCGTAGACGGAGTTATCAAGCGCGGTATTCGGCTACGTTATTTTGATATGACTATTAACGGTACTGTCCGGGATGAACGTATTGCGGAGGCACTGGATAAAATCGCTGATTGGTGTGGACGCTGGCAAGTATATGCAGACCATCAAAACCTTGAAAACACGCCTGATAAATTTGATGGTGTTGTAAGTTTGCGAATCAGCAGCGATATTTTTCATCGTTCCTTTGATATCTGTAAACCGGAAGAAACGCTGGAATTTTATAGGGCGCACTGTAAATCAGACCGTGTAACGTTCAGTATGAATGACTTGATTCCCAAGAATGAGGACGGAAAGAAAGATGCACTTCGCAAAACAGGCAGAGGGGCACACATGACAGAAGCCGACCGGAAACGCTCTGGATATGAAGCGTGGTCTATCAGTTGTCCATATCGCCGCTTTGATACAGAACAGGAGGGTGTGATGATGTGCCACTATTATCTGCCCGATGGAACAAAACATCTCGAACCGCCAGGGACAAAGTGGATTGATACAGGCATTGATATCACAACAGACGGAAAATTTCTCAAATCAAGTTTCTGCTCCTATGAAGAAACGGACGAACTGGCGCAGGACAGTATCATGGAATACAGCCTGTATGAGTGTATGCTCCGGTGGAATGCCCGGTATCCCCTGTATGCGGATGAAGCAAATATATTGTACCGCACGCCCATGAATTATGTCGCAAATGGTCTGGTGGATGATGCAGGCATTTTGGCGGCTCAACAGATGACCTTTGGTCTAATTGACCTTCGGCAGAAGATTCAGAAGTCCGCACCGCAACTCCCGTTCTCCGTGATAGCAGATGCCACCTATGAACCGTTTATGAAAGCCATTACCGGTGCGCCGAAAGAGGAAGTATACGCCAGCAAGCGGGAAGCAAAACTCAAACTGGACAGGGCACTTCTGTCCGCAGCGTTTATGCCCCGGCGCAAGGAACCCCATACCTATGAGGAAATGATGAACTATCTGGAAACCTATTAAAAGTTCACTTATAACACAGTATGCAGTCCCGGCGGCGTGCCCTCTTGTGGGGATAATACACAGATGATAGAATCGGACGTTATGACACACATAATACAACACCCTGTCACTCGATGTTGAATGGCAGGATGCTTTTGTTTTTTATCAGGTGACAGACGTTAAAAATCCGACCCGCAATGGTTGCAATGCCACTGTTTGCCGATTTTACCGCTGGCAGCACCTACGAGGAGGAATGATGTAATTCGAGAGGACGCTTTGAGTTTCTTTGTGTTGTTAGAGTGACAATAAGGGCATTCTACACACCCGCCAGAAAAGGCATCATACAATGACAAAAATTCGCAATTCATCTTTTTATACGATTTTTCTGTTGGATTGTTTGGGTTTCTGCACGAATCAGATTCTGTTGCTTGTGCATACTTTTCCATTAAAGAATCGTTCCCTTGATTTTGTGCTAAGATTTGATCGACCATGTAAGCGTAAACAACAGAGGCATAAAAGTCATTTTCCGTTTTGACAGCCCAGTCATTTTTGAGAATTTTGTAATCGGGATATTCTTTTAAGATTCTTTGTCCTTCACCTGATAGTACACCTTCAGAACAGATACCGAATGCAGTAGCTTTGTCGTTTTGATAATCAACGTCTGCAACTTTAAGTCCATCAATTTTCATTTTTTCATCTCCATTGACAAAAATAGTTCTTTCTGACCACTGGAACTATTATACAATTTAACAATCAGTAAGTCAATGAACGCTTCGTATAGAAAGAACACAGAAGCATTTAGTTTAACCGAATCAAGGATAACACAGGACGTGTCCCATTAGCAGGATTTACAAGTGCACTTTTAAAATTTCCCGCCGGGTTTGGTGCTCAGATACTCCCGAATCATCCGTTCCAATGTGGGTCGCGTGACGTGCAAAAGTTCAGCCAGTTGCCCTTTGTTCAGTTCCCGGCGGGTGTAGCGCTCATACAGCAGGGGGAAATTATCAGGCATATCAACCTTCTTTCTACCTTTGTACACCCCGTTCCGCTTTGCAATCGCAATACCTTCCCGCTGGCGGTCGAGCAGATTTTGGCGTTCAAACTCATTGATAGCCGCAATCATCGTCAGCATCAGCTTGCCGGTAGGGGTTCCGGTGTCCAGATTCTCTTTGTTGCTGACCAGATGCACGCCCTTTGCCTGTAAGCGCTCTACAATCTCCAACAAGTCCTTGGTGCTGCGTGCAAGGCGGCTGAAATCATGGATATAGACCGTATCGCCCTCCCGCACATAGTCCAGCATCGCTTGCAGTTGGGGTCTGTCCATGCTTTTGCCACTGATTTTTTCGGTGAACCACTTCTCAATGCCGTGCTTCTTGAGCGCTTCTATCTGGCGGGCTTCGTTCTGTTCTTCGGTGCTGACGCGGACGTATGCGACCTTCATAATATAACCTCACTGGCTGATATGAAAAATAGGGTCAGAGATGCCAGAAATAATTGAAAACAATGCCATAACTGACCCCAGATTGCAATATACGGAATAGAATCGGGTGGAAAGATACGGTGTACCCTAGTTTACAGCATTCTTACATCTGCAAGCTCAAAGTGACCGGGAATGGCATGGTATCCGATGTGACCGTTACCACATGATTGTTTTCGTCCTCTTCCACGATATCACACTGGAAAGATGCACCACTCAGGGAAAAGCCGCCGTTCCGTTTCTTGGGGCGCTTCATGACGTTGCCGAAAATATCAGGGATGCCATTGATTTTGTGCAGTTCCACCCGTTCCGTCCGAATCCATGTAAAAAGGGTGTTGTTGCCCTGCCCAGCGCTGACAAGTACACTGGTAAACCTCTGGATGTAGTCGTACAGTTCTTTTGCGGTCATAGTCTTTTCCATTGATTTTATTCCTCCGTTTTGTTCTTTGAATCGGTCAATCCCAGCAGATAATCCGTGGACACCTCAAACAGCTGTGCCAGCTGGATGATATTAGCCGTTGTCGGGGTCATGGTGTCACTCTCCCACCCATACACAGCCCGCCGAGTAACTCCCGCCGCCTTTGCAACGTCTGTCTTGGTGTATCCCTGTGCCATACGCAGATTTTTCAGTCGATACGATGTGGTGCTCATGCGCTCCCCTCCTTTCTTAAAAGTGAACTTGTAAAATGCCCGGCGGTGTTCAAAGGGTCATATCCTCTTCCATCATGAATACAGGCTCTTCGCTCCTTCCATCGTCACAGGATGGAAAGATAAACCCCGTACTGCCGCCATTGCTCCACGCATAACTCCCGCAGTTTGGACAGACGTAGATACGGACTTTTATGCCCGGTTCACGCCCTCCTTCCAGAATCCTTGTGCGGATATCCTCACAAACTTTTTCAGTGATGGTGTACATGACTGTTTCCTCATATATAGACGGGCATTCTCTCACAGCCCGGTGTTCTCTGTCCCGGTGGTACTCCCGGCGGTCAGGCAACATCCACAATAATGCTGTTCCCGTGAATCGTCAAAATCTCATACTCAGCACGCGGCTCTTCCTTGCAGACCATCTTGCTGATTTTGTGGATCTCTTTGCGCGGCAGAGAAAATGACCTGTCTGCACTGGTCAGCGTGATATTCTTCTTGCACAGACGTGCGGTTATTGCATCAAGGGCAAAGAATGTAGTGCCCTCAGCCAAAACAGCGCACAGTGTGCCAGCCTGCCCGGATACTTCCTTAACAAATCTCTCCATGGATACTCTCATAATTGATGACCTCCCGTGTTTTCTCAATAAGATGAGAACTGCTCTCACTCGTTCCCGGTGTTCTCTGTCCGGATTAAAGTAAACTTTTTAGTGCATCCACAAACGGCACAACGTTCCATCCGGCAGATACTGCACACGGCGGCTCTCTCCGTCCTCGGTGACTGCATCTACATCCACCGCGATACCTTCCCGGCGGGCTTTGTTCTGGGCGGCTCTCACAGCCTGATACAGAAGCGGGGTAGAACCGCACGCCTTGCCATTGACAGAAAGATTGTACATGATGACCATTGTTTGACCCTCTCTCAACAAAAACGGCACTACTCTCACTCGTGCCCTCGCTCTCTGTCCTGCTATGATTAGTCGGCCTTCACGAACAGCTCCATGCAGTCCGCACAGATGACCCGCACTTCCTTGGTGCTCCGAATGATGGTTCCGCACTTGGGGCATACCCACCGCCGGGTGCTGCTCTTTGCCTTGGGAGGTTTGGGCGCGCCGGTCTGACTGCTTCCCGGTGCTGTACTGCCTGCACCTGTACCCGCCATGTCTGCCCATGCAAGGCACTCACCCATCTGGATATCCTGCCAGCCTTGGAAGATGATGAAGTCCAGCAGTTCTTCTGACGGGCTTGTAATAGTCCAGCCGTACTTCTCATGATGTGCAACGGTCAGTCCGTGTGCTTCTGCCTGTTCCCTAAACTTGCCGTTGTGATAGACCCCGTTGTTGCTGGTGTCCTTGATACCGTTCTCCAGATTGTACTCGTGTACCATCTCATGAAGCAGTGTGGTGGCGGTTTCCTCAATGGGGCGGTCAAGTGTGGCAGAGGAAATGTTTATCTCGTACTTGTTCTCCTGTCCGGCTTTCCAGACCTTGGAACAGGTGATGTGACCGTATGCGGACGGGGTCTTTTTCAGGGATATTATCGGTTCAGGCAGCGCACCGTTGAAGTAATGCTTGTTGAGTTCACGGAACATCTTTTCCAGCTGTCCAGCGGCACGGGAAGTTTTAACGGTCTGTTTCATGGTCTTGTATCCTTTCATCGTATGTTTCTTGAAAAAAGCCGGGACAGATGTTATAATAGTTCCATCCCGGCGGACGGTTCTTCCTAGTGGTGGTGCATTAGGTGATGGTCAGACGGGTTCCGGTCACGGTCTTGCTGTATTCGCTATACAGGTCAGAGGCAACTGCCTTGATAGCCTTACTGTCAAGCCGCGTGCTGGAAAAATCAGACAGGCGGACTTTGTGGCAACCGACTTCCAAATAATTGGTGGAACGTTCTGCAAGCTCTGCCTTGATTTGTTCTTTGAGCGCTTCCTGTTCGGCCTGTGCAGCCTCGATCAGTTGGGCGGCCTCTTTGTACTGTTCAACCAGAATCAGCAATGCGTCAATACTCATGCGGGATACTTCCTTTCTGTGTAGTTCATCGTGGGTGTTGGTGTTCGTGTATCGGGAAGTGGTGTTCCCGATGGCATAAGTATAGCATAGTCTAGGAAGCATGTAAATGCAAATAATGCACAAGAATATATGCAAGCATAGTATAGTAAGCATACAATATGCACAAACCCGACTTTTCACTTATAATAGGTATATAGGGAGAAGATAATGGCATCAGATGCACAGCGCAAAGCGAATGCAAAGTACCTCGCGAGTAAAAAAACATTGACCATCCGACTTGACCATGAAGAAGCCGATGAGATTTCAGAAGCCGCCGAAAAAGCTGGTCAGAGTGTGCAAGCATATTTTTTGCAAGCTGTACGGGAAAGGCTGGATGGAAAGACCACGCCCGGCGGGGTGGTTAAAAATCCTGAAAGTGAACCTTTAATAGAGGAAAAGCCCAGTTGTTCCATCTCCCCAGCACTGAAACGTGCCATTAAAAAGAGCATTCAGGATGCCGTACAAAGCTTCCCAGAAGAAGAATATGACAAATTGCGCTATGAATTTGATAAGCTGATATACGAAGCCTTTTCGGATGAAGCGCGGAAACCCAAGAAACCACTCATGTGCAAATCGCTTCTGTAATATCTGCGTATAAAAATAGCCCTCTGCCTTTTCACGGGCAGGGGGTTTTGTCATGTCTTGAAATAGATAAAATTAGCGAAAACACGTTATATTTATGCAATTTGCGATAATACACAGCCGGAAAAACATACGATGATAAGACAAATAAATATAACGATAATACGTCAATTATTGAAGCATTGTCCGGTAACATCTCCGGGGGATTGCTGTGTTAAATATGTATACATGCTGCTCAGCATGTAATATTGATGTGTTGAAATATACTTTTTAATCTCTACTATCCCGGCGGGATTAGTGTATCATCGAATCCCCTTCAGAGGACTATGCTTGCGGTACATCTCTGCTAAATCGTCCTGGGTGATGTCCAGATAGGCTTGTTCGGTGACAGTCACACTACTATGCCCCAATATTTTGCTCAGCGTGTAGATATCTCCGCCACTCATGAGGAACCGCTTGGCAAAGTTGTTTCGGAACACATGCGGGTGGATATCCTTTAATCCGATTCTGTGAGCATATTTCCGCACGTTTGTTTCAAAGTTGCTGACCTGTACGCGCTTGCCCTTGTTGGTACAGAACAGAAAGTCACTGTCACGATACCGGTCTTTGTATTTCATCCAGCGCTGAAGCAGGGTAGCCATCTTATCAGAGTAGAATACATATCTCCCTTTTTTGCCCTTGGTGTTCTCTGCTGGAAGATAGATGCAACGTTTGGGCAGGTCTACATCGGACACCTGAATCAGTAGGCATTCATTGATTCGCATACCGGTATCCAGCAATAGCTGAATGATAATAGAATCCCGGTACTCGCTAAAGCTGGCGGTGTTCATATTTCGCAACAGACGTTTGAAATCTTCATCCGACACAAATTCCAGCGGTTTGCGTTCCACTTTGATAAAATCTCCTCTCTTTACGGGCGAACGGAGTATCAACTCTTCCTCCACACACCAATTAAAAAAAGCACTCATGTTCCGCAGATAGTTATTGATGGTCACGTCCGAAACTTTCTTCCCAAAATCTATTCGCCGTTCCTGATAATTGCCGCTGTTTGGATTGCTCGTAACGGTGTACTTACCACGTTCCTTGATATTTTTCACATACCGCTGGATGTCCAGATGTGTGATTTTTTCTGTCCGTGTAATCCCCTGTTCATCCAGATAAAGCATCAGCAGACGCAACGTCTGTTCGTAACTGCCGATTGTTTTCTGGCTCAGTTCTTTCAGTTCACAGTGTTCTATGAACATCTCAACATCTCTCGCCAACATAAAAATAACCTCCTGTAATCGTCAGGTCGCAGACCCAATAAATACAGAAGGTTTATCGCCTTTTTCTCAGCTTATTTATCGCTATGGAAACATAATTTCACATTTTTTGTAGCGATAAATAGCGTTCAGTTTTCCATTCTTGGCAAATTAAGCTATTAGATACAACGTATTTGCGAAGTATTTTTACCCCACCCTCTGCCGTTTATCCAGCCGCATTTTATCAGCTATCATCGCAATGAACTCCGAATTGGTGGGCTTGCCCCGCAGATTGTGGATGGTATAGCCGAAATAGCTGTTGAGGGTGTCCACGTCGCCACGGTCCCACGCCACCTCGATGGCGTGGCGGATGGCGCGCTCCACGCGGCTGGCGGTGGTGCCGTTTTTCTTGGCGATTTCCGGGTACAGACGCTTGGTCACGGCGTTGATATACTCTGGCTCGTTCATGGTGAGCAGAATGGCATCCCGCAGGAACTGGTAGCCCTTGATGTGGGCGGGCACGCCGATTTGGTGCAATATTTCGGTGACGGTCAGCTCGTCACTGTCCACACTGGTGTGGAGCAGGTGCTTTTCCTGTCCGCTGGCTGCCTTGAGCACCCGGGCGGCAAGGACGCTTTCGTCAAAGGGCTTGACGAAATAGTAGGCAAAGCCCTCGTCCAGAAGCTCCTGTACCATCTCCTCGCTCTGAAACGCGCCGGTGACGAAAAACGAGGTGTGGCGCTCGCCGGCGGCATTGTAGCGCTGCTTGACTGCCAGCGCATCCAGCCCGGGCATAAAGGCATCCAGCAGCACCACCTGCGGGCGAACGGCCAGCATCTTCTGTAAAACCTTGTTACCATCCTTTTCCACAACGGTCACTTCCACGCCCTTTTGCTCCAGCGCCTCGCGACAGGCTTCTGTGATCTGAGCACCGGTATCCGACATCAAGAATCTCACTTTATCCATGGTTGTTTCCTCCAATGTGTGCAGTTCCTTTAATACCATGGATTTTACCATAATTTTCCAGACAGTTCAACGGTTTATTTTGGGAAATTATGGAAATTTTGCTCGAATGTCCTACTTTTTTATGCTGCCGCGTCCGTCCCGGGCACGGAATGTGCCTGTTCCAGCATGGTTTGTGCAAAAATGCCGTAGCCTCGTGTCGGGTCATTGACCAGCACATGGGTCACTGCGCCCACCAGCCGTCCGTTTTGCAGGATGGGGCTGCCGCTCATCCCCTGCACGATGCCGCCGGTCTGCGCCAGCAGTGCCGGGTCGGTAACGCGCAGCACCATGTTGCGGCGCGGGTCGGCATCGTTCACCTTTTCAATATAGACGCGGTAGCTGTGGGGCGTTTCGCCGCTGGTGGTGGTCAGGATCTCTGCTGCGCCGGGCAGCACCTCCTGCGCGAATGCAAGCTCTATCTGCTGCCCTGTAATGGCGGTGCTTACCGTGCCGTAGACGCCGTTTTCGCCGTTGATGCAGATCCTACCAAGGGCGTGGTCACTGAGGAATTTGCCCTTCAGCTCCCCGGGGCTGCCGGCGGTGCCGCCGGTGCAGCCCACGATCTGGCAGGCCACGATCTCGCCGCTGCGCAGGGCGACCTGCTCGCCGGTGTCGCTGTCGCTGATGGGGTGTCCCAGCCCAGCAAATACCCCCGCCTGCGCGTCCACAAAGGTCAGGGTGCCTACCCCTGCGGAGGAGTCCCGCACCCACATCCCTGCCCGCCACTGGGCGTTCTGGGTATCCCACACCGGCAAAAGGGTAGTCTGCCGCTGCTCACCCTTGCGGACGTAGACCACCTCCACCGCCGCACCGGCGGCAGCTTCCAGCGCGGCATGGACCTGCTCGTTGGTCTCGGTGACGGTGTTTCCCATGCGGATGACCCGGTCACCCAGCCGCAACCCCGCCTGCTTTGCGGGGTTCACCGTACCGGCGGCGGTGTGCACCTCGGAAAAGCCCACGACAAGCGCACCCTCTGAGAACATTTTCACCCCGAAGGGCGTACCGCATACCGTGACCGTAGGGCGCTGCATCACGGTAGCGCGGATGGTCTTGACCGGCAGCCAGCCGCCCAGCGCCAGCGTGGTCTGATAGCTTCCAACCGCCCGGGTACTGGCCACATTGCGGCTGCCGTGCCCGCGCAGCGGCTCCACCCAGCAAAAGCGCGGCAGTGTGAGCGCCTGCTCCGGCTCCAGATAGACCTCCTCCGGCAGGGCGCACCAAAGCCAGCCCAGCGCCGCCACGGCGGCCACCAGCAGATAGACACCCACGATCTTTCCCAACCGGACGATGCTGTGCTTGGACATTTTACGGCCTCCCTGCGCATTTTTCGGGGTTAGTATGCGCAGAAAAGGACGAAAAAAACAGGGTTTTCGCAAAGTTGCTTTCCACAAAAATGCACGTCCGGAAAGTACGCAGACCTTCCGGGCGTGCTCTATCTATCCCAAACGACTTATCCGCAGCGAAAAATCCATAATGCGGCTGGGGCGCACCTTATTTTTCATCATGCAGGGTGCCGGTGCCGCCCTCCACCACGCCATCGTGTTTGAGCACGGCGGTAATGGTGCCAAAAAAGCACTTCACATCCAGCCCAAAACTGATGTGCTCCACATACCAGCCGTCCAGCTTTGCCTTTTCGGCAATTTCCAGTTCGTCCCGGCCATGGATCTGCGCCCAGCCAGTCAGCCCCGGGCGCACATCGTTTGCGCCGTACTTATCCCGCTCGGCCAGCAGGTCGTACTGGTTCCACAGCGCCGGGCGCGGGCCGATGATCGCCATATCTCCCACAAGGATATTCCACAGCTGGGGCAGCTCGTCCAGACTAGTCTTGCGCAGAAATCGCCCCATACGGGTGATATACTGCTCCGGGTCGTGCAGCAGATGGGTAGGCATATCGTGCGGGGTATCAATGCGCATGGTGCGGAACTTGAGGATCTGGAAATGCCGCTTGCCGATGCCTACACGCTTCTGCCGGAAAAACACCGGCCCGGGCGAGTCCAGCTTGATGGCAACAGCCAAAATCAGCAACAGCCACGAAAGGCACAGGATGCCGCAAGCCGACAGGAAAATATCCAACAGCCGTTTGATCTGATTCCGATACATAAATAAAACTTCCTCCGTTTTCTACGGGTGTACCGCTTTATTATAGCAGTATGGGCAGCATTTTTCAATTGCAGGCTGTGCCCTGCGGCAGATAATTGCCGCTTTTGGGGAAAACGGACGCTTTACCTCTTGTTTTTTACCTAATATCGCGCTATAATAGGCAATTGCTATGTTCACACAAGGCTTATTATAGGAGGTAGATAACTCATGGCTACGACCAGCCGTTCCGCAGACCTGACCAGCGGACCTATGCTGCAAAAGATCATCTTGTTTTCCGTGCCGCTGGCAGCATCCAGCATTTTGCAATTGCTGTTCAACGCCGCCGACGTTGTGGTGGTGGGGCGCTTTGCGGGCAGTACGGCGCTGGCCGCCGTCGGCTCCAACGGTGCGCTGATCAATCTGCTGGTCAACCTGTTCGTCGGACTTTCGCTGGGTGCCAACGTGGTGGCAGCCCGGTGCTTTGGCGCCCGGGACGAAAAGGGCGTGCAGGATACGGTACACACCGCCGTGGCGCTGGGCTTAGTCAGCGGCGTGCTGCTGGCGGTGGTGGGCTTTTGCGCCGCGCGCGGCCTACTGGAACTGATGAGCTGCCCTGAGGATGTGATCGGCCTTTCCACCCTGTACCTGAAGATCTATTTTATCGGAATGCCCATGACCATGCTGTACAACTTTAGCAGTGCGCTGCTGCGGGCCGTGGGCGACACCAAGCGCCCGCTGTACTGTCTGGCCGCTGCCGGTGTCATCAACGTGGTGCTGAATCTGGTCTTTGTCATCGGCTTTTCCATGAGCGTGGCGGGCGTGGCACTGGCTACCATCATCAGCCAGACCGTGTCTGCGCTGCTAGTGACCGGGATGCTCGTCCGGGAGGAGGGCGCACTGCGGCTGGATCTGCGGCGGCTCACCTTCCACGCCGGAACGCTGAAGCAGATTTTGCTCATCGGCCTGCCTGCCGGGCTGCAAAGTACAGTGTTCAGCCTTTCCAACGTGGTCATCCAGTCCTCCATCAACTCCTTCGGCTCCATGGTGGTGGCAGGCAACTCTGCCTCCTCCAATCTGGAGGGCTTTGTATACACCGCCATGAACGCCTTTGCGCAGGCCGCTGTCACCTTTACCAGCCAGAACATCGGCGCGCGCAAGTACCACAACCTCGACCGAGTGATCCGCAACTGTCTGCTGTGTGTCGTGGTCACCGGTCTTGTGCTGGGCGGCGGCGCGGCACTGGCGGGAAACCAGCTGCTGCGCTTCTACTCCTCGGACATTGCGGTCATCGCCACCGGTGTTGAGCGGCTGCGCCTGATCTGCGGCTTCTACCTGCTGTGCGGCATCATGGACGTGCTGGCCAGCAGCCTGCGCGGGCTAGGGTACAGCGTACTGCCCATGGTGGTAAGCCTTGTGGGCGTGTGTGCCCTGCGGCTGGTGTGGATTGCCACCATTTTCCAGTTGAACCGCACTCCCTTTATGCTGTACATCAGCTACCCCATCAGCTGGGCACTGACCGCGATGGTGCATCTCGGCTGTCTGCTGGTGGTGCGGCGGCATCTGCGCCAGAAGCAGCAGCAGACACAGGCGGCATAATAGCGTTTGAGAACGCTCCGGTATTAAGCCTATTTTTTCAACGTTCCCGGACACAAAAAATCGGCACCCGCTTTTTCAGCGAGTGCCGATTTCATTACCCTTATCATGCGCTTTGATTTTTGGCGTAAGTTTGGCGTAAATCCGCTTTTGCGCGCTCCAAAAACCAAGGATTCATGCGGTTTTTGGCTGTTATTAGTACATGCCGCCCATGTCACCGCCAGCAGGTGCAGCGGGAGCCGGGGGTTCCGGCAGGTCAGCCACAAGGCTCTCGGTGGTCAGCACCATCTCAGCGACAGAGGCTGCGTTCTCCAGAGCGGAACGGGTGACCTTGGTCGGATCCACGATGCCAGCGGCGATCATATCCTCGACAAAGACCTCGTTCTGAGCATCGAAGCCGTAGTTAGGCTTGTTGGCAGAGACGATCTTGTCAATGATAACGCTGCCCTCCAGGCCGGCGTTCTTGGCGATCTGGCGCAGAGGAGCCTCCAGAGCCTTCAGCACGATCTTAGCACCGGTGCGCTCGTCGCCTTCCAGCTTGTCGCACAGGGCGCGCACAGCGGGGATGGCGTTGATGGGAGCAGTACCGCCGCCGGCCACAACGCCCTCCTGCACAGCTGCCTTGGTAGCGTTCAGAGCATCCTCGATGCGCAGCTTCTTGTCCTTCATCTCAACCTCAGTAGCAGCACCGACCTTGATGACAGCCACGCCGCCGGCCAGCTTAGCCAGACGCTCCTGCAGCTTCTCGCGGTCAAAGTCGCTGGTAGCGGCCTCGATCTGGCTGCGGATCTGGGCAATGCGAGCTGCAATAGCGTCCTTGTCGCCTGCGCCGCCCACGATGGTGGTGTTCTCCTTGGTCACCTTGACCTGACGGGCATGACCCAGCAGCTGGACGGTAGCGTCCTTCAGCTCGTAGCCCAGATCAGAGGAGATCACGGTGCCGCCGGTCAGGGTAGCGATATCCTGCAGCATCTCCTTGCGGCGGTCGCCGAAGCCGGGAGCCTTGACAGCCACGACATTCAGGGTGCCGCGCAGACGGTTGACGATCAGGGTGGACAGTGCCTCGCCCTCAATATCCTCAGCCACGATCAGCAGCTTCAGGCCGTTCTGCATCACCTGCTCCAGCAGGGGAACCAGATCCTGAATGACGCTGATCTTCTTATCGGTGATCAGGATAGCAGCGTTGTCCAGATCGGCCACCATCTTGTCGGTATCGGTGACCATATAGGGGGTCAGGTAGCCGCGGTCGAACTGCATACCTTCCACGATCTCGTTGTAGGTCTCGGCAGTGGTCTTGTTTTCCTCGATGGTGATAACGCCGTCAGACGTGACCTTCTCCATAGCCTCGGCGATCAGACGGCCGATTTCGGGATCACCGGCAGAGATAGTGCCGACGCGGGCGATATCGTTGCTGTCCTTCACCTTCTGGCTGTGTGCCTTGATGGTCTCCACAGCGGTGGTAACGGCCTTGCTCATGCCGCGGCGGATATCCATGGGGTTTGCACCGGCGGTAACGTTCTTCATGCCCTCGTTGACCATGGCCTGTGCCAGCACAGTAGCGGTGGTGGTGCCATCGCCTGCGGCATCGTTGGTCTTGGTTGCGACTTCACGCACCAGCTGTGCGCCCATGTTCTCAAACTCGTCCTTCAGCTCGATCTCCTTGGCAATGGTCACGCCATCGTTGGTGATGACCGGTGCGCCAAACTTTTTGCCCAGCACCACATTGCGGCCCTTGGGGCCAAGGGTGATCTTAACGGTGTTAGCCAGGGTATCAATACCGGCGCACAATGCCTTGCGGGCGTCCTCGCCCTGCTTGATCTGCTTTGCCATAATACATCGCTCCTTTATAATACAAGCTCAATTGAAAAGGGAAAA